>NZ_JAXKVV010000008.1:0-161932 GCF_034296135.1 Aureibaculum koreense
GCTACAAGATAAAATTACTGAGATGGTAAACCAACTAACTCCTGAACTTATAAAATCTATCACCAGTTATCAATTATACACTAAAACATTTTTTGAGTATTTTTAAATCAGAAATGGTATTATGTAACCATCCTATCGTTACTTATTTCAAGTACAACTTTTGCACAAATTGGTGGTATCGAAGATTCAGTAAATGATGTTTCCGATACCATCCGAACCATTTTCCCAATAATTCTGGGAGTTATCTTTTTAATTGGCTTCCTATTTAATGCTGGACATTTTTTTGGCGAGAATGCCGACTTAAAAAAAGGAATTACCCGTGTGTTGGTCTTTGTATTGATTGCAGGAGCAGTAGTAGGCATCTTTACGTATCTCATTAGCATCGTAGTTTAATGAAACGCTTTGAGGTCTATAAAAACATACGCAAGCGAGCCGTGATAATGGGGCTACCCATATCATTGTTCGCTTTGATGATGACCGTCGTTATCGGCTCGTTATTGTTCATCATTTTTTCTTTCAGCTTTACGGTCATTATTTCAGTATTCCTATTAAACGGCATACTGTATATCGCTTTGACCCACATTACCAAAAACCCTGCTTTAATGCACATTAAAAGGGTATTTCCACAAACAATCAGCAATAAAAAAGGAAGTCGCTTACACTATGAAGAAAATTAACCTATCGGCATATCATCCTATTTTGGATATTCAAGACCATATCGTTTTTGCAAACAATGGCAACGTGGTATTGGGCTATCAAGTGGACAGTCCTGAAATCTATTCCCTTGCGGAAAAAGATTTTGAGGATATGCACGGGTCGTGGTTTCAAGCGTTTAAATCATTGCCTATCGCTACGGTTATCCATAAACAGGACATTTATCAAAAAAGCCAATATGAAGCAGATAAATTACCCAACAAAAGTTTTTTGCAACGTGCCACGCACGATTATTTTAAAGGTCGGGAATTCATAAAACATACTTCTTACCTATTCTTTATTCTCCCATATAACAAGGCGTTGAACGCCCCAAAATTCACCAATCCGTTTCGCAAGGTCGAAAAGGGCATCCATAAGAAAATGGACCACAATGTACAGGAGTTCATTGCTTCGGTCAATGATGCCGTTTCCTTTGTCAATAATAGCCGAAAGGTGTCATTGATGCCTTTGGATATAGATAAAGTGCTATCGTTGACCAATGCCTATTTCAACGGATTTAACGAGGGGTTCGATACCGACATCCAGTTGAAGAAATCCAATATCGAAATTGGCGACCATCATTTTGATGTGTTGGCAATCAATAGCGAACTGTGTTTTGGCGATGTGGTTCAGAGCAGTAAGACCAATGACAAATTTACTTCGGACGATTTTATATTCCACCAGGGATTTATTGACGGATTGGGACTGAATCTCAATGAAAACCATATCGTCAACCAAATCATTTATTTGGATGACAAACATAAATGGCGAAAACTGTTGGACAAGAAAATAGAGGAACTCAAAAAGAGCTCCAATTTTGGAACACAGAATAAAGTCATCTTAAAAAAGATTGAAGATATAGTTGCCAAAATCAATGAGGATGATAGTTCACGGATTATTCGAGGACATCTGAACATTGTTTTTTGGGCTCGGGAAGCCCGAGAGCTAGAAAATATTGCATCCAAGATTAAGACAGAGTTTAAAGAACTGGACATAGTACCTTATTACCCTAAAGGAGAAGAACGCAAACAATATTTCTTAAATTCTTATTGCTGTTTTACTTCCAACTTTTCAAATGAAGATTTATTTGTAACCGATTTAAAACACGCCCTTTGCCTGTATATCAACAATACCAATTATCAGACCGATGCTACAGGTGTCATTTTTAATGATAGACAACATAATATTCCGGTACTGAAAGATGTGTGGGATGAAAAGAAGAAACGCATCAAAGCTCGAAATTTTGCCATTTTCGCACCTACGGGAGAGGGAAAATCCTTTTTGGCGAACAATATACTACGCCAATATTTTGAACAAAATGTCCGACTGGTCATAATTGATTTAGGGGGGTCGTATTCAAAATTCGCAAAGCTCTATCCAAATGACCATATCATCCTGCGCTATGAGCAAGGAAAAAACTTGGGTATCAATCCATTTTACATTGCTGATGTCAATGATTTAACACCAGAGCGTTTAGAA
This sequence comes from Aureibaculum koreense, assembly GCF_034296135.1. NCBI lineage: Bacteria > Pseudomonadati > Bacteroidota > Flavobacteriia > Flavobacteriales > Flavobacteriaceae > Aureibaculum > Aureibaculum koreense. The sequence goes on from NZ_JAXKVV010000008.1 coordinate 2,173, forward strand.
GATTTGGCAATATTCCTTTTAGAACTTTTGGCTTCCGGTAAGTCAACGACCAAAGCTGAAGAAGTTGCCGTTAAAAAGGTACTGCGTTACTATTACCAAAAAGGTGTCGAATACACCCATTCCCTTGAAAATTTATATCAGTTTGTAGATACCAAAAAAGACGCACTTTTAAAGGAGCTTCATATTCAGGAGCAGCATTTCAACATTTACGATTTTCTACACATCCTTTCGGAATATGTTGATGATGGCTTATACAGCTTCCTATTCAATGTAAGTGAAGACCAGACTTATAAAATTGAGGATAAACGTTTGATTGTTTTTGAACTCGATGAAGTCAAGGACAATAAGGAAATCCTGTCCGTGATGCTTAAATTGATTAAGTCGGCCATTCAAAGAACCATTTGGCGAAACAAAGCCGAAAAAGGCATCATCCTATTTGATGAGTTTGCCAAACAACTCAAATTTGAAAATGTACTTGAAAGTGTCGAATTCTACTACCAAGCAATTAGAAAACAGAATGGAGCAATTGGGATTATCCTTCAATCCATTAACCAATTGCCCAACAATTCCACATCAGCAAGCATTTTGGAAAACACCCAGGTCATTTATAGCCTTCGGAATGAAAAAGGTTATGCCGAACTAAAGAACAGGCTTAACCTATCAAGCCACGATTTAAACCAGTTAAAATCCATTCGCAACAACCTTACGGGAACACGAAAATATACCGAAATGTTCATCAAAATAGGAAAGGAAAGCAACATTTTCCGATTGGAAGTACCGCCAGAAGTCTTTGCTGCCTACCTGACTGACGGAAAAGAGAGCGAGGCCATAATGGCCATTTATGATAAGACAATTAATATGGAAGAGGCTATTAAAAGCTTCCTTCAGAAATCACAATAAGTATCACTTTAAAACACAAACAAATGAAACACAAAATCAAAATTTTAGTATTAGCAGTAACCTTTATTGCTTTATTGCCTGCCCGTGCTACGGGTCAGGGGATGCCTGTGTATGACAACACAAACTTTATCTCTTTTGTAAAATCATTATTGGAATCTGGTAAACAGACCGCCAATTTAATGAAGACGGTAAAATTCCTTAAAACGCAAAAGGAGAATATCGACAAAGTAAACGATGTGATTAAACAACTCAAAGCGGTCAGGGAATTAGCAAGAAATAATCAACGTTTGTACGATGTTGTGCAAAGCGATTTAAGGGAAATCCTTAATTCACCTTTTATCAAGTCCGATGAAGTAGGTCGCATTTCGGATTCTTTCGATGCCATTATTCAGAACTCCATTGATGGTATGGAATATATTGATAAGATACTATCGAACGATAGTATGAAAATGACAGATGCCGAACGTGCGATGGTTTTAAAGGAAAAAGAACTGCAATCCAAGGAAATGGTCGCAGAAATCGAAGCCAAGACCAGACGTTATCGAGAGATTATTGCTTTTAGAGAAATGCAGCACAAAATCAATAACCGAGAAACCAATTACTAATGTCAGGTATTTTTTTAGGCATAGGGTTAGAATACATTGATGCAGTTTTTACCACCATCAAAAACAGTGATTTCTCACAATACACTATTGCGGGAATGAAAACACTGGCCATATTGTTCTTCCTCGTTAACATTCTAAAAAAGTATAATGAAGGTGTTGCCAATAATGAAGGTTATACGTGGGGTTTGACCCCTGGGGAACTGGCAAAGAACTTCGCAGTAGTAATTTTGGTCATTTTTTCCACTCAGGTATTGGGAGTATTCGACACCATTTTGGTCGCCATCGAAAACCAATATCGGGACACGGCACCCGCACTCCTCCCGTTGCAGATGCAAGATATTGACATCGAGCAGGATGTGAGTGCATGGGATGCCGCCAAAAAAGCTATGGCAATGCTATATGAAGCCTTGGTTACTCCCTTATATGGGTTAAAGATATTGTCCTTCATCATTGGAATTTTCCTGTGGCTATTGGATTTGTTTATCTACCCTTTGTTCTTGGCGGAACGGTTTTTCCTCTTGGGTATTATGCAAGCCTTTTTTCCGTTGGTTATCAGTTTGGCGGTTTTTGAAAAATTCAGGTCGTTGGCTTACAATTTTTTCAAGCTCTATGCTGGTGTGTATATGCTAGTGCCTGCATTCTTTTTGGTAAATGTTTTCGTGAATAATCTTTATACCGAAATCAACACCAATTTCTGGAGCGACCTGTTTGGTACGGATTGGGGAAGTAATTTTTTCGCACCCTTACTGCAATTCGGGTCTATTGGGTTTATTGTCTTGCTGAAATTCAAACTCTACCGTAGGGCAACCTCTTTTGTATTTAAACTCTTTACGGCTTAAAACCGATTTGGTAAGTCGATAATTCAAATTAAAAAGCACATTAATTATCAAATAATTATATCATGAACAAATTAAAAAACAACATACAGTTAATCGGTAATGTAGGAGAAGATCCTGACATTACGAATTTGGAAAACGAAAGAAAAAAAGCTCGGTTTTCTTTAGCCACCAATGAATTATTTAAAAATGCACAAGGTGATAAAGTAAAACGTACCTATTGGCACACCATTGTAGCTTGGGGCAAAGTTGCCGAAATCATCGAAAAGTACGTAAGAAAGGGCAAAGAAATTGCTATCGAAGGGAAACTGGCCTCTCGCTCCTACAAAGATAAAGAGGGCGTAAAACATTATGTTTCGGAGGTGATAGTATCTGAAATTTTGCTGTTGGGTAACATTGAAAATAATCAGAAAATCGATGAAAACGCCTTATAAAAATATTTACAACGTACTGAAGCTAAACCGATTTATCGTTTTGGCGGTGGTTATAGGAGCTGTACTGACCTGTATCGTTTCGATGTTAATGGTCGTAAAACTCCATAAAGAAACGGTAAACAATGCTTTTGTGGTCAATACGGACGGAAGTGTTATTCCCTTGAAACTGGTATCTCAGCAAGAAAATTTAAAAGTAGAAGTCTTGGCACAATTGGAGTTGTTTCACACGTATTTCTATAACATAGATGCCAGTAATTATGAAAAGAATTTGGAAAAGGCACTATGGTTGGGCAATAGTTCCGTAGATGCCTTGTACCGCCAGAAAAAGGCCGATGGTGTGTATAACCGTTTGTTGCAGTACTCGTTGGTTCAAAAAGTCCTCAGTATAGAATCAAAGGTTAACATAGAAAAAGAACCTTATGGGTTCGAAACGAAAACCATTTTTGAAATCAACAGAGGTACTATCACAGATACGTATGAACTGACCACAACTGGAAATTTGATTCACGTTGATAGAAACTTCCCGAACAATACCCACGGGCTTCTTATTACCAACTTTTTTGAAAGCACCTTACGAAAATTAGAAAATTATGAAGGCTCATAAAGGGCATATAAAACAGATACAATGAAAGTAGAAAAAAATAAAATAGTCTTTTCCATCGTGTTGGCGTGCATCCTGCTTTTTATAGGAGGTTATGCAATGCTCGTTATGGGCAAAGACGAAGAACCGACCATTGACAACAACCAAATTCCCGTACCGGAACTGGAAGACAACCAAAAGGAATATGATTCCAAATTGGATGCCCTAAACGACTTAAAGGAAGTTAGGGAGACCAATGCACCCAGTATTTATGATGAACGTCTGCTGGATTCCACAGGTCTATACGACCCCGATTTATTGGACAAGAAAAAAATGCAAATGGTGGATAGCATTTACCAACAAGGACAGATTCGATATTCAGATAGAACGTTTGAAAATATCAATCCCAGATACAAACCCTCAAAACCAACGAGTAAGAAGGAAAAAGACACAACGGATGCCATTGTAGAAAAAGAAATGTTAGTCGAGGCCAAAGAACTTGGTTTGGAACACCAACTCTTTTTTGCCTCGCATCCCATTGAAAATGATGATTTGAATTCAAAAAACACCGATGCCTTTATTTATGTACGTGTAGATGGCACACAGACCGTTAAAACCAATTATCGCTTACAAATGCGATTGATAAAAGGTGCGACCATCTATGGACAACGCTATTCCAAGAATACGCCTATTTATGGATTTGTCAATTTTAAGCCAAATCGGACAATCATTAACATCGAGAACATCAATCATCAGCCAGTAAAACTAAAAGCTTTTGACCTCCAAGACGGTAGCGAGGGCATTTATGTGGAGAACAGTTTTCGGTCGGAAGTTACCAATGAAGTAATTGGCGATATGGTGGATGACATCAACATTACAGGAGTTCCACAGGTAAGCGGTATTCGAAAGATATTCCAACGCAACCACAAAAAGGTAAAGGTTACGGTAACTGATAATTACAAACTTATTCTAAAAACCTCGAAACCTTCATTACAACAATTATTTGGAAAGCCTAAAAGCCACTAAGTTGTAGCCCATAATGGGCATTTGTTAAATCTTAAATTATTGAAAATTATTCTTATGAAAACATATATCACACTTTTACTATTGATTTGTTCAATGTCAATATCTGCACAACAACCTTTGGACACCATTTATGCCAACGACCAAAAAAACGTGGCACTCTTTTTCCCGAACCCTATACGTCAGGGAATCACAGGGGCAAATCATTTTGTATTTACCTACAATCGGGAAAAAGAACAGTATTTCGGATTGTTACAGGCAAAGCCAGGAAAAGAAAGCAATCTATTGACTGTTACAAACAATGGGAAGGTTTACTCTTATATTTTGAAATATTCCGTAAAACTTCCAGAACTGAATTATTTTATAGGTAAAAATGAAAGTATCGGTAGTGAATTTCCGGAAAAGATTAAACAGAAGCTAAAAGTTAAACCTTTGAACGAATACACAAACAGAATAACACATTTTCAAAAATTCAGCGAATACTTATTAAAATCCAACTTTGAACGTCTTGAAACCAAACGTAAGAAAGGAATCAAAATACAATTGCAAAGAATGGCTTATGATGCTTCTGAAGTGTATTTGGTAATTGAAGTTAAAAACAAATCCGGAATCACTTTTGAAATCGACTATCTTAATGTGTACAGGGCCAATGGGAACAATAAACGCAAAGCCTCTTACCAAAGCTTACGACAAGAAGTTATTTATAAACACAAAATGCCATATTCCATTACAGATGGGAAAAGCCAACGATTTGTATATGTGATTCCAAAGTTTGTTTTAGGCGATAATGAAAAATTGATGCTGGAGCTGAAGGAACTGAAAGGGAGTAGAAAGGTGGTTTTGGAAACCAGAATTTAAGAGGTGTTCTTCATCTCTTTTTTTGTGCTTAAAAAAGTATATTTGTTACAGATATAACAAATAATTATTAATGCAAAAAACAATATTTGAAATTGCCAAAATGGATTGTCCTTCAGAGGAAAATCTTATCCGAATGAAACTGGATGGAATTTCAGATGTTAAAAACCTAGACTTCGATATTCCCAATAGAAAATTAACTGTTTACCATACTGGACAAATAGACCAGATTGAGCAATCAATTATTGACCTGAATTTAGGTGGGCAAAAACTATCTTCTGAAGAAACAGAACAAACTGAATTTTTAGAAGACAAGAACCAAAGAAAATTACTTTGGACAGTTCTCGCAATTAACTTCATATTCTTCTTATTGGAAATTACCACAGGTTTAATCTCAAAATCTATGGGATTGGTTGCCGACAGCTTGGATATGCTTGCTGACTCATTTGTCTATGGCATAAGTCTTTTTGCTGTTGGAGGCACATTTACAAGAAAAAAGCGAATTGCAAAACTCGCTGGGTACTTTCAAATTACTTTGGCACTAGTAGGATTTATTGAAGTCCTAAGGCGATTTTTTGGAGAAGAAAAATTACCCAATTTTTCAACTATGATTATCGTTTCGATTTTTGCATTAATCGCAAATGGTATTTGTTTGTATTTGCTTCAAAAATCTAAAAGTAAAGAGGAAGCCCATATGAAAGCAAGTATGATTTTCACTTCAAATGACGTGATTATTAATTTAGGGGTAATTGTAGCCGGACTTTTAGTTAACTGGTTTAACTCAAATAAACCTGATTTGATTATCGGAACTATTGTTTTTGCTTTGGTCATTCAAGGGGCGTTACGAATTTTAAAACTCGCCAAATAAAAAAGTATCTTTGTTACAAATTTAACAATGGTATAACTATAATGTCAATAGATGTGTTATGTCTATGCAATTGTTACAAAACCAACCAATGCAAAACGAATGAATCCAGTTTATCTAGACCTACATATCCACACTTCGGATGACCCAAATAACTTGAATCCAGATTACAACTTACAACTGTTAATTGATAACATAAACAACTACACGAAAAATTCAACTTTTTTAATTTCAATTACTGACCATAATACTATAAACAAAGCTGTATATCTCAAAGCCAAAGGTTTAGGAATAAATATTTTAGCTGGTGTTGAACTTCATATAAAAAATTACCCATCCTGTCCACCTTACCATTGTCATATCTACTTCAATTTAGATGAAATAGATGACACGGTTATTGATGATTTAAATACAAAATTAGATGAACTCTATCCAAATAAAGTAGTTAATAAGGACGATGATACAATACCATCAATCGAAACCGTAATTAATACTTTTGATTTATACGAATTTTTACTCTTACCTCACGGTGGCCAATCACACTCTACATTTGATAAATCAATTCCTGACGGTGTTAGATTTGACAGTACGATGGAGCGGAGTATCTATTATAACCAATTTGATGGCTTTACTGCAAGAGGAAATTCAGGACTTGAAAGAACGCAAGATTATTTTAAAAAGCTTGGGATAAATGAGTTTGTAAATTTAATGACCTGTACAGATAATTATAATCCGAGCCAATACCCCAACGCTAAATCATCACAGGCTAAACCTTTTGTGCCTACCTGGATGTTTTCGCTTCCCACTTTTAACGGTTTAAGATTATCACTTTCAGAATCTTCAAGGTTAGTTTATTCAGAAGAAAAGCCTAAAAATTGGTCAGAAAACATAAGGGCAATAAAGCTGTCTAAAACAAACATTGAAATTGATGTAGAGCTAACATCAGGTCTAAATGTTGTAATTGGCGGTTCATCGAGCGGTAAGACACTTTTGGTGGATTCAATTCACAACAAAATTTATAATGATTTTTCAAAAACCAATTATGGGCATTTTGAAGTAGATAAAATGATAGTGGAAAACCCATCTGGACTACACCCTCACTACATATCACAGAATTATATAATGAGCATTGTCAACGAAACTACCGATGACAACCTTGGCAATATTGATATAATCAAAAAGGTTTTTCCTGGCGATGACACTATTCGTGAAAAAGTAGATGCAGGGCTTTTAAAATTAAAGTCAGATTTGAAAGACTTGGTTAAATGTGTCAAGATAATAGAAGATGAAGACAAAAATTTGAAGAAAATACCAATTCTCTCAAGGCTGGTTAACAAACAAGATGTTCAAAAAAATGTCCTTTCCAATCTTTTACCTACACAAGAAATAATAGACAAAACGGAATATTCACAGCATCAATATGAACAACACACTTCAGTTTTAGACGAGATTGAAGCTTTTTTACTTGCCAATCCGTTCGTTGAGTATAATGAAGATTTGATTGCAGACTTAAAGGAAGAGCTTAATAAGGCCTACTATGTTTCCCAATTTGAAAGCAAAACAAGAAAAATAATTCAACTTTCTAAAACGGCATATGATGAACATTTAAGAGGATCAAACGAGGAAGAGCAGTCTAAAAAACAACATTTTGACACTTTAATCGCCAGTATTAAAAAATACTCAAAGGCTTATTCACGATTCAAGAATATCATTGAGAAGATTTCTGAATACGCTATCCGTTGCGATTCGGAAGTAATAGAATCTATGGGACACAAGCTGTATATTCAAAACGATTTTAGCTTGACTAAAGAGAAGTTTCTCGATGTGATAAATTTCTACTTGAAAACTGATAAAAAAGTAATTCTTTTCAATCAATTAGCCCCAGAAAACTTGTTTTTTGAAAATTTCAAACAACAGTCGCCTAAAGTACATAGCTATGATGATTTTGAAATTAAGGTTAACAAAAAATTTGAAGACCTAAATAAGAAAAAATATAAAATAGAAACTGCTGATGGAAGGGATTTTGACAATTTAAGTGCTGGTTGGAAAACCTCTGTGATACTCGATATAATTTTAGGATATGATGGAGACATTGCACCGATTATTATCGACCAGCCAGAGGACAATTTAGCGACTAACTATATAAATAAGGGATTAGTTAAAGCCATAAAAAAGATAAAGCCGAAAAAACAAGTCATTTTGGTTTCTCACAACGCAACAATTCCAATGTTGGCTGATGCCCAAAATATAGTTTTGTGCCAGAACAATGATAACAAAATAAGTATCGTTTCGAGTAGATTGGAAGGTCAAATAGCCGACAAAAACGTATTGGATTATATTGCAGAAATCACAGACGGAGGCAAACCGTCAATAAAAAAACGAGTTAAGAAATACAATCTTAAACATTTTACAGAATAATTATGAAACTATATTTTTCAAAAGACGACCAAGATGAGATAGTTGTAAAAATGTCAACTTCTACCGTACAGGAAGATTTCTCTTATGTAGAAATGATAAAAAACCTATTAGAGAATAACGAGTTTGATGATACAGACTTTACCGACGATTTTACCGATGATGAAAAAACAAGAATAGAAACAATGTTAAATTCTATTAATGCTTCAATAGTATCAGAAAATGACGTTGAGGAAAACAACCAAACATCTGAAGATGCTCTCGATTAGTAAAGGTGTAGTATTGTATATGATTATATTTTTCTATTCCGTTAAGATTTTCTTTTAAAACCAATTCTTTCTCTGTTCTGTTGTTCAACTTGTATCTTATCCTTTTGTAGCAAATAATTCAATGCTTCGTGAATATCCTTAAATTTTAAGTTCATTTCCTTTTCAAGCTGGGCAATCCGCTCTTTAAGATTGCTATAATCCGTAAGATGCTTTCGCAAGGCTACAAAAGCTCTCATAATGGATATATTTACATCAATGGCCTTATCGCTATTAAGTACGCTAGAAAGCATTGCCACGCCTTGCTCCGTAAAGGCAAAAGGAGTGGTAGGACTAAATTTAATGTTCTCTGGAAGCTTATCACAAATTGTGATAAGCTCTTTCCACTCGTCTTTTTTAAGCTGAAACATAAAATCACCCGGAAAGCGTTTTAGGTTTCGTCTAACAGCTTGTTTAAGCACTCTGGTTTCTACTTCATAGAGTTCAGCAAGGTCAAAATCAAGGATTACTCTATGTCCTTGAATATTGTGAATTTTGGTTTTTATTATCGCTAATTCCATTGTTCTTTTGTTTAAGGATTATGAGTTTTGTGATGCTACGTTTGAGACAGATTCGTTTTCCACCTCTTTGAATTGAGCCCTTAATTTTTGCATATCATCACTTATTTTACGCTCAATGACTTTTGCATAAATTTGAGTGGTTGATATTCGGGAGTGGCCCAACAACTTTGAAACCGTTTCAATTGGCATACCATTACTCAAAGTAACCGTTGTGGCAAACGTGTGTCTGGCGATATGAAAAGTGAGATTCTTTTTAATTCCGCAGACATCGGCAATTTCTTTTAGATAAGAATTTAGTTTTTGGTTCGATATTTTAGGAAACATACTTCCTTGGGATATAGATTTACGATTGCTCTTATATTTTTCAATAATTTGTAATGCCTTTGGCAACAATGGTATTCGGATGGGTTTTGTCGTTTTTTCCCGTTTATAATAAATCCACAGTTCGCCATCAATTCCTATACAGATATTATCCGCAGTCAAATGAATGACATCTATATAGCTTAAACTGGTATAGCAACTAAAAACGAACAAATCCTTTACTAGTTCCAATCTTGGAATACCAAATTGTTTGTTTTCTATCGCTTGAAGCTCGTCGAGGCTTAAAAAGCCTCTTTCCGTTTTAATGAATTTAGATTTGAAATTGATAAAGGGGTCGCGTTCAATCCACCCCAATTTTAACGACAAGGTTATCATCTTTCTAAAACGCTCGATATGTTTCATTACGGTATTATTGCCCATTGGTTTTTGATGGTCTTCCGGTACATAGTCTCGGAGAAATTTCTCGAACTTTATAATAAAGTGGTAATCGAGTTCACGCAAATAAAGGTCTGTGGTCTTATAGAACTTCAACAGAAATTTGGAGATATAACTTTGGGTAGTGTAGTAATTTTTTTGTGTCCCCCATTTTAACTTACCAGCCATATCCTCATTATGGTAATTGATAATATCAGTAATTGAGCGATTATTTTCATCCTGTCCAAAATACCGTGCTTTAACAGCTTGTGAAGTAATCAACTTATGTTCGACCATCAAATCACGATAACATTTAAACAGATGATTGTAAGTTTCATCCAGATAACTGTTAAGGATTCTTGATTTTTGGCTTGTTCCCCGTGCTCTGTTCTTGTGGATATCCCAATCAGACACTAAAACTTTTCGTTTTAAGCTGATGGTAGCCCGTTTGCCATTTACCGTAATTCTAGCGTAAATTGATGCTTGGTCATTCTTTGTCCTGGAAAAGTCCGCCCAGAACAAAATACTGAAGGTGGAAGATGTTTTCATTATTTCGTCTTTTAGTTAACAATAATTCGTTGTTATCAGACGAAAGTCAAATCACTTATAAAGATACATTTATTTATTGATTCACAAACCGTTGGCTATAAATCTGGTCAACACTTTTTGAAATTTTAATTTGTTATCCGATTTGTTGACGTTTTTAATCAAAACATATCAATTCTTATGATATTCTTAAAAACAGAAAAACCTGTAAATCATACGATTAACAGGTTTTTAGTAACAATTGATATGTTAAATTGTCGGGGTGGCAGGATTCGAACCTGCGACCTCCTCGTCCCAAACGCGGCGCGATAACCGGGCTACGCTACACCCCGAAATGGTTATCAAATTAAATATTCCAAATTTTAATTTAAGGCTAAAAACCTAATTTTATAAAGTATTATAACCTTATAAAGGTTTGAGGTGCAAATATATAGTTTTTATTAACAGTTACAATACAGATTTATTTGTAATTTTAGTACCTCTAATATTAATACACTATTATGAAGTTTTACAAATTGTTTTTTCTAATTTTTATTCTTATAAATTATTCTGCCTGTGCACAGCAGACAGAGTCTGAAGTTAAAGCTGAAGAACCAGGTGAAATAAATTACACAACCGAATTAATCGTCGGAGAGATAAATATACCATGGGGAATGACATTTTTACCCGACGGCAGTATGCTTATTACCGAAAAATCGGGGGAATTAATCCATTTTAAAGATAATGTAAAAACAACTGTTGGTGGATTGCCCGAAATTTATAATAGAGGCCAAGGTGGTTTATTAGATGTTATTGTTCATCCCAAATACAATGAAAATGGATGGATATACCTTTCGTATGCTTCTGAAGAAGGTGGTGGTGACGGTGGTAATACTGCAATTATGAGAGCAAAATTGGAAGGAAACCAACTTGTTAATAAAGAGAAATTGTACAAAGGCGAACCGAATACCACCAAAGGTCAACATTTCGGATCCAGATTTGCATTTGATAATGATGGCTTTTTATATTTTTCAATTGGTGATAGAGGTAATCGCGATGAAAACCCGCAAGATATTACTAGAGATGGAGGTAAAATTTACCGTATAAACGATGATGGTTCCATACCTGAGGATAATCCTTTTATGGACGAACCCAATGCCAAAAAGGCTATTTATTCTTATGGGCATAGAAACCCTCAAGGTATGTATAAGCATCCTGAAACAGGAGAGATTTGGACGCACGAACACGGTCCACAAGGTGGAGATGAAATTAATATCATTGAAAAAGGGTTGAATTATGGCTGGCCAAAGATTAGTTACGGTATCAATTATAGCGGAACATCTTTTACTGATCATACTGCATTGCCTGGCATGGAACAACCCTTGTTTTATTGGGTACCGTCTATAGCACCAAGCGGATTTACTATTGTCTCGTCCGATAAATATCCAAATTGGAAAGGGGATTTGTTAGTGGGTTCATTAAAATTTCAATATTTGGAAAGATTGATATTGGAAAATAATGAGGTGGTGAAAAGGGAAAAATTATTTGAAGGTCTAGGTCGTGTTAGAAGTGTTAGACAAGCACCTGATGGTTATATTTATGTGGGTATAGAAAATTTGGGAATCGTTAAAATCGTACCTAAATCATGACCAGATTACTGTTTTCTTTTTTGATATTTCTCTGGTTCTTTAATGCCTTTGGTCAAGATGAAACAAAAAACGATGATTTTATGGAGAGCATAGATAGGGGAATTATTGTTTATGAAGATTTCTGTATGAACTGTCATTTGCCCGATGGTAAAGGCGTAGAAAAAGTAACTCCACCTTTGGCTGGATCGGATTATTTAATAAATAAGAGGCTTGAGAGTATAAAAGCCGTAAAATTTGGACAATCTGGAGAAATTGTGGTTAACGGAAAAAAGTATAACGGAACAATGGCACCTATGGGACTATCTAATAAGGAAATTGCTGATGTAATGAACTATATTACAACTAATTTTGGCAATACAAATACTAAAATGTTTACCGAACAAGAAGTTTCAAAAATTGAGAAGTAAAATCTTACACATTTGGTAAATTTGCACCAATCAAAAATTAAATTTAATGCTTGTAATTGGAATTGCTGGAGGAACTGGAAGTGGCAAAACAACTGTTGTTAATCAAATTATAAACGAATTGCCCAATGAGGATGTAACTGTAATTTCTCAAGATTTGTACTACAGGGAAACCGATAATCTTACTATTGAAGAACGTACAAAGATTAATTTTGACCATCCAAGGGCGATCGATTTTGATTTGTTGGTCAACCATCTATCGCAACTGAAAAAAGGAAAAACTGTGCTACAACCTGTATATTCCTTTGCAAGGCATAACAGAACAAAAGATACCATAAAAACGCACCCGAGCAAGGTATTGATAGTTGAAGGAATATTAATTCTGACCAATAAAGAATTACGAGATATGATGGATATTAAAGTATTTGTGCACGCCGATTCCGACGAGCGACTTATCCGCAGATTAAAAAGAGATATTACCGAAAGGGCAAGAGATATGGATGAGGTGCTTCAACGCTATCAAACCACATTGAAGCCAATGCACGAGCAATTTATAGAACCGATGAAAGAATATGCCGATATTATTATCCCCAATAATAAATACAATACGGTGGCCATTGATATTGTAAGAACTATAATTAATGAAAGATTGCAGTAAATGACTTTTAAAGAATTTAGAAAACATAAATTAGTTCGGTTTTTCAGCAATAGGTATGTTATTATTTTATTGCTCTTTTTAATATGGATGTTGTTTATCGATGAGAATTCTTATTTGAACCATAGAGAGTTAAATCATGAAATAAATAAATTAGAAAAGACGAATGAATTTTATGATAGTGAAGTTGAGAAAGATAAAAAATTGATCAAAAATTTAAAGGATCCTGATTCGTTAGAAAAATTTGCACGTGAAGAATATAGAATGAAACGCAAGGATGAGGATATTTATATTATTGATTTTGATTCGATAAAAGAATAAACGATGAACGATTTTTTATTTAACGAATTTGAACCGATTTCTTCTAAACAATGGAAACAAAAAATTCAGTTTGATCTTAAAGGAGCCGATTACAATGAAACCTTGGTATGGGAGTCTAACGAAGGCATTAAGGTAAAGCCTTTTTACCACCTAGACGATGTTGACTTTTTGAATATCAATTCTAAAAAAAAACAGTTTTCAGTTTGTCAATCTATTTTTGTATCTGATGGAAAAACTGCCAATTTTTTAGCAAAAGATGCCCTGAAACGGGGAGCAAATGCCATAGAATTTGAGGCTAATGAAATTTTTGATGTTGAGCAACTATTAAAGGGACTCTATCTTACTGACGATAGTAAAAAGATACTACAAATCCACTTCAAACTGAACTTTCTTTCGGCGGATTTCTTAACAGAACTTATTGAAAAAACTTCTGATTTCACCATATTTCTTAACACTGATATTATCGGTAATCTTGTCAAAACAGGAAATTGGTTTAAAAACAATAAAGAAGACCATACTGTTTTAGAAAACATATTAAAAAAAGCAACAAAAAACACGAATGTACTTTCTGTAGATGCCGGACTTTATCAAAACGCAGGGGCAAATATTGTTCAACAGGTAGCTTATGCCTTGGCCCATGCCAATGAATATTTGAATGCCAATAATGATACTGTCATTCAGAGCGAGAGCGAAGAATCTATTCAATTTAACTTCTCTATTGGCGGCAACTACTTCTTCGAAATAGCTAAACTAAGAGCATTTCAATATTTATGGGAAATTTTAACCGAAGAATACGACTTAAATATAAAAGCGAACCTATTTGCAAAACCAAGCTTGCGTAATAAAACATTATATGATTATAATGTTAATATGTTACGTACCACAACAGAATGTATGAGTGCTATTTTGGGTGGGGCAGATGTGATTTCCAATGTTTCTTATGACAGTTTATATCACAAAAAAAATGAATTTGCAGAGCGAATCGCCAGAAACCAACTTTTGATTTTACAAGAAGAAAGTTATTTTAAACAAGCCAATCAATTTGCAGATGGCTCTTACTATATAGAATCATTGACCAAACAATTTGCAGAAAAAGCGTTGGAATTATTTAAAGACATAGAAAAAAACGGTGGATTTTTAAAGCAATTGCAAGCTGGAACAATACAGCGTAAAATAGAAGAAAGTGCTACAAAAGAACAGCAACAGTTTGACAATGGTGAAATAGTATTGTTGGGAACAAATAAACACCCAAATATAGATGATAAAATGAAGTCTGAATTAGAGCTGTATCCTTTTGTAAAAACCAAGCCAAGAAAAACAACTATTAAACCTGTTATTGCGAAGCGTTTGGCAGAGAAATTAGAACAGGAAAGATTAAGCAAAGAATAATGCCAAGAAAAAGTGTCCGACATATAAAACTCAGAACTCAGAACTCAGAACTTTTATCCGTCCGTAGTTCTAGCGAAGGCGGGCAGAATTTTCCACACGAAAACTTTGCTGCTGGAATTCCACCTTATTTACGTGGGCCTTACTCAACTATGTATGTACGCCGTCCTTGGACTATCAGACAATATGCAGGTTTTTCTACCGCCGAAGAAAGCAATGCTTTTTACAGAAGAAACTTAGCGGCAGGTCAAAAAGGACTTTCTGTGGCTTTTGATTTAGCCACACACCGTGGTTACGATTCTGACCATGAACGTGTACAGGGGGATGTCGGTAAAGCGGGTGTTGCCATTGACTCTGTGGAGGATATGAAAATTCTTTTCGATCAAATTCCACTCGATCAAATGTCCGTTTCAATGACCATGAACGGTGCAGTGTTGCCTATTTTAGCATTTTATATTGTAGCTGCCAAAGAGCAGGGGGTAAGCGTTGCAGATTTATCTGGAACTATCCAAAACGATATTCTCAAAGAATTTATGGTGCGTAACACCTATATTTATCCGCCAACGCCGTCAATGAAAATCGTTGCTGATATTTTTGAATATACCAGTAAAAATATGCCTAAATTCAATTCAATTTCAATTTCGGGTTATCATATGCAGGAGGCCGGAGCAACTCCTGAAATTGAACTGGCTTATACCTTGGCGGATGGACTGGAATATTTAAGAACAGGTACAGAAGCGGGAATGGATATTGATACTTTTGCCCCAAGATTGTCCTTTTTCTGGGCAATTGGAATGGAACATTTTAAAGAAATTGCTAAACTTAGGGCGGGGAGAATGTTATGGGCTAAAATAGTCAAACAATTTAATCCTAAAAATCAAAAATCATTGGCGTTGAGAACGCATTGCCAAACTAGCGGATGGAGCTTGACCGCACAAGATCCATTTAATAATGTGGCAAGAACTGCCGTTGAAGCTATGGCTGCTGCATTTGGAGGTACACAAAGTTTGCACACAAACGCTTTAGATGAAGCCATAGCACTACCTACCGATTTTTCGGCTAGAATAGCCCGAAATACGCAAATTTACATTCAAGAAGAAACCAAGATTACAAAAACCGTTGACCCTTGGGGAGGTTCTTATTATGTGGAAGAATTGACTGAAAATATTGCCAATGAAGCTTGGAAATTGATTCAAGAAGTAGAAGAATTGGGAGGAATGACCAAAGCTATTGAAAAAGGAATCCCTAAAATGCGAATTGAAGAAGCGGCTGCTAAAAAACAGGCCAGAATTGATAGTAGACAAGATATAATTGTTGGGGTAAATAAATATCAACTTAAAGAAGAAGATGTTTTAGACACGCTTGAAGTTGATAATGATGCCGTCAGAAAGTCTCAAATAGAGAGGTTAAATACCTTAAAATCGACTAGAAATCAGGAATTAGTCCATAAGGCTCTGGAAAATTTAAGTACTAGTGCCAAAACGGGTACTAAAAATTTGTTAGCTTTGGCAATAGAAGCTGCCGAACAAAGAGCTACATTGGGTGAAATATCTAGTGCATTGGAAACTGTTTTTGGTAGATATAAAGCAAAAATTAATTCAATTACGGGCGTGTATAGCAAAGCAATACAAGAGGACGAACATTTTAAAAAGGCGGCAGCTCTATCTGATAAATTTGCTGAACTGGATGGTCGTCGTCCTAGAATAATGGTTGCCAAAATGGGACAAGACGGTCATGATCGCGGAGCAAAAGTAGTTGCCACCAGCTTTGCTGATCTTGGTTTTGATGTGGATATCGGTCCATTGTTCCAAACTCCAAAAGAAGCGGCGAAACAGGCTATTGAAAATGATGTACACGTACTGGGAATTTCCTCCTTGGCTGCAGGCCATAAAACGTTGGTTCCACAAGTTTTAGAGGAGCTAAAAAAATATGGAAGAGAAGATATTATGGTCATTGCAGGCGGTGTTATTCCCCCAAAAGATTATCAATTTTTATTTGACGCGGGTGTAGTAGGTGTTTTTGGTCCTGGTACTAAAATTTCCAAAGCTGCCATAGATATTTTGGAAATTTTGATTGAGAGTGTAGATTAATAATTTTGGTTCTATAAATTTTCCTTACCTTCACATAACATAAAATTAAAATAGTCATGAATAAAACAATCAAATCCGTTTTATTAATTGTTGGAATTATCCTCTTAGGTTATGGAATATATACCATGGTTAAACCAGAAGCGTCATTAGATTTAGGGGTAATTAAAGCTGAAACACAAGATAATACTAATGCTTATATCACCATTGGATTAGGAATTGTAGCCTTGTTGGTAGGCTTATTAGCGGGTAAAAAAGTGTAAGGGTAATTTTTACACCTAATTATTTAGGTGTTTTTTTAAGGCTTTAATTCCAGTTTCTTCTAAAGAGATAATCTTATTTTTATAAAGAAATCCTATCGCTTTTTTAAATGCTTTTTTGCTTATTCCTAATGTTGAGTAAATATCCTCTGGAGAACTTTTATCCGTTAAAGACAGAAAACCGTTGTTTTTTTTGAGTTCCGTCAAAATCAAATTACTGTTTACGTCATTGAATTTCCTATAACCAATAGGTTGTAGAGAAATGTCAATATGATTGTCTTCGCGGACTTTTTTTACATAACCTTTGATTTTATTACCAATATTTATGGGTGCAAAAACTTCATTTTCATAAACAAGTCCTTCATGTTCGTTATTTATTATAACCGCATAACCCAAATCCGTTTGTTTATAAACTAACAAATCAACCTCTTGTCCTGTCTCTACTGTAATATTTATATTTTGCAATTGCTTTTCAATGTTACTACTTGCAAAAAGTCTGTTTGTGGTTTCATCTATATCTAAATACACAACATACCATCTGCCTTCTTTCATTTCTTGTTTTTGTTCACTAAATGGTACTAGTAAATCTTTATCTAGTCCCCAATTTAGAAAAGCACCTACCTTAGTTAAAGCCACAACTTGAAGCAATGTGAATTGATATAATTTTATCTTTGGTTTTTGTAAGGTAGCTGTTTTTTTTCCTTCATTGTCATGATAGACAAATACTTCAATAGACTGGCCTAATTCAGATTTTTCTGGAGCATACTGCTCTGGTAATAATAATTTTTCATTGCTTTCATCTCCTAAAGTCAATCCCTTATCTGTCTTTTCTAAAATCGTAAGCGTATTGTATTTTCCTAAAGCAATCATAAAACTAATTTTTGCGAAAATACAGTTTCTTTTTATGATAAAGTACTGTTGTTGTCCGATAAAATTTTTTAGTAACCTTCCAAACTCCTACCAAATAAGGTTTTTTTTAAGATGTTACCCCTCTGGGGCTTGCTTTTTATTTGTTACAGTTTTGTTACAAAGATTTCCTCCCTACTGGATTTTTTAGCTCCAGAGGAGCGAAATTTAATCGGACAATAGTGATAAAGTTGAGGAATTAAATAATATCAAAATTGCGTTTAGTCAGTTCATGATTGATTTCACCGGTATGTTTTATGGACGAAGGTTCAAAAAGCAATACTAAAACTTCATTTTCAGCAATCGGTTTGTGTTCTATCCCTCTTGGGATGATGAGCATTTCACCTTCTTTTAATTTGACTGTTCTATCTTTGAACTCAATAATTAATGTACCTTTTATGATAAAAAACAGCTCATCCTCATCTTTATGATTGTGCCATACAAACTCCCCTTTCAATTTGGCAATTTTTACATCTTGCCCATTGAGTTGCCCAATAATTTTTGGCGACCAATGTTCTTTAAAAAGAGAAAATTTATCTTTTATATTGATAACATCCATAAACTAATGTTCTAGAAATTCGGGTGCTTTTCGGTGTTTGGTACCTTGTTCGTAAGCGTAGGCAATTTCAATAAGCGTGGGTTCGCTCCAGGCTCTTCCAAAAAAGGAGATTCCCACAGGTAGCGTATCCACAAAACCCATTGGTACGGTAATATTTGGGTATCCTGCTCTTGCAGCAGGTGAAGAACTTCCCAGTCCAAAAGAATCACCGTTAATATGATCCGTTTTCCAAGCAGGGCCGCCAGTTGGAGAAATGATGGCATCTAAATTATGTTCGTCCATCACTTTATCAATTCCATTTTCTCTTGCTCCTTTAAGCATTTTTTCTAGTGTTTCTTTATATCCATCGCTATCCAAACCTTCTTTTTCAAGTGCCATTTCTAAATAACGCTGGTTGTAAAATTCCATTTCAATGGAATCTTTTTTATTGAAAGCTATTAATTCTTCCAGATTTTTAATTTTAGCATCCTTGCCTAAGGATTTAAAATACTCATTAAGCCCGTTTTTATATTCGTAAAGCATTACTTGAAAAGATAATCCGCCAACATTGTTATCGGATATTTTGTCAATTTCAACTACTTCCGCTCCTTGATTTTTAATAAAATCAACAGCTTCTTGAAAAATGGTATCTACTTTATAATTTCGGCCCAATGGAGCGGTATAAATACCAATCTTTTTTCCTTTTAATCCATCTTCTTTTAAAAATTCGGTATAATCCCTTTTAATATATTCTTTACTTGCCAATGTTTTACTATCCTTATTGTCAACTCCAATTAAAGCACCCAGACAAATAACGGCATCGGTTAATGTCCTAGCCATAGGGCCAGCAGTGTCTTGGGTAAACGAAATAGGAATAATGCCCGAACGACTTATCAAGCCGACCGTAGGTTTTATGCCCACAATGCCATTATTGTTGGAAGGACAAACAATAGAACCATTAGTTTCAGTGCCTATTGCCAATACGGTTAAATTAGCTGAAACGGCAACGCCAGACCCAGAGCTTGAGCCACATGGATTTCTATCTAAAACATAAGGATTTTTAGTTTGTCCGCCAATACCGCTCCAACCACTTGACGACATTTCACCCCTAAAATTGGCCCATTCGCTCAGATTGGCCTTGCCAAGAATAACGACTCCGGCTTCACGTAATTTTTTTGCTACGTAACTATCCCGCAAAGGTTTGGATTCTTGTAAAGCTCTTGATCCGGCTGTGGTGAACATATTATCATGTGTATCAATATTGTCTTTCAGTATAACAGGTATTCCATGTAGTGGGCCTCTAGATTTATTTTCTTGTAACTCTTTGTCTAGTTGCTCGGCAATTGACAACGCATCGGGATTTATTTGAATGATGGAATTTAATTGTGGACCATTTTTATCAATATTTTCAATTTGTTTTATATAGCTTTGAATTACTTCCGCAATTGTAAATTCTTCATTATTATAACCTTCTTGCAGTTCGGCAATGGTAATTTCTTCAAATTGAAAATCAGTTGAACGGGTTGGTTTATTATTGCTTTTATCAGATTTGCAAGAAATAAATAAGAATAAAAAGGTAATTACTATTACTTTAAAATACCAAGTGTTGGTGACTGTAAATAGTTGCATACTTTTGAAAATAAGAAAGTTATGCAATAAAGATACTTAATTTTATTTATTTTAGACTGTCTAGATGCTTTTGAACCTGTTTAGAAGATTCATCAATAATTATCCATTGATGATTACAGGTTGTGTTGTGTTCTTTTTTCCATTGGGCATAAGTACCATATTCATCTACTTCTCGGGTACTGATTAATTCTACTTTTTTTCCAAATAAAGAACGCTCAAAATCTTGAACTCCACAAATGGAACACATTCTCCAGATGGTTGTACTTGATAAAATTAATGCAAGCAATAAAGCGAAAATTAACATGACCACATATATTGACTTGATTTTCATTTTTGATGTATTATATAATATTTGAGGCGAAATATTTTTTGAAATATAAAATAAAAAAACCGAAATATCTATAAGACACTTCGGTTTCTAATTGAATTGATTAATATATTATTCATCATTTTTGGTAAGCATAGCTGTTTGTAATGCAGCTTCTTTAGTACTTAATGTAAAAGTATATTTATCATCTAACAATACTTGCATCAATTTTCTGTCATCACTAACCCAATAGTATGCTGGTTTAATGCCATCACCTTGATGTACAAACTTATGCAGTTTTATGTCCTCACCATTAATATTGGTTTTGGTAGTACCCAAATAATTTATGGTTTGGTTTCTTCTTACATATAATTTGGTTTCATCCAAAACATTGAATTTAAATGTACCCTTTCTATCAAATGGTAATTGCGGAACTATAGCCCATACATTAAATGAAGGAACTGTTCTGGGAGGTAATTTTAATGTGGTATTGTATTTAGAAAATGCAAACTTTTTAAAATCAGGATCAACTTCTACTTCATCTTTAAAGTCACCTTTAAAATGCCAAAACGACGTTTCGTTTTTATCGATTTTTATACGCTCACCTGTAAAAGTGACATCCTGTATGTTAACATCAATTTTACCATCAAAGGAAAATTTTGAAGCCATTACCATCTTATCAGAATCACAAGTTGTTTCTAAATTAAAACTCAATGGTTTGTTTCCAAAAGTTGCGTTTACGTTTGTAGTTAACTCAACTTTACCAGCATATTCTGTAGATGTTTCTTTGTTAATACTAATATAACCATCTGTGTCTGGGCTGGTATAGTAATACATTTTTTCGACTTTTTCTTGTGAAAAGACGTTAAAAGATAGGTACAATAGACCTATCAATAAGGGGAGTTTTTTAATCATAGTGTTATGTGTTTTAGGTTAAAATTAAAAATTGCATTTAACTCTACATTATTAAAACAACTAAGTGTCTAATATTCCTACCTAAAAGTAAGTTTATTTTAAATAATAAGTAAATATACAATAAAAGTTTATTTTTTATTATTTCTCTTGGCCTTTCTTTCCGCTCTACGCTTTTCTCTTTCCGCTTTTCTCTTTGCCCTGCGTTGCTCTTTTTCTAAAGTAGTATTGTCTTTGCCAAAAAGATTTTCAAAAAATAAATTGAATTTGGAATCCTCTAAAAAGTCTTCACAATCTAAGGCATCGGCAAATTGTTCTGGGAGAGGAGCAAAAGATGTACTATACTTTTTCTGTACATTTTGTAAGGTTTTTCCTACTAATGGTAAAGCTAACTTACTGCCCGATCCGTTTGTGCCAGAGTTAAATCTAATACTAGGTGAAGATGCACCAACCCTAGTCACAACTACTAGTTTTGGAGTATAGGCGGCAAACCAAGCATCTGCATAATCTTGCGATGTTCCTGTTTTTCCGGCTATTGGAATATTTATACCGTATTTATTTTTTAAGGAAGTTCCAGTTCCTTCATTTATTGCTTTTTCTAACATTTTTGTGAGCAATATGGATGTATTTCGGCTGATGACCCTTTCTCTTTCATTGGGTTTTAGCAATTTATTATTATAAATAACTTTACCATTACTGGTTTTAATGCTTAATATAGTTTTAGGTTGAATTAGATAACCACCGTTTGCAAATGCACTGTAGGCTTTACTTAACTCATATATGCTTGAATTTGCAGTACCTAAAGCTACGGACGGTTTTTTTGGCAATTCTTGGGTAAAACCTAAACCTTTCCATAATTTTTCTAAATTCCCGAAAGGAATATTTAAAAACAAGTTTACGGTTGGGATATTCATTGATTTTGCCAAAGCGGCAGCCATAGAATAATTTCCCCCAGTTGAATTGTCATAGTTACTGGGTTGCCAATTACCAAAATCAGAAATAATTAAAGTCTTATTATCTAAATAGGAGCATGGTGTAATACCTTGTTCTAAAGCTTCTGCATAAAGAATGGGTTTAAAAGTAGATGCAACTTGACGTTGTGCGAAAATTTGGTCATAGGGTTGTGTGCCAAAATCTATACCACCAACCCATGTTTTAACCGCACCTGTTTGCGGATCTAAAGCTAGTAGACCAGCATGTAATAAAGTTAGAGAATGTCTTAAACTATCACGTATGGAAACAGAATCGGTGTAAATACCATCCCAAGAAAAAAGTTCACGTTGTAGCTTTTCATCAGCTTTTGTGGTCAATTTTAAACGTTCTAATTCCTTTGATACCAACTTATTAAGCACCTTACGGCTATTACCCGTTCGGTACTGTTTGCGTAAGCGGTTTTGCATTACACTTAAATGATTTTTAAAAGCGTTAAGGGCTTGGTTTTGTAAATGCAAATTAAGGGTTGTGGTTATTATTAGTTCATCGTTATTTACAGTAAGATTAGTGCCGTTGGTTGAATTGTATTCTTTGAGAATTTTTTTGACCTCATCTTTAACCTGAACCAAAAAATAATTTGCGGGACCTTCGGATTCTAAATTGGCATAATCTAATTGTAATGGTATTTCCTGTAAAGAGTCTTTAAGGTGAGGGGTAATGTACTCATATTTTTCCATTTGAGTTAATACCACATTTCTACGTTGTATAGCATTATCTGGATAAATTCTAGGATTGTAGTAGGTGTTTGCTTTTAACATTCCCACTAAAATAGCAGCTTCTTCAATTTTTATTTCTTCAATGGGTTTGTTAAAAAATCGCCTTGATGCCGCTTCAACGCCCAGTACATTTTCCCCGAAAGGAACAGTGTTCAGGTACAATGTTAAAATATCTTCTTTAGAATATATTTTTTCTAGCCTATAAGCTAAAAAGGCTTCTTTGCTTTTATTGACCAACATACTTAATGGACCGTGATTTTTACGACCGTACATATTCTTTACCAATTGCTGGTTTATTGTGCTACCGCCACCGGAATTTTTATCTTGAAAAAGTATGGTTTTAAAAATTACTCTTAGCAAACTACGGGAATCTACACCGTCATGTTCAAAATATCTGGCATCTTCCGTAGCCACCAAGGCATCAACTAAATGTTTTGGTATTTGTTCGTATTTAATATTTGTTCGGTTCTCGGCAAAAAATTTACCCAGTAATTCCCCTTCTTCAGATAAAACCAATGTGGCTGTCTGATTTTTAAATTCTTTTAATTCTTCTATGGTATGAATTGGTCCAAAAACCCCGTGATATACTGAAGTTAAAAAAAGACCGAACAAAATGATTATTATTAAAAAACCGATAAGTAGATATTTTAATATTTTTTTGAGCATATAACTTATTTCAGAATGTTTTTGCTTTTTTTAAACGTTGACTTTTTTTCAATATTTTTAACGGAAATGCCAGTTGTACACATTTTATGAACAGTTTAACAAATTAGTATAATCTTTAATTTCTACGTAATCTTTGAGGTATAAATCTTTTAATCTTACCTTAGAATGCGTAATTTTGCAACCCTAATTAAAATTTAACAAAAATAATCTAAAATGTTTCATAAATACATAAAATTAGTAATTGCCTTAGCTATAGTAGTTTGGGCTGGTTTTCAATTTGCAGAAAAGCATATTGGTAATGGTATAGCTTTGTTGTTTTTAGCTGGAATTTTCATTTTCTTTTACTTTAAAAATGAATTTATATTACTTGCTTTTATGCGATTGCGTAAGCAGGATTTTGCCGGAGCACAAAAATGGTTGGGTTTTATCAAAAATCCTTCTGGAGCGTTGGTGCGTAAGCAAGAAGGCTATTATAATTTTTTACACGGTATTTTGGTCTCTCAAACTAATTTGACACAAGCGGAAAAATATTTTAAAAAGGCATTAAGCTTAGGTTTATCCATGAGCCATGATGTGGCTATGGCAAAGTTACAATTGGCAGGTGTTGCCATGACCAAAAGGAGAAAACGTGAAGCAACTAATTTAATTGCAGAAGCCAAGAAATTAGACAAACATGGTGTGCTGAACGAGCAGATTAAAATGATGAAACAGCAAATGAAGAAAATTTAACAAAACTTATAACTAATGATTAAAAAAGTGCTGCTGACACCATTTCAAAAGTTTGTTAAAATTGAAAGTTTTAGCGGTATTTTGTTATTATGTGCTACTGTTATTGCCCTTGTCTGGGCAAATTCGCCTTTTAGCGATTATTATCAATCCCTTTGGCAGTACAAATTAGGTTTCACTTCAGAAAGCTTTGAGCTTAGCAAGCCTTTGATCCTTTGGGTTAACGATGGTTTAATGGCTGTTTTCTTTTTCTTGATAGGTTTAGAGATTAAGCGTGAATTTCTTATAGGTGAGTTGAATTCTGCAAAGAAAATCGCTTTCCCATTAGTAGGTGCCTTGGGAGGCGTATTAATACCGGTATTACTTTATTTAGTACTTAATCAAAACCCGGAAACCGTTAAAGGCTGGGGAATACCAATGGCTACGGACATTGCCTTTGCACTAGCGGTATTAAATGTACTGGGCAATAAAGTTCCATTAAGTCTTAAAATATTTTTAACTGCTTTTGCCATAGTGGATGATATTGCTGCGGTATTGGTTATTGCCGTTTTTTATACTTCTGGAATAGATTTGACCATGTTGATAGTTGCAGTACTATTATTGGGAGTTTTGTATTTTTTATCGTACAAAGGTTACTATTCAAAATTTATATTGGTAAGTTTAGGAATAATTGTTTGGGTTTTATTTTTAAAATCGGGCATTCACCCA
The DNA here is from genome assembly GCF_034296135.1 of Aureibaculum koreense. Taxonomy (NCBI): domain Bacteria; kingdom Pseudomonadati; phylum Bacteroidota; class Flavobacteriia; order Flavobacteriales; family Flavobacteriaceae; genus Aureibaculum; species Aureibaculum koreense. Next base: position 27,635 of record NZ_JAXKVV010000008.1, read on the forward strand.
ACGCTTGCCGGTATTTTATTGGCATTATCGGTACCTGTAATGCAAAAAATAAAAACGGAAGATTTTATAGATAATCTTCAAAATATTACCAATAATATTAAACAGGCTAGAGTATTAGATAAGCCCATCCTTTCAAATGAGCAAATTGAGTCTATTGACAATTTGGAGGATTGGACTAATAAATACCAATCGCCTCTACAGCATCTGGAGCATAAATTGCACGATTGGGTAGCCTATTTTATTATACCGGTATTTGCCTTGGCCAATGCTGGAGTAATGATAAATAGCGATATAGCGTTTGAAAACGCTCTTATTATAAATATTATTATTTGTTTGGTGTTGGGTAAAAGTATTGGTATTTCTACGGTAGTTTTATTTGCCAAAAAGTTAAAGCTGATACAGGTACCAAGTGATATCAGTAACCGACAAATTATAGGTGTATCATTTTTGGCGGGTATCGGTTTTACCATGGCTATTTTTATTGCAAGTTTAGCTTTTTCTGACAGTCCGCAATATATAGATTCGGCTAAAATTGGTATTCTAATTGGTTCTTTGCTATCTGCTGCAATTGGATTTTTTATTTTGAGATTTGGATCGAGTTCTGCTAAAACCGGACATGAGCACTAAAAGTTGTGTTGTTTTTAAGATTTAATAGTTTGAGATAAATTTCCATAAAAAAAACCTCGAAATTTTATTTCGAGGTTTTTTTGTAAAATTATAAATTCAAAAAAATTATTTCTTCTTTTTGAATTTGTCGTATTTGTTTTTGAACTTATCAATTCTACCAGCACTATCAACCAGTTTTACTTTACCAGTGTAGTATGGGTGTGAAGTTCTTGAAATTTCTAATTTAAGTAAAGGATACTCAACACCTTCAACTTCTATCGTCTCTTTTGTTTCAGCGGTTGACTTGGTTAAAAAAACATCATCGTTAGACATGTCCTTAAAAGCTACCATTCTATAATTTTCTGGATGAATTCCTTTTTTCATCTTATTAGTTTTTTAAATGTTAAATTAAAATAGCTTAGATAAATAAAATCGCTTTGCTATTTTGAGAGTGCAAATTTAATACTATTTTTGAAAATTCAAACATAATACATAGTATTTTATATGAAAAAGCATAAAATAATTTTATCGTTGGTTTTAATAACATTTTTTTTAGGTTCATGCGGTAACACATATGAGTTGCAATTAACATCGCCAAAGAGTTTAAAAATCAATGAAAAATTAACGGTTTCTGTTTCCGAAAAAGAGAACAGGCCAATAGATTCGGTACGTTATTATTTAGACGGTAAACGATTATCGGGTAATAAGGATATTGATATTTCCGATAACAAATTGGGCAAACATGCCATTTCGGCAACAGTTTTTTATCCCGAAGGCCAAAAAAAACTGACCAATACCATTGTGTTTTTTGCGGAAAAATCCCCAGAAATATATACGTATGAAATTGTAAACGAATACCCACATGACGAAAATGCCTTTACACAAGGGCTGGAATATCATAATGGGTTTTTATATGAAAGTACTGGTCAAACAGGTGAATCTACATTACGTAAAGTGGAATTGAAGACTGGGAAAGTGGTACAAAAAATTGATATTGACAAGAACTTGTTTGGTGAAGGGATGACCATTTTTAATAATAAAATCTACATGTTAACTTGGCAAGGTGGAAAAGGTTTTGTTTTTAATCTTGAAACTTTTGAAAAAGAAAAAGAATTTCATTACGCTCAAAGCAAAGAAGGTTGGGGTTTGACACACAATTCCGAAAAATTGATAAAATCTGACGGAACAGATAAAATTTGGTTTTTAAATCCTGAAACAGGTGTTGAAGAATCATACATTGAGGCTTACACTGTTGACAGGGCAGTTCCGAAGTTAAACGAGTTGGAATTTATTGATGGAAAAATTTACGCCAACGTTTGGCAACGAAATAGCGTTGTAATGATAAACCCTGAAACAGGGGCATTGGAAGGTATTGCAGATTTAAAGGGTTTACAAGATAAAGTAGGGCAAAAAGGAGACGATAAGGTATTAAACGGTATTGCCTATGATGCTGAAAACGACCGCCTTTTCGTTACAGGTAAAGACTGGAACACTTTATTTGAGATAAAACTCAACAAAAAACAATAAACGGAATAGTATAAAGTTATAGGGTATAAAGCAATATAAATGCGAATATTTTCCACACTTCTTATTGTTTTAATTATTTTAGGAACAACTTCTTGTCGTAAAGATTTTGATACCATTATCAGTCCGGGCAATTTAGAATTTTCGGTAGATACTTTATTGCTGAATCGCGTTTTTGACGATATTAGTTCCAGTACGCAAAGTTTTAAAGTATATAATAGAAGCAAAGAGGCCATAACCATTCCAAATATAAAGTTAGGCCGTGGTGATAACTCTTTTTACCGTTTAAATGTTGATGGAATTCCAGGTAAATCATTTGAAAATATTGATATTTTAGCAAATGATAGTATTTATGTTTTTGTAGAAGCTACAGTTGATTTTGAACAAATTACGGATACCGACTTTTTTTATAGAGATTCAGTTGTTTTTCAGTCCACTGCCAACGAACAGGATGTTAAATTAGAAGCTTTAGTGCTTGATGTAAATTTAATAAGGCCAGATAGAACGCAACAACCTGATGGAAGTTTTGTTTATGAAACCATTATTTTGGGTCAAAATTCAGAAGGGGATTTGCTTGGTGTGAGAGGGACAACTTTATCAGGAAACACCATTTTTACCAACGAAAAACCTTACCTTATTTATGGCTATGTTGGTGTAGCCGAAAACACCACATTGACTATTGATGCTGGAGCAACACTCTATTTTCATGATAATTCGGGTATAATCGTCAAAAAAAATGCCACGTTAAAAGTAAATGGAGAATTTGAAAACCAAGTATTATTTGAAGACGATAGATTGGAGCCTAATTTTGAAGAAGCTCCCGGGCAATGGGGTACCATTTGGTTACGGGCAGGAAGTAAAAATAATAGTATTAATTATGCAACCATAAAAAATAATATTATCGGTGTTTTAGCAGATTCCATTGGAAATGCAAATCCTACGTTAACTATAAAAAACACACAGATTTACAATACTTCTAATTACGGCATTTTAGGGAGAGAAACTAATATTTTAGGAGAAAATTTAGTGGTTGCCAATAGTGGGCAATCAACTTTGGCGTGTACAATTGGCGGAACGTATAATTTTACACATAGCACCTTTGCCAATTATTGGAATGGTGGTTTTAGGCAATTCCCTAGTGTTTTGGTCAATAATTTTTTTGCCTATTTTGATGAAAATAATAATGAAGTTATTGAAACCCGAAATTTACAAGCAGCAAATTTTACCAATTGTATTATAGATGGTAATCAAGAAATAGAATTTGTATTGGACAATATTGAAGGAGCTGATTTTAATTTTAACGTTAAAAACAGTATGCTAAAATTCAATACTACGAATACTGATTTATTAAACAATCCGTTATTTGATTTTACAAATGCTTCATTATATCAAAACCCAATCCTTAACGGAAAGCCAGATTTTAAAGATGTAACTGAAAACGAATACATTATTGGTGAAAATTCTGATGCCGATGGCAATGCCGACTTAAACTCAGCCTTACAAATACCTTTTGATATTTTAAATGTGAGTAGGATTGCCACACCAGATATTGGTGCGTACCAGCATATCATTTTTGAGGAAGAAGAAAATTAGGTAGAGACCTGACAGGTTTTCAAAACCTGTCAGGTCTTCAATTTACTATTCGTTATCTATTCCCTTCCCTTGGGGAAGGGCTAGGGATGGGTTTTTTTATTCTTTATAAACCTTCCCTTCCTTCATTACAAAACTTACTTTTTCCATGGTATTGATGTTTTTGGTTGGGTCATCATTCGTAGCTACAATATCCGCAATAAAACCAGTTGTTATTTGCCCTATCTCATTTTCCATTTCTAATAATTTAGCGTTTGTAATAGTAGCCGATTGAATGGTTTCCATAGCTGGCATTCCTGCTTCAACCATATAACCAAATTCTTTACCATTATCGCCATGGTCAAAAACCCCAGCATCAGTACCAAATGAAATGGCGACTCCTTTTTTATAAGCTTTGCCAAACGTGCTTTGAATTTTAGGGCCAATAGCCAAGGCTTTTGGAACTATAATTTCAGGAAAATACCCTTTTATTTTCGCTTTTTCTTCTACCGATTTTCCTGCGGTAATAGTTGGGACATAATAAGCGTCGTGCTTTTTCATCAATTCCATAGTTTCTTCGCTCATTAAAGTACCATGTTCAATCGTTTTTACACCTCCCAAAATGGCTCTTTGCATTCCTTCGTCGCCGTGGGCGTGTGCAGCCACGTGCATTCCATAATCTTTAGCAGTTTCAGTAATTGCTTTAATTTCTTCAACGGTAAATTGTGGATTTTGTCCACTTTTGGCAACGCTTAAAACGCCTCCTGTTGCTGTAATTTTAATCATATCCGCACCATTTTTATAACGTTGTCTAACCGCTTTTTTAGCATCTTCAACACTGTTAACCACACCTTCATTAGGTCCAGGGTTGCCCATCAATTCCTTTCTTCTACCATTTGTTGGGTCGGCATGACCACCAGTAGTTGCCAAAGATTTTTCGGCCGTAAAAATTCGAGGGCCATCAACTTTTCCTTGATTAATAGCATTACGTAAAGAAACATTAACACCACTTCCGCCAAGGTCTCTAACTGTTGTAAAACCAGCCATTAAAGTTGATTTTGCATATCCTTGTGCGTTGTAGGCCACATCGGCATCATTTAATACATATCTCTCAATATAACTTTTCGGATTCAATTGACTTTCAATATGCACATGCATATCAATAAGACCGGGCATAACGGTTTTGGATTTAAGGTCGATTAAATTGTCTTTTTTCGATTTTGGATTGATATACCCGTTTTTTACATCGGTAATTTTGTTACCCGTAACAACAACTGTCATTTGGTTGAGTACTTTTCCATTTTTCGTGTCAATTAATTTTCCACAATGTAGGTACGTGCTTTGTGCAGATAGCATTAAACTAAATAAAAGACAAAAACTAATAAGAAAATTTTTCATGATTGCAGTTGTTGGTTAATGATTATATTTGAAGTTTAAAAGTATTAAAAATTTTGTAGCTTTTTAACCAAAGCGGACATAATCGAGAAGAATGGTAAAAAAACACATTATTATAACGGGGGCGAGTAGGGGAATAGGTTTTGAAATAGCAAAAATTTTAGCAGATCAAGGGCATCAGGTGTTAGCGTTGACCCGAAATATTTCTACGTTAACAGATTTACAAAAGGATTATAAAAATATTTCAGTTTTAAAGGTTGATATTTCCGATGAGAATCAATTATCTATGGTTTCGGATTTTGTAAATGTTAAGTGGCAGACTATTAATGTTTTAATCCACAACGCCGGGGCTTTGATTAACAAACCATTTGCAGAAACTAGTAATAAAGAATTTTTAGAAGTATATAAAGTCAATGTTTTTGCGTTAGCTGGATTGACTAAAATACTCTTGCCGTTTTTGAAATCGGGCAGCCATGTTGTGGCTATTAGTAGTATGGGCGGTATTCAGGGCAGCATGAAATTCCCTGGGTTATCAGCATATAGTTCTTCAAAAGGAGCGGTAATTACCTTAATGGAATTATTGGCCGAGGAGTTTAAAGAACAACGAATTGCATTTAACACATTGGCATTAGGTGCGGTACAAACCGAAATGTTGGCTGCAGCTTTTCCCGACTATAAAGCACCCACAACTGCCAAAGAAATGGCAAACTATATAGCCGACTTTGCTTTAACGGGACATCGGTTTTACAATGCTAAAGTGTTGCAAGTTTCATCGTCAACGCCATAAGTAATGAAAGAAAGGGAAATCCTAGAAAAATACATACCGTCAACTTCAGTCGATTTGGTATTGGATTTGCTCAAAAAGTATCCTTGTCACTTAAAAATTGTCAACAATAGAAAAACCAAACATGGCGATTTTAGGAGATTAAAATCTGGGCAATATCAAATTACCATCAATAACGATCTGAACCATTATCGTTTTTTATTGACCTTAATTCATGAAATAGCACATTTAGTTACACATCAAAAAAATAAAAGGGTTAAACCTCATGGCATAGAATGGAAAATGAACTTTCAGCATTTAATGTTACCATTTGTTAGTCCAGACATTTATCCTAAAGAAATATTACCTTATTTGGCACGTTATTTAAAGAACCCAAAGGCAAGTACAGATGCCGATGTACATTTATCATTGGAATTAAAACAATATGACGAGGCTAATGGAATGAACTATATTTTTGAAGTATCGCCCAAGAGTAAATTTATCCACAATAATCGTATTTTTGAAATGAGGGAAAAACGACGTACCAGATATGAATGTGTAGAAATCAAAACGAAAAAAATGTATTTATTCCATCAAAATGCTGAGGTAGAAATTATAGAATAATATGAAAAAAAACAACTATTATGCGGTAATTATGGCAGGTGGTGTGGGGTCAAGATTTTGGCCCGTAAGCACTTCAAAATTCCCTAAACAATTCCACGATATGTTGGGCAAGGGAGATTCGTTATTACAAAGGACGTTTAAAAGGCTTTCTGCACTTATCCCAAAAGAAAATATATTAATTGCTACTAATGCTAATTATAAAAATTTGGTTTTAGAACAATTACCAGAATGTTCTGATAAACAATTATTGTTGGAGCCCGCTATGCGAAATACAGCTCCATGTATTTTATATGCGGCTTTAAAAATTCAACAAAAAGATCCCAATGCGGTAATGGTTGTGGCACCGTCTGACCACTGGATAGATAATGAACAAGAATTTATAAATAATATACAAACGGCTTTTAATGCATGTGAAGATACCGATATATTAATGACCTTGGGCATTCAGCCTAACAATCCAAATACAGGATACGGATACATTAAATTTGAAAATGACGATGCCGATATAAAAAAAGTGATTAATTTTACAGAAAAGCCTGATTTGGAAACCGCTACAAAGTTTTTAGAAAGTGGTAATTATGTTTGGAATGCGGGCATATTTATTTGGAGCGTAAAAAGTATAATTAAGGCATTTGAAAATTATTTACCTGAAATGAACAGGTTGTTTTGTCAAGGAGCACAAACGTATAATACCAAATTGGAAAGTGATTTCATTGCAGAGAATTATCAAAAAGCAGAAAATATTTCTATTGATTATGGTATTATGCAAAAAGCAAAGAATATTTATACTTTACCGGTAGAATTTGGATGGAACGATTTAGGTACTTGGAGCTCGCTTTATGAAAAACTGGAAAAAGACAAGCAAGATAATGCTGTAGTAAATGCCAAGACAATTTTTAATGAGGCATCTGGAAACGTGGTTAGTACCTCGAAAAACAAGCATGTGGTTATTCAAGGTTTAAATGATTTTATTGTGGTAGAAAAAGACGATGTACTATTAATTTGTCCGAAAAAAAACGAACAAGACATCAAACAAATTGTTACGCAAGTTAAAGAACAATTTGGTAAAGATTTAGTGTAATAACTATTAGCTCTAAACCCATGGAAGAAAACAATAAGGTTGAAGTTGATCTTGAAGTAAAAAAGCAAGAGGCAAAAAAAGAAGTTACAGGTATTTTAGGTGGTATCAAGGATTTTTTAATCGATTTGTTGGACATTAAAAACGACACCAATAAAGAAGGTACGGTCCAAACCATAAAGGATAATATTTCCATGAAAGGCCATACCGCTTGGATTTTAGTCTTTTCAATACTGATTGCGTCCATCGGTTTAAACGCAAACTCAACGGCCGTGGTAATCGGTGCCATGTTAATTTCGCCATTAATGGGGCCAATTTTAGGCGTTGGTCTGTCTATTGGTATTAATGATATTGATACCCTAAAACGTTCAATGATTAATTTAGGGGTTATGGTAGGGTTAAGTTTATTAACCTCGTTTTTATTTTTTCTACTGCCTTTATTTCACGATTCTACCACTGAAATCTTAGCAAGGACCAGACCCGATGTTAGGGATGTATTTATAGCATTAGCAGGTGGTTTGGCCTTAATTGTGGCTATGAGCAGACCTAAGCCTCAAACCAATACCGTAGCGGGTGTGGCCATTGCCACAGCTCTAATGCCACCGTTGTGTACAGCGGGTTACGGATTAGCAACATGGCAGTTGAACTACTTTTTTGGAGCCATGTTCCTGTTTACTATAAATACAATTTTTATAGCACTGTCCACTTTTGTTATTGTCAAGTTTTTGCGTTTTCCGATGGTAAAATATATCAATTCCGCAAAGCGAAAACGTATAGGTCAATTGGCTTCATTTATTGCTTTTTTGATTTTGGCGGGAAGCATTTATTCTTTTTACAATCTATTTAAAGAAAATGAGTTTAAAAGAAATGCAGGCTTTTTTATTGAAGAATTAAAGGGTGAAGGGATAGCTATAATTGGAGACGACGACGAGAATATAGATTATTCAAATAAAACGATTACACTTCCGCTAATAGGTAGTATGGTTTCAGAAGGAGAAGTTGGTATATGGAAAAATAGAATGGTGGAATTGGGTCTGGACGGGGTAGATTTAAAGATTTTACAAAAAGACGATTCTGAAATTCAGCAACAGGTTAGAAACCTTCAGGATTTATACACGCAAAATCAAAAAATTATTACTTCGCGTGACGAAAGTATAAAAGAAAAAGAAGATAGAATCAGGTTGTTGGAAAACGAACTTAATAAATTTTATAGGGATCAAATTCCCTTTCAATCGGTCAGCGAGGAAGCCAAAATCAATTACGATGGTATAGAAAAAATGAGTTATGCTAAAAAAGTAGTTACAGATTTTAGTAAAATTGATTCCATTGCGTTTTTTAGCATATCATGGAAAAAAGACCTAGAAAAGAGAGAATTGGACCGACAAGAAGCAAAATTAAAACTTTGGTTAAAAACAAGATTGGATTTAGATACGTTGAAGATTATTAGGGAGTAAGATTGGAAAATAGAGTAAAGAGAAAAGAACATAGACTTTAATTGAAATACTGACTTTTGTTTTTCCAATTTATTTAGCTTCGCCGATTATTTTCTCTTGCTCGTTTTGTCATGAGGTTCCAAAATAAAAAATAAAATCGATTTTTTGTCTAACCTCTAAAAACTACAAACCCTTTTCTCTCAACTGTGCCTGACGTACTTTTTTAAACAAGTTTGATGAATATACAAAATTGGTAAGGTCTTCATTATCGGTTCTGAATACTTCATCGCTAGTTCCTTCCCAAGCCTTAACACCATCTTTCAACAAAATAATTTTTTCTCCAATTTCCATCACGGAATTCATATCATGGCTGTTGATAATGGTGGTTATGTTGTATTCTTGTGTAATTTCTTGAATTAAATTATCAATTACGGTTGAAGTTCTCGGATCTAATCCTGAATTGGGTTCATCACAAAATAAATATTTAGGATTCATTACAATAGCCCTTGCTATGGCTACCCTTTTTTGCATACCTCCCGAAAGTTCGGCAGGGAATTTTTTATTGGCATTTTCCAAATTAACCCTATTTAATACAAAATTAACGCGTTCCATCCTTTCAGCATAAGGTTGATTGGTAAACATTTTTAAAGGAAACATTACATTTTCCTCAACGGTAGAACTATCGAACAATGCACTGCCTTGAAAAACCATTCCAATATCTTTTTTCAGGTCACGTTTTACATCATCGCTCATTTCATTATAGATATTGCCATCATAACTAATATCGCCTTTTTCGGGATAAAGCAGACCCAACATACATTTTAAGAATACCGTTTTTCCTGAACCACTTGTACCAATGACCAAACTAGTTTTTCCGTTTTCAAAAGTAGCATTTATGCCTTTTAATACTGGTGTGCCATCAAATTCCTTATATAAATTGTTCACCTCTATCATTTGCCCAGTAACATTTGTGTTAGAAAATAATTCAATACTATAATTACAATACTTGTCCACACAACGGCACGTGTACTTGCATTCCCTACTTCAATTGCTCCACCATTAACATAATAGCCATGGTAAGCGGGTACGGTAGCAATAACAAAAGCAAAAACCGAAGTTTTAATCATAGAATAAACCAAGTGAAAAGGCTCAAAATCACTTCTAATACCCATAACATAATCGGCAGAACTCACCAAGCCCGTTAAATTTCCGGCCACCCATCCACCAAAAATACCTAATGAAATACTAATAATAATAACAAAAGGATAAAAGAAAACATTGGCGATAATTTTTGGTAGTACTAAATAATTTAAGGAGTTCATCCCCATTACTTCCAAGGCATCAATTTGTTCCGTAACCCGCATTGTGCCTATACTAGAAGTAATATAAGACCCTACTTTACCTGCCAAAATAATAGAAATTAAGGTAGGGGAAAATTCTAAAATTAAAGATTCCCTTGAGGCATATCCGATCAAGTATTTTGGGGTTAGAGGGTTTTCTAAATTTAATGCAGTTTGTATAACCACAACACCGCCAACAAAGAAAGAGATAAACGCAACTATACCGATTGAATTGATACCCAGATCTTCAATTTCCTTAAAAATAGATTCTCTAAAAATAGATCCTTTTTGAGGTCTTTTAAAAACCTCTTTTAGCATGATAAAGTACTTGCCAATATATTTAAAGTAGTTGATCAAATTGTACGTTTCGGTTATTGAAAATTAGTTAACATTAATATTATAATCAAAACCCAAAAATATAATATTAAATGTAAAAAAAGCCTTAATTTTGATATTAATATAAAATCTTGTCATGAACAAATTAGTATCCTTTTTGATTGCTTTAACATTATTTACCTCTTGTTTTTCTCAAACATCTGTTGTAAGTCAACCAAAGTTTGCCAGTGCATCTCTAGATATTGATCGGCCCAAATTGGTTGTTGGTATTGTTGTTGACCAAATGCGTTACGATTATTTAACACGTTTTTACAATAAATATGGAAATGATGGTTTTAAACGAATAATCAATGATGGTTTTAATTGCGAAAATGCACATTATAATTATATACCCACTTATACTGCTGTTGGCCATACTTCTATATATACGGGAACAACACCAAAATATCATGGCATAATTGGAAATAATTGGTATCAAAAATATGAGAAAAAGTATATTTACTGTGTAGATGATGGCGACTTTAAAAGTATTGGAGCAGAAGATGGGGGAAGGAAATCACCACGTAGGATGTTATCGACCACTATTGGCGATGAGCTTAAAATGGCACAAAACAGAAAAGGTAAAGTTATAGGTTTAAGTATAAAAGACAGATCGGCAATTTTACCCGCAGGTCATGCCGCTGATGGTTCTTATTGGTTTCAGGGAAAGGACGAAGGTAAGTTTATTACCAGTTCTTATTATATGGATGAGTTGCCACAATGGGTGCAAGATTTTAATAAAAACGGTAAAGCTAAAGAATATGTAAATTCTACATGGAATACGCTATATGATATTAATACGTATACCGAAAGTATAGAGGACGACAATAAGTTTGAAGGATTATTTAAAGGCAAGGAAACGCCAACTTTTCCGTATGATTTAAAAAAGTTAAAAAAAGATAACGGCAATTACGACATTCTAAAAGCCGTACCTTATGGAAATACCATTGTAAAAGATTTTGCCGAAGCTGCCATTATTGGTGAAAACTTAGGGCAAACAGAAAATGTAACCGACTTTTTAGCTGTCAGTTTTTCTAGTACAGATTATGTGGGCCATCAATTTGGTGTGGATTCTAAAGAAATAGAAGATACTTATTTAAGATTGGATAAAGATTTAGCCTCATTTTTTAATTTTTTAGATGAAAAAGTTGGTGTAGGCAATTACACCTTATTTTTAACTGCCGATCATGCAGCGGTGCAAGTGCCTTCGTATTTACAGACATTGAACATTCCTTCTGGCTATTTTGATAACATGAGCTTCAAGGAAAAAGTGAATGCCTATCTTTTAGAGCGGTATAAATCAGGAGATTTGATTGAAAATTTTTCTAATTTTCAAATCTTTTTAAATAAAGAAAAAGTAAAAGAGTTGAAACTTGACGCTAGTGAAATCGCTCAAAATTTAGCAGATGAAGTTATTAATTACGAAGGCGTTTATAAGGCACTTACTGCCCGTACTATGCAAACTACTAATTTTACAGAAGGTGTTTTACATTTGTTGCAAAACGGTTACAATCAAAAATTTTCTGGTGATGTATTGTTGGTACCAAACCCTGCGACCATAAGTTATTCCAAAACAGGTTCTACGCATGGGTCGGGTTATAATTACGACACGCACGTACCTATTATTTTTTATGGAAAAGGCATAAAAAATGGATCAAGCAAAAGCCATATAAATATTGTTGACATTGCCCCAACCATATCGAATTTACTGGAAATTACCTTCCCCAATGCAAATACCGGCAAGGTGATTGAAGAGGTTTTGGAAGAATAAAGTTATATATAAGTAGAACACATTACTAATTCTTAAAAGTTCGAAGACCTTTTGTAGATTTTTTGGAAACGGCGAAGTGACTTATAGAGGGAATATCCGTTCCGTTTACAATTTTTAATCTTATTTTCTCGGCTTCCATTTGCATGGGTAGGTCAATTATTTTGCATGCTCCTAGTTTATCACCGACGTAAAATGTTTCCCATTTGCCTTTATCAAAATTTTGTAATTCGTATTCGGTAACACTAAATATTCTAATTTTTGAGAAAAAATCACCTAAATCTTTCATTTTAGCATTTTCAAAAATACTTATTCTATCAAACGTTATTTTTTCTTCAAAATCAATCGTTAAGGTTGCAACGGTGTCCTTTGCGGTCCAAAAAGTTTCTAAACTATAATCATTTGCTTTATTTGCAGTATTTGTACCTTTCCATGAAGTTGCTTCAATTTTTTTATTAAAAGTCATATTTGAATAACCTGAAGGTAGTGGATTTTCTCCACCTCTTATACCTAATCTATCAGCAAGTTCTAAAATTCTAACTTTTTCGTGTGTTTTTATCTTTCCTTCAGTGTCCGGTGGCACGTTTAAAATCATAATGTTATTATTGGAGGTACACCAATAAAAAAGTTCTTCTAGTTCGTCTAAAGGGCGTGCAGCCAATACTTTACTTTTTTGAAACCAATTCCATCTATCAGACAAACATAGGGTATGCTCAAAAGGCAAGCGATACATTTTACCGTTATATTCATAAAATTTAGGATCGTCCCATCTTGCCAAATTGGGATCTTTGATACGAAAATCGACAGGGAAATACCTAATCGGATCGCCATATTGATAGTTTACAGGTTGTCTTATTTTACTGCGATTTTCAGGTTTTCCAATGGTGTGATTTACAGTAATAAGACAATTCGGTTGCATCTTTTTTACATATTGGTATATATAAGGCAGGTTCCATTCCTCGTCTTTTTTATCCCAACCTCCATCAAACCATAACTCGCATATATCACCATAATTGGTCATTAGCTCTGTGAGCTGATTTTTCATGTATTTGCCATACTTTTTCATATTAGAATAGGAAGGTTCATGCCTGTCCCATAAAGAATAGTACAAGCCCAATTTTAATCCATATTTTTTACACGCCTTAGCAACTTCTCCAACAATATCGGTTTTTACAGGCGAGGAAGCCACATCGTAATCTGTAAATTTACTATCCCAAAGAGAAAATCCATCATGATGTTTTGTTACTAAAATAACATATCTAAAGCCAGCCTCTTTTGCTATTTTTATCCATTGGTCACAATCCAATGCTGTAGGGTTATATGATGATACGGGTAGGGTACCATCGGACCATTCTGTTTCATTAAAAGTGTTAATTCCAAAATGGATAAACATTCCATATCCACGTTCAATTTGTTCAAGTTGCACTTTATTGAGTTGTTTTTCAGTATTCTGAGACCACGACTGAAGCCCAAAAAGAATTAATACAATAAGAAATATGTTTTTCATGAAAGTAAAATTTTAAAAAATAAGATTATAAATTTTTAACCCAATTAGATAACCCAAACCTAATATCAGAGGATAACCAATAAACAGCCACAAATAATCTAAAATAGAAAGTTTATTAAAAGCTTCCGTACCCGATTGGCTTAACAATTCAATAAAATCGTACCAAGATTTTAATCCAACTTTTACAATAATGGCATTGGCCAGTATAGCAATAATTAAAATACAAATTCCTATAATATAGATTTTCAACATAGGGCTAATTTATAAGAAATTATCCATTTCATTTTAACAGTACTAAAAAAAATATAGAAAATAAAAAACCATAGACTTTAAAATTCCGTAAGTATAGATGAACAACAAATTATTAATCACTAATTAAAAAATAAAATTATGAAAATGTCAAATCTATTTAAAGTCACACTTATTGCTGTTATGTTTATCTCAATTAGCAGTTTTGCACAAAAAAACAAAATGGAAGATACTAAAATGGTTGGCGGTGCTGAAATGTATCCATCAAAAAATATTGTAGAAAATGCCATGAATTCTAAAGACCATACCACCTTAGTGTCGGCGGTTAAAGCGGCTGAACTTGTAGATGTGCTAATGAGCGATGGCCCTTTTACGGTTTTTGCCCCAACCAACAAGGCTTTTGATAAGTTACCCAAAGGTACAGTTGAAACGTTAGTTAAACCTGAAAATAAAACAAAACTACAATCAATTTTAAAATATCATGTTGTAGCGGGAAAATGGAACGCAAATGCAATTATGAAAATGATAAAGGATAATAAAGGAAAAGCAGAAATTGAAACTGTTGCTGGTGGAAAATTAACAGCTTGGATGAAAGGTTCAAAATTATATCTTACTGATGAAATGGGAAATAGTGCTAAAGTAACCATTGCAGATGTTAACCAATCTAACGGTGTAATTCATGTTATTAACCATGTTTTACTTCCAAAATCTTAATTATAGTTTTTAAGTTAAGTTTCTTGAAAAGCCACTTTACGTTTAGAGAGTCGTAAGGTGGTTTTTTTATTTAGTACCTATAAACCAATGTGTTACAATTCATACCTGCACCTACGGAAGCCAATAAAACAACATCTCCTTTGCTCAACTTATGATTTTCAAGTTGACCTCTAATTACCATGTCAAAAAGAGTAGGTACTGTAGCCACTGAACTATTCCCTAATTTATGAATGCTCATTGGCATTACATGTTCTGGTTCAGTAGTTTTATATAATCTAAAAAAACGTTTTATTATAGCCTCGTCCATTTTTTCATTGGCTTGATGGATAAATACTTTTTTTACCTCTTTTATGGAGACACCACTTTTATCCAACGCTTTTTTCATAGCCAATGGAACATTATTCAAAGCAAACTCATATATTTTACGACCGTGCATTTTAATATATCTAACCCCAGGATCGGTATTAGGGATATTGGATTTGCCCAAAAATAAATAATTAGCTTCATCAAAAGTGTGTGATGCTGCTGCATGACTTAAAATCTTTGATGTACTATTTTCTTTAGCTTCTACAATACAAGCCCCCGCACCATCCGAATAAATCATTGAATCTCTGTCGTGCATGTCCAAAACTCTAGATAATGTTTCGGAACCAATAACCAAACATTTTTTTGCCTCCCCGGCTTTTATAAAAATATCGGCTTGGATAACACCTTGTACCCATCCCGGACAACCAAAAATGATATCATACGCTATACAGTCTGGGTTTTTTATTTTTAAATTGTGCTTAACCCTTGCTGCTAAACTTGGCAAAATATCTGTCTGGATCGTCTCCTTTTTTATATCTCCAAAATTTTGAGCCAGAATAATATAATCCAATTCCTCCGGATCAGTTCCAGCATCTTCAATTGCTTTTTGGGCAGCATAAGTAGCTATGGTAGAAGAATCCATATTATCTTTTACATAACGTCTTTCCTCTATACCCGTAATAGCTTTGAATTTTTCAATGATAACAGCATTTGAGGCTTCAAATGGTTCATTATTGGCATCATAAAAACGTTCATTGATAAAATCAATATTTTTTTTGATTATTGTTGGTATGTAGCTACCTGTTCCGGTAATGACAGAATTCATGTGAAGTAAGGTCTTAAGTGTATTTTCCGTCAGCTAAGATAATCTAATATACTCTATAATATTTGTTAAAAGGTTCTTTTTATTTTACGTTAATCATTTTTATCTCCATAATTGTTGCGATAGATAAAGCCCTTGTTTTTGCCATTTCCGCTTTTTCACCTTTAAAATTTTCGTCAATTGAAGTTGTAAAATGTTTTAACCACCTTTTAAAATGTTCGTTTTTAAAAGGCTTTTTCTTATTTAAATCAAGATGTGGTTGCATGGCATTCCGATTATAATCAGTAGTATTAAATAAAATCCCGTTCCAAAAATCGGTAATTACTTCTAAATGTTCTTCTAGATGATTTTGTTCTATGATATCCTCAAAAAAATGATGTACTAAATCATCTGAAAGTAATTTCTTATAAAACTCACTAATTAAAAAATGAATATCTTTTCTGTTTTTAATGTCTTGCATGAATGTGAAATTATATTTAAAGAAGACTTCCATCAAATCCAAAAGGCAGCAAATCTTTCAAAGAATTTACTTTGACAATTTGCCCAACTTCTCCCATAAAATAAATTTCAATCGCTTGTTTTTGTTTGTTTTCATATTCTGCTATGCTTTGTCGGCATGCACCACAAGGCCCAACGGGCTTATTGACTTTATGCTTTGCAGAAGCTGCTGAAATAGCAATGATTTTGATTTTATTTTGTGGATAGTTTGCTCCAGCATTATATATGGCGACTCGTTCCGCACACAAACCAGAAGGGAAAGCCGCATTTTCTTGGTTATTACCTACAACAACCTGATTGTTATCTAATAAAATAGCAGCACCTACGTTAAAATTTGAATATGGTGCATAAGCATTTCCTCTAGCTTCAATTGCCGAATTCATTAAGTTTTTAATGACCGAATCTAATTCATCGATTGTATTATAAACGGTATATTCAGTTGTACTTTCGATTTTTTGCATAAGAAGCTACAGTTAGGGGATAAAAAAAATCATTTTAGCTAAAATACTAAAATGATTTTTTAATTTGTACTATTTGAGAGAATCTTAAAAATCGTAAAGATCTCCAAAATTGAAAGTTAAAGAAAAACGCAATGTATTTTCTAAAGGATTATTAACATCAGAAGAATTTATTAAATAAGACATGTCCAGATTTAAACTTTTAAATTTGAATCCTGCTCCTAGTGTAAAATATTTACGGGCTCCTTTTAAATCATTTTCATTAAAGTATCCGAGGCGTAGGCCTAAAGTATTATCATACATATATTCCGCACCCAATGCCCAAGTAAATTCTTTAAGTTCTTCGCTAAAACCGTTTGGAGCATCACCAAAAGATTGGAACATACCTGGTAAAAACCCTACATCATCATCTTTTCCGTCGATAATCTCACCAGTTTGTTCATCTCTAATAGGTGGAGTTGGCACTAATAATTTATTAAACTCTAGGTTGGCGGTTACGGAATTCATATCATCTAATATAAATTCAAATCCACCACCTAATTTTAAATTGGTTGGTATAAAACTTTCTCTACCGCCTTCGGTCAAGGTAACTTTAGGTCCTATGTTTGAAAGATTAAACCCACCTCTCCAAATACCGTTGAAATTACCATAGTTTTTCTCAGGAGACTGATAATAACCAGCAACATCAACAGCAAAGGTATTTACCGTTTTTAAATCGGAATTTTCAACCCTCAAAGCAAAATCAGAACGGATATAACGAACACCAACCGCCAATGCGAAAGTTTCATTTAGTTTTAAGGAGTAAGAACCGTCAAAAGACAATTCGTTTGGATTTTCAGTTCCAATAGCATTTCCACCAGTATCAGTTAAATCTATTGTACCTAAAGAAAAATATTTTAAACTTGCAGCCCAAGCACTTTGCTCGTTAATTTTGTTAGAAAAACCTATGCTACTTACAAACACATCATTGGTTAAATTACGTAACCAAGGAGTATAATTAACACCAGCAGAAAATTGATATTCTCCAAAAGCAAATTTTGCAGGATTGTGATGCTGAGAATTGGCATCGGGTTTGGTGGCTACACCAATATCGCCCATACCACCAGCACGAGCATCAGGTACAATCGTTAAGAACGGAGCAGCTGTTGTTATTGGGTTAGGTTCTTCTTGTGCGTGAACTACATCCAAGCTTATGAGTGCTACTATTAGCAAAAAGAAATTTTTCATTAGAATCGTTGAGTTAGGGGTTTTGAACGTTTTGACTTTACTGTAAAATGACAAGTTTTTCAAATTTTTCGTTTTTAGTATTTGTTAGTGTCGATTTTACATTGAGCTTATAGATGTAAACCCCTTTTCCAATTTTATTACCAAAGTCATCTAAACCATTCCAAGAAATTGAACGAGATAGATTTTCAGATTGTACGTTTTGGTTAATAGTTTTAATTAGTTTACCAGAAACCGTAAAAATCTGTACTTGAACCTCTAAGGGTTCATTTGGTTTGTTATGATTAAACCAAAACTCTGTATAATTTATAAAAGGATTAGGATAATTTAGAACATTGCTCAATACCAAATCGCTGTTATCTACTACAACAAAATTTAACGTAGCTTCTGATGAATTATTGTACGTATCCCAAACTTTAAAATTTATAGTATGTAAACCTGGTTCTAAATTGCGAAATGGAAACTTAACTTTACCTTTGGTAAAGTCGTCCAATTCCGTTTCGTAAAAATCATTTAAGATATACGGATTGGCTTGATCTCCATCTAAAACTGCAACAATATCATGATCCACTGCGGTAATTGACGTATTTATGCCCGAAGCATCTTCCAGTACAGCAATTAAATGTGGAGATTCACTGGTGTTGCCGCCATCTACAAAAGATTCGTCATCCATAAAAAGTTGAACAGTAGGGCCAACATTATCTTCAGGTGCGTTTTCGTCTATACCACCAATTATAACCTCTTGATTTACACCGCCTTTGTCAATTATCGAATTATCCGCATACAAGCTAATTTTAGATTTTCCATAGGCAATTCTGATATCTTTTGGCACAATAAAATCAAAACTAAAAACTCCATTCTTTACAGATGCCCTACCTCTAAAAATTTTGCTTTCAATAGCATCGAAAGTTAATTTATTACCAAAATTATTATTGTCCAAGGTTATTCGGTCAACAGATTTATCAAAAATAGTTGCTGACAATTCTCCGTTAAAATCTGTGAGACTATTTCCTGCAGCATCTGTAACCACACCTTCTAACTTAATTTTTGACAAGGCCTTTAAAGTGTCAGTGACAGATGCAATGTCTTGCCCGTTCATTTTGGTGAGTTTGATACTTGGTTTTGGTCGTGCCAATTTCATAGCCGGATCACCTAAATAGAAAACAAATAAGCGTTGGCTTGTATTTGGCGAAGTAGGATCGTTTTTCATGGCCATCATGGCTTCAGAAATAGTGTAATCCTCACCATTAAATCCGAATAGTTTCTTAGTTAAGATGTCATTAAAACGCTGCCCTACACTGATAAAAATTTCACGTGTTGTAGTAATTAAACTTGTGGCTCCGCCATTGGGGTTTAAAAAGACGAATTCGCCTGCCGTTGGTCTTAACGGATTGTCAAATTTAGAAAACTCACAAGTAACGGTTATAAATAAAGGTAATGTATTAGGGTTGTTCCAATTCTTTATTTCAGGGACTTCCAAAATACGTTCATTTGCCCAACCATCTTCGCCGCCATGTCCAAAATAATTGATAACTAAAGAACCCGTTTCAACGGCATTGTTTATTGCCTCGTTTACATCGGGGTAGCGTTCGCCACCAGCAGAAGTTTCTTGGACATAGGCATCGGCATAGATTTTTGTCAAATTAAAGATAGGACGTCTGTTTTTAATGGTATCTGCCATCTTTTCCACGGTTTCTTGCAGTACAAATTCACTTGCCACATCTGGGTCATCAGCTACCAAAGCGATTCTGTTACGCCAATCTCCAAAAGACTCAGCCTTATAATAATTTAATGTTTTGTCAACTGTAGCTTTGGCTTCTGCCAAAGTTGTAATGGGGAATCTTCCTGTGGCAACATCTTGCTTATCTGAATTGCTTAAGTTTCCTTCATTTTCATCCATCATGCCGTAATAATCATCTGTAACATAAGACCTGGCCAAGTCAAAACTTTCAAAAGATTGAAATGACGGGACAATGTTATTGTTGTCATTGATCCTGTCCTTAAAATCATAAGAGGCATCACCAAATAAACAAACATATTTAATCCGACTTTCTTCGGTAGAGGCATTTAGGTATAAGTGCCTTACAAAATCGCGAATTGCAGTTAAATCGTGCGAACCCGAACTAAATTCGTTATAAATATGATCTAAATTGATAATTTGAACCGTTAAATTGGAATTTGCCCTGTGATATTCGGCCAAACGCTCAGCTTCAGTCATTAAATAATCTTGTGTAATGATTACATAATCAATATCCTTTAAACTATGTAGGTTCTGATTGGTAATTTTACTTTGCTCAATTAATTCAGGAGTATAATAATCGTTTTCGTTCAATACGATAAATTCTTGAACTGAACCGCCGTAAGATTTAAAGCTAAAGTTACCCGAAGAGGATTGGTTTGTAATAATTTGCGGATTGATGTGGTCGGTTACATTCCAAACTTGATGGATATTGTTAGCGTTTTCAATTTGATAATTGAATAACGAGGTGTTGGAAGCAGTATCAAAACTCCTAAAAGCAAACTGATTGCCATTTGCAATTAATTTTTTAACACCTATTATTTCAATATAATCTAAGTATGCTTTGGCTGAAGGGTTTCCATTATTATTGTAGGTAACTTCAACTTCTATGGTTGAATTGTTTACAGTTGCACTTTGTATATTCTCTCTAGGGATTGCCAAAGTTAAGTTTCCGGGAGTGGAAGGCACCGCAGGCAAACTAATAGTCATTACATTTTGACCGTTCACCTTAACTTCCAATGATGAGGGTGTAGAAGATATTGCCACGGCCCTAACCCTTATAGATATAGGCTTTGAAGCATCTAGGTTTTCAAATTGAAATATTTTGGTTGTCGTATTTTCAAAACTTAAGTCTTTGCCAAACCATTGTTGACCGTTGGCAAATAAATTGGTATTATCGTTTTCAATAACCTCATAATCATTATAGATGGTGGTAGTTTGTGTAGCACTTGCTGAGATTTCATTTGCATTTGTTATGCGTTTGCCCGTGCCATTATCAACAGATAAAAAATAATAGGCTCTATCAGAATATATATTATTAATGTGTCTTGATTGATCGGGTTGCGATGGAACTATATTCCAACCCTCTGTTCCTTTGGCATAGAAGAGTATATAGTCGTTACTATCAAAACTATTATCATCTTCGCCTTCTACAAAAATGGCATTTTCTTGAAGTCCGTCGTACCTAAAATCACTATTTAATTGAGGTAATAATTGTCCACCATTGCCAAAAATTCGGATGTTTTTTGGGTTTATATCATTAATATTTAACCCCAAACTTTGTAAAAATGACCTGTCAATTTTAAAAATACCAGTAGTATCAACAGCAAATTTATACCATGTGCCTTGAGAGAGGACAGAATTTTTTATGGTAGAAAAGGATTTTTGTTTAAAAGCAACATTTCTTTCAGTGTTTTGCGAGAAAACAAAGAAAGGAACTATATATAATAGGTGTACTAAGTAGGTAACAATTTTTTTCAACTGGAATGAGATATTGAATATATTAAATGGAACGCAAGTTAATCATACTTATTTTATCTAAAGCATTAATTGAAATTAAACATCAGATAGCTCGTACTAAGGGTTTATTTTAGATGCCCACAAATTTAACAGAATTAACATTGTTTTTTATACACAACATATAATAAAGAAATAAAACTATCGTTATACTAGCATTAATAGGCATAATGTGTCCAAAAATTAGACCCCTAATGCCGAAGATTCAACTCAAAATAAATAAATTAAGAAGTTTAAATATGAGAAGGTATATCGGAAACAAAGTTTTGTTAACAGTACTAGTAGCAGCTACTTTAATAGCTTGTGGCAAAAAGTCCAGAACACATTCTGAACTTACAGGTTGGAAATTTAACGATCCAACTTATGGCGGTTTTACAGCTAACACTAATTATTCTGGACAAAAAGTACCACCTGGAATGGTACTTATAGAAGGAGGTACGTTTACCATGGGTAGTGTACAAGATGATGTAATGTTCGACTGGAATACTACACCAACAAAACAACAAGTACGTTCATTTTATATGGACGAAGCTGAGGTTACAAACTTAGAATATTTGTTTTATTTACAATATTTAGAAAAGGTATATCCTCCTGCTGATGATAATTACAGAAAAATCTATCAGGCAGCTTTGCCAGATACGTTAGTTTGGAGAGATGCCTTAGGCTTTAACGAACTATTATCTGAAGCTTATTTGCGTCATCCTTCTTATGCAGACTACCCTGTAGTAGGTGTATCTTGGTTGCAAGCTACGGAATATTGTAAATGGAGAACCGATAGGGTAAACGAAAAAATATTAATGGATAAAGGTGTACTTAAATCTTTATTTGATATGGACTCAGTTACCGTAGAAGGTAAAAATAGATTTGATACGGGTACGTATTTAGCAAATCCTGATTTATTATTTGAAGGTAATGAAGATATTTATGGTAGAGGTTTGCCAGATCCTAATCAACAGAAATCGAAAAAGAAAAGCCGAAAAGAAAGAAGGGCAGAAGATGATGCTGGGAATTCAGATGTTGACGAGTCAAGTGACGATGGCGAAAAATCATCAAGGAGAGATAGAAGATCAAGAAATTCTGATCAAGGTTTTACTGGTCGCCATGTAAAAACTTCTGATGGCTTGTTAACTCAACGTTTTAGACTGCCTACCGAAGCTGAATGGGAGTACGCTGCAAAAGCCGAAATAGAAAATAGAGAATACAATACTATTAGAGGAAGAAAAAAATATTCTTGGAACGGTTCATCTACAAGAGATGAATCAAGAAGAAGAGGTGGAGATCAATTGGCAAACTTTAAACAAGGTAAAGGAGATTACAGTGGTTTAGCTGGATGGAGTAATGATGGTGCCGATATTACAATTAAAGTAAAATCTTACGATGCTAATGCTTTCGGTTTATATGATATGTCCGGTAATGTTGCAGAATGGGTGGCAGATGTTTATAGACCAATAGTTGATAACGAAGCTAACGACTTTAATTATTTTAGAGGTAATGTATTTAAAAAGCCTTTGATTGACGAAGAAGGTAAAGTAGTGGTAGTTGATTATAACAGTATAGAATTTGATACTTTAGATAATGGTAAGATTGTACCAAAAGATTTACCTGGAAGTATTAAATATGTACCAATTACCAAGCGTGATGCTTTTATGAGACCTAATTACGAAAAGGCAGACAATATTGCTATCAATGATGGAGATTTGGCTTCAACCAGAAATTATTATCAAGATGAAGAAGATATGGAAAATACTCCTAGAATGTACAATTCGCCACAAACCCCAAAACAAATTGGAGAAAGTGGGTTGATTATTCAGCAGTATGATACGAAAAAGAGAAACACTTTAATCAGTGACGAATCTAGAGTATATAAAGGTGGTTCTTGGAAAGACAGAGCTTATTGGTTAGACCCTGCACAACGTAGATATTTACCAGAATATATGGCAACAAACTATATTGGCTTTAGATGTGCAACTGACAAATTAGGTGCCATGTCTTATAAAAGAAGACGTAAAGAACCAAGACGATAATAAACTTCAAATGTTTTCCGAGGCTTTTTAGCCTCGGATTTCATTTTCACCTTTCCTTTGGAGAGGTCAAAACTACCTTTTTAGGTAGTTTTGGGTGAGGAAATAAATAATTAAAACTCAATACATTTCGTATTGAGTTTTTTTTTAGTTTTAGCCAATGAACATATCCGAACTCTATAAACTCTATAAACAGACCTATCGAGTATCTACAGATACCAGAAAAATTGAGAAGGATTGTCTGTTTTTTGCTTTAAAAGGCGATAATTTTAATGGTAATAAATTTGCTAAAGATGCTATAAAAAAAGGAGCTTCTTACGCTATTATTGACGAAGCGATTTATCAAACTAATAACAATTGTATTTTGGTAAATGATGTTTTGGAAACGTTGCAGAAATTGGCAACTTTTCACAGAAAAGAACTCAACATACCTATTATTGGCCTAACTGGGAGCAATGGTAAAACCACCACAAAAGAATTAATAAATGCGGTGCTTTCAAAAAAATATAAAACTACAGCAACAAGGGGAAATTTAAACAATCATATTGGTGTGCCTTTAACTCTGCTTTCCATGACACCTGAAACCGAGATTGGAATCGTGGAAATGGGAGCTAATCATTTAAAGGAGATAGAATTTTTAAGTAATATCTGCCAACCCGATTATGGTTACATCACTAATTTTGGAAAAGCTCATTTAGAAGGTTTTGGCAGTATTGAAGGAGTTATTGAGGGTAAATCGGAATTATATAATTATTTAGAAAATAATAATAAAATAGCCTTTGTAAATGCAAACGACCAACTGCAATTAGAAAAAACCGAAAAAATAGATAGAATTACATTTGGGGGTAAAAATTCTAATATCACAATAAATTTTGTGGAGGCCAAACCATTTGTTCACCTTAAATTTAATAATACAATTGTTAAAAGCCAGTTAATAGGTGCATATAACTATAACAATATTGCGGCGGCTTTGGCTATAGGTAGTTATTTTAAAATAAAAGATGAAGATAGTAGAGATGCAATTAAAAATTATGCACCGAGCAACAATCGCTCTCAGATTATTTTACAAAATTCAAATAAAATTATTTTAGATGCTTATAATGCCAATCCTTCTAGTATGCAAGTGGCATTGGAAAACCTGTCGGGCTTAACCGATAACTCTAAAATTGCCATATTGGGAGATATGTTTGAATTAGGGGAGACTACCAAATACGAGCATCAGAACATTATTGATACAATTGCTAAACTCTCAATTGACAAAGCATATTTAATAGGTGAAAATTTTTATAAATGTTCTAGCTTAAATAAAAATATTATGCTTTTTAAATCCTTTGAGGATTTTAAAGAACATTTTTCAAATTTAAAAATTTCAAATTCTACGTTACTGATAAAAGCTTCGAGAAGTATGGCTTTGGAAAGAGTGTTAGAGTTGCTGTAAACTTATTTTTGTTCAAGCAAAAATGCTTTAAAGGCATCCCAGTATTTTTGATGCCCTTCGTTTTTATCCCAAAGAGCTTTAGAACCATGAAAGCCTTTTACCTTGGGCTTATATTGTGTTACCAAATCGGGCTTGACCTTACTTACCAATTTTTCAACTGGTGTAATCTCTCTTTTTGAAGAAGTAACAAATACCGGTATTTTTAAAGGTTTAATTGTTTCCGCCAAATTGATACCCTTTAAGTACTCACCTGGGCTAAAAGCGACCACGGTTTTAATTTTATCGTTTTCACTGCCAATCCATAATGCCAATGAAGCGGAGTAGGAGCTACCTACCAAAATAAGGGGTTGGTTACCGTTCATGTTATATAAGTAATCAATGGCAGCCTCAACATCTTGTTTGGCACCAGCATAACCTACGTTTCTTAATTTACTGTCGGCATCAATGGCAGTTTGATTAATAATTCCATTTACTCTTTTACCTGAACGCTGGTCTATAGCCATGCAAGAAAAACCTAGTTCATTTAATTTTTTTGCTGTATTAATATATTCACCACGACTATATCCGGCTTGGTGGCATAATAGAACCGTGGGTGGAACATCTTCTATAAAATAAGTGTCAGCGGTAATAACCACTGAATCTTTTGCATAGAATGTAATGGTATTGGAATCTTGAGCGAAAATAGTAGAGATATAAAAAAGACCAATAAATAAGATATAAAAACGCATACTACAAATTTAAGATTCTAATTTAATAAATTTAATTTTACCTATTGTACATTTTGAATCAAACTATTTATCAAAATCGTTTGGTCACGTCATAGAAATCGAACTGACAGAATTTTATCAAAATGCACAACAGGTTAATTTTATAAAGTCATAGCTCTTTTTTAATGCCAACTTTAAAACCTAAAATTTGCTGTTTAAAGTTAGAGTTTTTATATAAATTGGAAATCCCATTTTGGTAATCTGTTGCTACTTCAATGCTAAAATGGTTGTTAAATTGATAACCAATCCCCAAACCTATTTTAGCACTTATATTATAATTGTTTTCGTTTAATTCGTTTTTTATAATAAATTGATTTACAAGGCCCACCTCGGTAAATAATAAAACTTTTTTAGGTATAAAATAATACTTGGCAGATAATGGTATTTCTAAAAATTGTTGATTTATATCCTCAGGTTGGGGAGCCACAATAAAATCGCAAACAGCACAATAATAGGTTCCGGTAAAATCTCTATTGGTATAGGTAACTCCCGATTGAATTGAAAATTTGGGATTTAAGCTGAATTCGATTTCAGCCCCTAAACTATAATTGGGTTTGTTATAATCTATAGAATATCCCTCGTATTTGACAAAAGTATAATCTTTATCGCTCAAATTTTTATCATAAGAATAAAATAAACCGACTTTTATTTTTTTAGTAGATTGGTTGGTCGGTTTAGGTATTTCCTTACTGTTTTCTTGAGCGTTTAAATTAAAGCCAATGCTTAAAATAAGAAATATTAATTGTATTCTAAACGTTTTCATCTTAATTACTTATTTTTTCAAATTTTTGAGCACAACCTTCAATACATAAATAATAAAAAATTAATTCAGAATTTTTAAGTTCATATATAATTTCTGAACCTTCATTTTCGCAACTTGTTGTTCGAATAGTTTGTTTGACATCATTAAAAATGCCTTCACTATAGTTATCGGAACTTGAACTAAAGTCACATAACGAGCCATTGGAAACAACCTTTCCGTTCTTAAAAAACTCAACAGTTCTATAACTTTCAACAGGCATAAAAGTGCCACTACCATCACCAGGGTCAGCCAGTTGTTCGATCAGTTTCCATTTACCTATTAATTCAGGGTTTTTTAAAAAAACATCTTGTTCTTTAGTACAGGAAAGAAGAATTAATAGGGCTAGTACAAATACTAAAAAGCGATTCATAATAAGTTGATTTTTATTTTTTAGATGTTGTTTTTTTAAATAGTTGCTTCATCTGATCTTAAAATATACCCTAAAGTTTTATATCTTTAGGCTCTCAATATAAAATAATCAACCATGAACAAAATAATTTCGTTTCTAATTTTAGCTTTAGTACTAATTTCTTGTACTCCAAAAGAAAAGATTCCCGTTTACGGCTGGACCAGCGGGCCAGATGATGCAACCGATGAAGAATTAATCGAGAAATTTAAAGATTTTAAAGCAAAAGGAATAGATGGGTTAATGTACAATGGCGGACATAATCCCGATACCTATAAACGTGTGGGTAAAATAGCAAAAGATTTGGGCATGGAGTTCCATACTTGGATACCAACAATGAGACAGAACCCAAGCGAAAAGTTAGATTCAGTATTGTTTGGTGTCAATAGGCTGGGAGAATCAGCTTTCGATAAACCCGTTTACGTAAAACATTACACGTTTTTGTGTCCAAATAGGGAAGAGGTTTTTAACTTTTTGGCGGATTTGTATGGTAAGGTAGCGGAAGTCGAATATGTAGATGCCATTCATTTGGATTATATCCGTTTTCCAGATGTTATTTTAGCCAGGGGACTGTGGGAAAAGTACGATTTGGTGATGGATAAAGAATATCCCAAATACGATTATTGTTATTGTGATAAATGTGTTGCCGATTTTAAAGAAAAGTCTGGTATAGACATTAAAGAAGTAGAAGATCCTACTGAGGTGCAAGAGTGGAAACAATTTCGTTACGATTTGATTACGAATATGGTAAATAGATTGGCCGAAGTAGTACACAAAAAAGGAAAAAAAATAAATGCCGCGGTTTTCCCTGGGCCAACTATTGCTAAAAATTTGGTAAGGCAAGAGTGGAACAAATGGAATTTAGACGAGATTTTCCCAATGAACTATAATGATTTTTATTTGGAAGATGCAAAATGGGTGGGAGAAATGGTAAAGGAAGAAGTAGCTTCGGTAAATGGTGAAAAGCCAATTTATAGTGGTTTGTTCATCACACCTTTTCCGGGTAAAAAAGCTGAACATCCAGATCCTGAAAACCATGGTCTTTCGCCTGATGAAATGGTTGATGCCATTGAACAATCCATGATTAACGGAGCAAAAGGCATTTGTTTATTTACCCCAGAACGTATGACCGAAGCTCATTGGAAAGTGTTTAAAGATGCTATTTATAAAGATTATTCAAAAACTGAATAATAATTTTATCTGATTGTCAGGAATGTGACATAATCGATTCGTCACCCTGTCCCGAAGCGTCGGGAGTTTCAGGGTCGCATTACAAATAGCTTTATGTCAAATAATTGTGAGATGCTGAAACGATCCCGAGAGCTTTCGGGACAGCATGACGTTACGCTATATTGTTACTGATTATGGATATACAGTTAATTTTATAATATTTCTTTAGGTACAATTTTTCTTGTCCAAGCCTTAATTCGTTTTAATGTTTTAACTTCACTATCAGGGTTAAAGTCTAATGTGGTTTGCCAAGAGTTCTCTGGTTGAAATTCTATTTCCATACCTTTTAAAACGCCTTCGGTCACTTTTTTATCGCGGATAATTGCCAAGCATTCTGTATTCAGGTTGGCACTTCTGGGGTCTAAATTAAAAGTTCCAATTACAGTAGTTTCACCATCAACCACCATAGATTTTGAATGCAAACCAAAAATAGGTTTAAAATCTAGCTTTGCCTGTAACTCACCTGTCATTATTTTAAATCGCTCTTCTGCATCTGGTTTAAACTCATAGATTTCTACCCCGGTTTTTAATAGTGCATTTCTATCACGTTGGTAACCGCTAAATGCCTCTAAATTATCTGTTGAAGCCAAACTGTTGGTTAAGATTCTAATTTTTACACCACGCTTAATTGCATCTTTAAACAAATTTCGGCTTAATTCAGTAGTAATTAAATATGGTGTTTGAATATCAATGGATGACCTAGCATTTTTAACCAATTTTATTAAAGCATCGGTAGTATAACCGCCACCGCCCAAGCCTTCGGAGCCGTCATTTTTTCCTGGTGCATCTGATATAAATTCTACTTCACTTGTCCACACTAAATCACCAGATTCTTTTATGCTTTTAAAAGCGTGAGGTAAATTTTCAATCTGTGTTCTTATCTGTGGCCAAAAATTTTCAGGATTACAGGCATATTGGTGCAATCTTTCAAATCGGTTAGGGTCATCAAAATTTTCTGGTAGTTTATCTGCTAAGTCTTGAATAGGTACACTTAGATCATTGTTCCAAAATTGCTCAAAAGATTGTTCTACTTTTGGAGCTATTTTACCGAGCAAAAGTACATCCCTATCCCTAAAATTATATTCGTGGTCGTAGTCAAAATACTCATCCGCAATATTTCGTCCGCCAGTAATTACTACTTTACCGTCCACAACAAACGTTTTATTATGCATTCGCAAATTGGCTGTTCTAAAATCGGTGGCAAACTTTTTGAGCTTGCTCACAATACTTTTACCCAAATTAACCCCAGGGTTGTAAACTCTAATACTGATATTCTTATGGCTATCCATCATTAATATATCTTCCAACTCGGCATCGACCATAATATCGTCAACCAAAATCCGCACTTTTACACCACGATCCGCTGCTCTGACCAAATAATCGCAAGCTATTAAGCCAACATTGTCAGTTGAAAAAATAAAATATTGTATATCAATGGTTTTTTCGGCGTAATCTGTCAGCCAAGCACGTGTAATCAAAGAACCACCACCATCTTCCAAAACATACACGCCCGTTTTACTTTGCATTTCTGCCGATATATCTTCGAGTTCTTTAGAAAGACTTATAGAATCATTTCTATGGATGGTTTCGCAGAAATCTTGACTACTGCTAACTCCTTTAGAATTAGGTTTTTTACAATTGTTAAGCAATAGTAAACATAGAAATACCAATGGAAAATACTTCAAATATGGAATGTGAGTCATTGAATTTTTGATAGAATGTTTGGCTAAAGATACTATAAATCATCAGTAAAATGACCCCGATGCTTTTCATTATCAAACTTTTCTTTGTTATATGCAGAAGATTGATTTTTAGGTATGGAAAGACTTTTCCACTGATTGCCTTTTATTAATTTACCCACATAAACCAATTGCCCTGTATGATAAGCGTAATGGCATAATTGTCTATTGATGGCTTCCAAAACGGTATGCCCTTCGCTTCTAATGTAAACAATACGTTGTAAATCTTTGGGTTTAACTGGTTTTATGATTTCGAATAAACAGTTCCAACCCTTGTTCCAAGCAGTAACCATTTCAGCTTTTGAAGTGTAGGTATCTTCAAATTCCGTATCTCTGTGTCGCCATTCTTTTTCGCCATCTTCGGTATAAAAATTTGTCCAACGTGATAACATATTGCCTACAATATGTTTAACGATGATGGCAATGCTATTACTATCTTCATTAAACTGCCAATGAATTTCAGCATCATTAATTTGCTCAAAAGTTTTATCGCCCAAACTTTTATAATAGGCAAATTGCTTTTGAATACTTTCTATATAATTGGAGTCCATTTTATTGATAAAATTTCAAATAAATATAGTAAGACAACTTTGTTTACTCGGCATGTTCCCTTCCCTTCGGGGAGGGTTAGGGAGGGGCTTATTTTTTCTCAGCAGGAACAAATTTTATTGAGCTAGTATTTACACAGTAACGTTTACCTGTGGTTTCTTTTGGACCATCATCAAAAATATGACCTAGATGTCCATCACATTTTGTACATGTTATTTCAGTACGAATCATGCCGTGACTGGTATCCCTTGTAAAGTCTATAGTGCCTGGTATGGCATCATCAAACGATGGCCAACCACAGTTACTTTCATATTTACTACCTGACTTAAATAACTGTGCATCACATGCTCTACAGACATAGGTACCTTTTTCAAAATGTTTGGTATAGCCCCCATTTCCAGCTCTATCTGTACCTTTTTGGCGTAAAACATAATATTCTTGGTCGGTCAATTGAGCTTTCCATTCCGCTTCGGTTTTTACAATTTTGTCTTTGTTTTCAGTCATTTTTTTGTTTTCTTTTTTAGATTTTTGAGCATTGCCTGTGCAACTTGTCATTAGTGTAATAAATAATAAAGCGAGTATTTTTTTCATATTTTATTTTTTAAGAAAATCAATAATTCTAAAGATGGTATCATGGTCTCTTAATATTTTTCTATGCCCTAAACCGTTGGTAATTAAGAGTCTTCCATTTGTTAAGTTTTGACGTATTTTATAGGCAGAACTTACATCAACATCGTTATCTTGTGTGTCATGTACCACTAAAGTGGGAATAATAATTTTTTTAGCACTTTCAAGAGCTGCCAATGATTCAAGATCTACGTTAAATTTAGACTTTATTTGTTTTTTCATCAATTTAGCAACTTTAGGTTTTAAGTTCAGTTTTTTCACAAATAGATCTAAAATTTTATTGTTAGAACCTTCAATACCAATAACAACCAATTTCTTTAAAAATGAGTGTTTAGCCAAAGAAGCTAACAAAGTTATGCCTCCAAACGAATGACCTATTGCGGCTTCAAACGGACCGTATTTTTCGTTCAAATGCTCTAGTGTAGTAATACATTCCAATAAATTAGTTGTTTTTCCTGCAGAAAGACCATGTGCTGGTAGGTCAACACTAATAACCATCATTCCGTTTTCTAGTAACTTATCGGCAATCTCATAAAGTTGTGTTCCTCTTCCGGCCCATCCATGAACCAATAGTATTTTGGTTTTAGAAAAGCCGTACTCATAAATATTTACTTCCTTTTGGATAGACTGTATGTCAACCAAAATATTCTTTGCACTTTTTCGCATCATTTCCTCTCTTTCAGGTATCTTGAATTGCGGTGGTGTAACAAAAAGCTTGTTTACAAATTTTGCCGCTAATTTGGTAGAAAACAATTGTAATAATTGACCTGTACGAACAATAGAACTTGGAACTTCAAAAGTGTTTTTGTTTGGCATTAAGTTTGAATTAATAGCAGTAAAATTATACATTTACGAAGTTAATCAATTTTTGTATATTTACTTTTACAATTAAAAACTTTAAAAAATTAACACATGAAAAAAATAATTGCCTTAACTCTTGTATTGCTGTTTTTAATAAGCTGTAGTACCGTACCAATAACGGGTCGGAAAAGAGTAAATTTTGTAAGTGATGCTCAGGTGTTACCTATGGCTTTTGCTCAGTACAAGGGATTTTTAGAAGAAAACAAATTGTCTGATAATGCTGCTAAAACAAAGCAGATAAAAGATATTGGAGCGAGGATATCTCAGGCCGTTGATAGATTTATGCGTGTAAATGGTATGAAAGCTGAAGCAGATAGTTATAAATGGGAATTTAATTTGATAGAAGATGAAACTGTAAATGCTTGGTGTATGCCAGGAGGTAAAGTAGTTTTTTATACTGGCATTTTGCCTATCTGTAAAAATGAAGATGGTATTGCCGCAGTAATGGGGCACGAGGTAGCCCACGCCTTTGCGAAACATGGGCAAGAACGGATGTCAACAGGTACGCTTCAACAACTAGGTGGAGTAGCCGTGGCTGTAGCTACCGCAAATAAATCGCCTGAACAACAGCAAATTTGGAATACCGCTTATGGTATTGGTTCCACAGTTGGGGTTATGTTACCTTTTAGTAGAACACATGAGCGTGAAGCTGATAGATTAGGGTTGGTATTTATGATAATGGCAGGATATAACGGTGAGGAAGCGGCCGAAGTTTGGGTAAGAATGAGCGAACGTGGAGGCCAAGCACCACCGGAAATTTTAAGTACGCACCCATCAAACCAGTCTAGAATAGCTGATTTAAGAGCGTACTTGCCTAAAGCAAGGGTTATGGCGAAAAAATTTAATGCCAAAGCCTTAGCCAATTAAATTAATATTTATTAGTACATTGTAAGCCGTAATTCAATTGAAATACGGCTTTTTTGTTTATCAACCAACCCATTTCTATGTTAAAAAAAGGCGATAAAAAACTTATCAATGCTTGGTCATTTTACGATTGGGCAAATTCAGTTTATTCATTAGTGATTTCCACCGCAGTTTTTCCTATTTATTATGGAGTAGTTACCGAGAGCTATAAAACAGTTTCTTTTTTAGGAGGAAATTTTGACCCGATTACCTTGTACAATTACGCGTTGTCATTGTCTTTTTTAATTGTCGCTTTCCTTTCCCCAATTTTATCGGGTATTGCTGATTATACTGGAAATAAAAAGAAATTTTTAAAAGCATTTTGTTTGTTGGGATCGCTATCCGTAATGAGTTTATTTTTCTTTGAAGGAATTGATACCTTATGGGTAGGAATAGTTTTTACAATTTTAGCAAGTATAGGTTTTTGGGGAAGTATTGTTTTTTACAATGCTTATTTGCCCGAAGTAGCTTTTCCGGAACAACAAGATAAAGTGAGTGCAAAAGGCTTTATATTTGGATATACAGGTTCAATTCTATTGTTGCTAATCAACCTGATAATGATACAAAAACCAGAATGGTTTGGTTTTGTTGACAGTGCCATGCCCACACGATTAACTTTTGTATTGGTGGGTGTTTGGTGGCTAGGTTTTGCACAAATAACATTCAAAAGATTACCCAATAATGTATTTCATAAAAAACCGGAAAATGATTATATCTGGAAAGGATTTAGAGCCTTAAAACTGGTTTTTAAAGACTTGGTAAATTATCCGGCATTAAAGACATTTTTAACTTCCTTTTTCCTATTTAGTGTTGGCGTTCAAACCATAGTATTGATGGCGGGTGTATTTGGGTCTAAAGAATTGGGATTGCCAACTACAAATCTTATTGCGGCCATATTACTAGTTCAGATTGTGGCAATTGCTGGAGCCTTTATATTTTCTAGATTGTCAAGTAAATTAGGTAACATAGCTACCTTAAAAATAACTATTGCCATTTGGGGATTGGTATGCTTCTTGGCATTCTTACTTGATAAAAATCAAGAAGACGTGGATATTTACTTTTATGTTTTGGCCGGATTTATAGGGTTGGTTTTAGGTGCGATTCAATCTTTATCGAGATCAACATATTCTAAACTCTTGCCCGAAACTACGGATCACGCGACATATTTTAGCTTTTACGATGTAACCGAAAAAATAGCCATTGTATTGGGAACCTTCGTTTTTGGAGCGTTAATCACCATAACAGATTCCATGCAATGGAGCGTATTGTTTTTAGCGATTTTCTTTTTGACTTCTTTCATAGTGTTGAGTTTTGTAAAGAAAACGAAATATGTGAATTAGATGTAAGATTTGAGAAAAATTCTGAACTTATAACTCTGAACTTTTACCCGTCCGTAGCTTTTGCGAAGGCAGGCATAACTTTTTTCCTCGTACCTCGAATTTTGTACCTCTTACCTATTTACCGTTTCCCACTTCTCTTACCTCCACTAAAGCTACCTTTCTTTTTTCCACCTTTATAACCACCAGAGCTTTTACCCTTATAACCTCCACCACCTGAACGCCTATCTCTTCCTCCAGAATTTCTATTGCCACCAAAACCACGTTTTTTACCACTTCTTCTTCCACCGCCTTTTGGTTTTGTAGTTACTTCTACAATCAAAGATCTACCACCAAATTCAGCATGTTGAAATGATTCAACCACTTTATCGGCATAAGCTTTGTCAATTTCAAAAAAGGAAAAGCTTTTAAGAATTTCAATCTGTCCAATTTCTACATCTCTCTTTTTTAGGTTTTCGTTAATAAGACCCATTAATTTGGCAGGATTCAATCCATCCATTTTACCCAAATTTATATAAAAACGGGTAAAATTTTCATCGGTAATTCGTCTGCTTTTAGAATCATCGCCGTTTAGATCCTCTGCATCTTCGTAATACGATAAAAATTGGTTGAATTCAATAGAAACAAAACGTTTTATCAATTCGTTATGGTCAATATCTTTTAATTGGTCGTAAATGCTGTCTAAATAAGGACTGATCTGTTCGTCATTAACTTCAACATCTTTTACCTTTTCAATCAACTTGAACAATTGTCTTTCGCAAATTTCTTTACCGCCAGGTACTTGTTGGTGAACGAATTTTTTACCAATTTTATTTTCAATGGGTTTTAGGGCATTTTTTTCTCTGTTATTGATAATGGCAATGGAAATACCTTCTTTGCCGGCTCTGCCCGTTCTACCGCTTCTATGTGTATAATTTTCTGCCTGATCTGGTAATTTATAATTGATAACATGGGTTAAATCATCAACATCTAAACCTCTTGCTGCAACGTCTGTAGCTACTAAAATTTGTAAATGTTTTGCTCGGAATTTCTCCATTACAATATCTCGCTGAGCCTGAGATAAATCGCCATGTAAAGCATCTGCATTATAACCATCATCAATTAAATTTGCTGCTACATTTTTTGTTTCCCTTCGTGTTCTGCAAAATACGATAGCATAAATATCTGGGTTGACATCCGCCAATCTCTTTAGCGTAGGGTATCTATTTTTTTCAGAAACCAAATAATATTCGTGTGAAACTTTATCCGCACCAGCGTTCTTTTTTCCAGCACTGATTTCTACAGGTTTCATCATGTAGTTTTTAGCAATGGCATCTACTTCTCTAGGAAAAGTAGCGGAAAACAATAAGGTTTGTTTTTCTTTTGGGGTAACTTCTAAAACTTGGTCTAAATCATCCTTAAAGCCCATGTTCAACATCTCATCGGCTTCATCAAGTACCACCCATTTAATATCTTCTAGCTTTAGTTTTTTGCGTTTTATTAAATCAACGGTTCTACCGGGAGTTCCCACAACAATTTGAGCACCTTTTTTTAATCCGCGTATTTGTTCGTCAATATTGGCACCGCCGTACACGGTTACCACATTAACACGTTTTAGGTATTTGGAAAACTCTTCAATGTTTTTACCTATCTGAATAGCCAGCTCTCGCGTAGGCGACAAAATA
Organism: Aureibaculum koreense; assembly: GCF_034296135.1. Lineage (NCBI taxonomy): Bacteria > Pseudomonadati > Bacteroidota > Flavobacteriia > Flavobacteriales > Flavobacteriaceae > Aureibaculum > Aureibaculum koreense. The sequence goes on from NZ_JAXKVV010000008.1 coordinate 63,768, forward strand.
ATTGCTTGGGTGGACTTACTGTCAAAATCCAATTTTTCTAGAATTGGTAAACTAAAAGCAGCGGTTTTGCCGGTACCAGTTTGTGCAAATGCTTTTAAATCACTTTTGGAATTAATAATTTGCGGAATTGCTTGTTCTTGGATCGGAGTAGGTTTTTCATAACCTAGATCGGTTAAGGCATTGACAATTTCTTGGCGTAGGCCGAGTTCATTAAATAAAGACATATGTTAAAAATTTATCAAACTAAGGCTTCCCAATTGTGCTGTCTTAGCAGATAAATAAGCCTTTTTGTTTATGAGTGTGCAAAAGTAGGCTTATTTTAACGATTAATGCCCGTTTTTAAAATTAATTATAAGAAGCCTTTGCAGAACCTAACGCGAAAAGATTTATTAGCAGAAATTTACCTATTTGAGGCGAAAAATGAAGCTAATATCTAGATATTGGCAAGTTTTACAACGAAGAAGAGGTGAATTTAGGCAATAGATACTTCGATGGTAGGTTCTACAAAGGCTTCTATAAAGGTATAACTATTTGAGCTGTTTAAGCTGCTTTTCAAAACTGCGGTTGGCCAAATGTGTCAAATTGTTTTGAACTTTGCCCTCTTTGTCTATTATAATTGCTCTTGGAAAATTAATATCTAACCAATCTATACCTTTATCAATACGGTAATGACTGTTTTTATTCAATTTTTTTATTTTAATTAGGTTTTTCCATTCTTTTTCCTGGTAAGAAGATGTGAGACCAATAAATAAATAATTAGGATATTTTTTTTCTAAATAATTAAATCGTTTGGCAAAATTATCCATTTCACTAGAATCATCGGGCCAAGTACATATTACTGTATTTTTATTTTTAATGACCTTATTAAGCTCAACAATTTTATTCTCAAAGTTAAGAGGTGAGATGTCTGGAATTTTTTTTCCTTTTGGTAATTGCTTGGAAACCTCGATTAAATTGGATATAGCTGCTACACTCTTTTCATCAGTTGAATGGTCAAAAAATAAACGTGTTGCTCTTTCTTTTTCTTTAAGGGAAGTATTTTCATTTAATAAAGTGTACCAAATTCCAATATGCAAAAATTTATTTTTTACGGTCTCGTTTTTAACGTTTTCAAGTGCAGCTTGCATCATATTTACATCCAGATCGCTTTTAAAACTATCAAGTACCTGTTTCTCATACGCCAAATGGATCAAATAAGCTCTAACATAACTCTCATGTGGATAAAACCCTATTAATTCTTCATCATCTAGATTAATATTTTTCCTAAATTTAAAAAAGATCGGGTTAATTTCAGGATGTTTTTCTGACTTTAAGACTTTCATATTGTTATAAGGATAGATTTCCTTTTTCGTATAAGCAGGGTAGTTAATTGCTGCGTTTACTAATTTATCGAACAACACAGAATTTTCTGGAACTTCAGCTTTAAACTGTGAGTAAAGTAGGTTTTTTAATTTTAATACGGAGTCTATTTTTAGTTGGAACAAGCTGTCATTTAGCTTATAAAATTTATTGAACGATCTGTCTTCTTTTTGATTGATTAAGAATAAATTGATTAAAAAATTATTGCGTTCGGCACCTTTTCCACTAAAAACCAATGATTCGTCAAAGTCCCATGTGTTTAACCTAATTAACAAACTGTCACTAGGTTCCATATATAGATTTTGATATTCGTTGCCATGAACAAACTTGTAAAATCCTTCAGAAAATTTGTCTAATTTTATTAAGAATTTATTGTTGACACTCAACTTAGAGGAATCCAATAATTCATCGTTTTTATAAAAATAAACTTTATCGGATTTCGGATTGATAATTTGACCGCCAAAATAGGCAACATCTGTTTTGGTTTTATTCTTACAGCTCAAAAATAAAAGTGCAGAAAGCAATAAAAATAAAAATTTACCGGTAAAAAATAAATGTAATGGTTTCACCAAATTCATCAGGTTTTACTGAACAAGACAAAATTAGCCATTCATAATGCTAAATTTAGTTAATGTGATGTTAAATTATGGCTCTGTTAGTTTCGCTAATAACTAAGCATTCCTTACTTTTGCACGGAATTTAAAAAAACAAAAATGTTATCAGTTTCTAACTTATCGGTACAATTCGGAAAACGCATTTTATTTGACGACGTAAATACCATTTTTACGCAAGGCAATTGTTATGGAATAATCGGTGCGAACGGTGCCGGAAAATCTACTTTTTTAAAGATTATTTCAGGTGAGATAGATCCTACTTCGGGTACGGTTTCTTTAGAAAAAGGAAAGCGTATGTCGGTACTGTCGCAAGACCACAACGCTGCGGATGAATATCCTGTTTTGGAAACCGTGTTAAGAGGTAATAAACAACTTTTTAAGGTTAAGACTGAAATTGATGCTTTGTATGCTGATTATTCCGATGAAAATGCTGAAAAAATTGGTGAGCTACAAGTGGAATTTGAAGAAATGAACGGTTGGAACGCAGAGAGCGATGCCGCGGCGTTATTGTCGAATTTGGGAGTAAAAGAAGAACAGCATTATACATTGATGAAAGATTTGGACGGTAAGGCAAAGGTACGTGTGCTATTGGCACAGGCCTTATTTGGAAATCCGGATGTGCTGATTATGGATGAGCCTACCAATGATCTGGATTATGAAACCATTAAATGGTTAGAAAACTTTTTGGCCAATTATGAAAACACGGTAATTGTCGTTTCGCACGATAGGCACTTTTTAGATGCCGTTTGTACGCATATTTCTGATATTGATTTTGGAAAGATTAATCACTATTCCGGTAATTATTCTTTTTGGTACGAATCTAGTCAATTAGCTGCTCGTCAACGTTCTCAGCAAAATAAAAAGGCTGAAGAAAAGAAAAAGGAATTGGAAGAGTTTATCCGTCGTTTTTCTGCTAACGTTGCTAAATCTAAGCAAGCAACCAGTAGAAAAAAGATGATTGAAAAATTGAATATTTCTGATATAAAACCATCTAGCAGACGTTATCCTGCTATAATTTTTGAACGAGAGCGTGAGGCTGGTGATCAAATATTAAATATTGAAGGATTGCAAAAATCAATTGACGGTGAATTGTTATTTGATAATATCAATATCAATTTGGCCAAAGGAGATAAAGTGGTAATTTTCTCAAAAGATTCTCGTGCGGTTACCGCATTTTTTGAAATTATTAATGGAAATATGAAACAAGATGCAGGAAAGTTTGCTTGGGGCGTAACTACCACACAAGCGTATTTGCCTTTGGAAAATTCACATTTCTTCGATAATAATTTGAGTTTGGTCGATTGGTTAAGGCAATGGGCAACTACCGAAGAAGAACGCGAAGAAGTCTATATTCGTGGATTTTTAGGGAAAATGATTTTTAGTGGAGAAGAAGCCCTTAAAAAATGTAATGTCCTTTCAGGTGGTGAAAAAGTTCGCTGTATGTTATCAAGAATGATGATGTTGAGAGCCAATGTGCTGATGTTGGATGAACCTACCAACCACTTGGATTTAGAATCAATTCAAGCTTTTAACAATTCGCTTAAAAACTTTAAAGGAACTGTGTTGTTCGCAACGCACGATCATGAATTTGCACAGACGGTTGCCAACAGAGTAATAGAGCTAACACCATCTGGAGCAATTGATAGGTATATGACCTTTGATGATTATTTTGAAGATAAGAAGATAAAAGAGCAACGAGAGAAAATGTATATGGTTACGAGTTAAATAGTTCAGAGTAATGCCCGCCTTCTCCGCCAGTTGGCGGATACGGACGGGTAAAAGTTCAGAATTTGGGAAAAGCCAGAAAAAGCTGCCAACTGCCAACTGAACACTGCCTACTAAAACTACGGTCTCGCTACTTCGTACATTCCGTTTTTTAGTTTTTTATAAAAAATTCCTTTTAACGTATAGTATTTAGTGCCTCCCAAAACCTTAGTTGTGCAACCTTTGGGTAAGTTTTTAAGTCTAGCACCTTTAGGGGCCGTTCTCAACACAAATTTTTTGTTAATTTTTGCATACCAAACACCATCAATAATGTAATAATCAATATCTTTAAAAGTGATTTTTTCTGGTGTTTTTTCCGAACTGTTTATGGTAGCTTTTTTTGAAGTGTCCGTTTCAGATTGTGCGTTTATACTACAAACTGAGAACATAGCAAAAGCCAAGAAGGCAATTAATTGTAATTTTTTCATCTTTTTCTTTTCTTTTTTCGGGTGCAAATTTAAAAAATAACATCATCTTACCAAATTGAATGGTAAATTAGTTTCTTTCCGGATTACCTGCTCTATTTCTAAATCGTTTCAGTAGCTCCTTATTAAAATTTTGTTCTGCACTTATTAATTTTATCATTTTTTTAGCCGATATAACACCAGTTAAATCCTTTTTTAATTTTTCTTTGGCTTCAGCCACTTTAACATCAATCTCTAAAAATTCTTCTAAAATTGTATCTGCTTCTGCATTACTTAATTTGTCAACACCACCTGCAGCTCTAATTTTTCTAAATATTTGTCGCGTTTTCGCAATTTTAATTTTCTGATATTCTTTTTCATACGCATTATAAACTGGCCAAAACTTTTCAGCTTCGTCAGAAGTTAATTCCAATGCATCTGTAATAAAAGCGGTTTTGTAAGCTTTTATTTTGTCGTTATCATTACGTTGGGCAAATCCCATGAACACCGTAAATAATAATATTCCAAATATGAATTTTTTTATATTCATCAATTTTCTAGTATTAAGCTTTCAATATCCGTGCCATTTAAGTAGTCTTCTATATCTTCTTCTTCAAAAATAGGTTGACTTTCCAATTCTACATCATCAAATACTTCGGTAATTTCGTAAGTGTCAAAGGTAATTAAATCATCATCAATCCATTGTTCTATTTCAGTTGAAGCCAATTGGTCTAAATTAACATCTTTGGTTGTTTGATTGTAATTTATAAAAATAAACAGTAATAATGAAGCCGCCGCAGCAATTGGGATTAATCTTTTTAAGAAAACAGTCTTAAAATTAATTACTTTGGGTTCTTCTTGTTTGTTTTTAATAGTTTTTAAAACTTTATCTTCAACAGTTTCTAGATAATTTTCAGGAACTTTAAATCCTGTTTCTTTTTTAGTTTTTTCAAGATTTAGTTTTTCGAACAAACTGTCTTCTACAGAATCAAAATATCCACTAGGACTTTTAAATCCCTCTTTTTTAGGAAAATTATCACTAGACATTTTGACAAAAACAGAATCCTCAAACGTCTCAAAATAATCTTTTGGCGTTTTAAATCCTGATTTTTTAATATTTTCTAGTTTACTTTTCTTCATTTTAATTTTAGACTCTGTTTTATTGGAATAGTTTAAAAGTTATTCTGTTATATATTTCTCTATCTTTTTTACTGCATGATGGTATGAGGCTTTTAACGCACCTACCGAGGTTTCCAAAATATCGGAAATGTCTTGATATTTCATAGCATCAAAATATTTCATATTAAATACCAATTGTTGTTTTTGTGGTAATGTAGCAATGGCCTTTTGTAATTTGAGTTGAATTTCATCACCATTAAAATACACATCAGATTCTAAATTCTGTACCATTTTGCCTTGCAGTTCATTAACATCAACATTTTGTATTTTAGCCCTTTTATTAATAAAGGTAATGGACTCGTTGGTGGCAATTCTATACATCCAAGAGTAAATTTTACTTTCTGCATTAAATTTATCAATATTTCTATACACTTTAATAAAAGTATTCTGTAAAACGTCATCGGCATCGTCATGAGAGATCACTATTTTACGTATATGCCAATACAAACGCTCTTTATATAAAGACATAAGCCCGCTAAACGCTTTTTCTTGTGTTAGCGGGTTTTTCAATTCCGATATGAGTTCAGTTTCGGCTATCAATAAATAGATTTTGTCTTTAGACTAATAACGTTGAGAAAGGTTTAAAATTGGATTTAAAGAATTTCTCTGTCTGTGGTTTGTAGTTTGTGGTTGATAAGTTATACCACGGAGATTCACAGAGAAACGCAGAGATTCACAGAGAATTTCTTAGGACCTAAAAACTACGCGTTCTAAGTTCCCTTCCCTTTCCGCGTGTCGCCATAGCTTTGCCGCGTTCGCTAAAAGCTTTAGCGGTTGCGAAGCGGAGGCACAGGGAAGGGCTAGGGATGGGCTTTTACAACCCGATCTTCAATTTCACATTCAACACCCTGCCCGACAAAAAATTAGGGATGCCTATTGACCGTGATGAAGCAATATCTCTAACCCAAGTATTGGTTATTGAATTTTGTACGTCAAACATATTAAAGAGCTCTATACCTAAAGAGAATTCTTTAAAATTTTTTAACCATTTGATGCTGGTCGTGTTTTCAGCATCTTTAAAAACATAAGAAATACCAATATCCGATCTAAAATAATCTTTTAATCTATTTTGAAAAATATAAGGATTGGCATACGAAGGTGAACCGCCCGGAACTCCCGTATTATACACCATATTCAAATACATTTTTAAATTGGGGTAATTAGGAACATAATCTTGAAATAACACGGCAAATTTCAATCGCTGATCGGTAGGCCGTGAAATATAGCCTTGATTATCAATATTTTCTTCAGTTTTTAGATAGCCAAAACTAAAGTAAGATTCCGTACCTTCTACAAATTCCCCATTGATACGGGCATCAAATCCCATAGCATAGGCTTTGGCATTGTTTTTTGCACGATATCGGATTTGGACATTATCAACGGTAAACGGGTTCACATCCGATAGGATTTTATAATAGGCTTCGGTTACGAGTTTAAAGGGTCTGTTCCATAATTTAAAACTATAATCATTGCCCAATACAAAATGAATAGAACGTTGTGCTTTAACTTCTGGATGTACCATACCTAATGAATCTCTTAATTCTCTATAAAACGGGGGTTGATAATAATACCCACCTGATGCCCTAAAAAGCATGTCTTTTTCCCAATCGGGTTTTATGGCAAGTTGTGCTCTGGGACTTATAACTGTATGCCCTTTTTCTTCAATACCTTCTGCTTTTACCTTCCAATTTTGAGCTCTAACACCAGCATTAAACCATAATTGATGATCCCCAATATAGGTTGACATGCTCCACTGTCCAAAACCTGATATTCTGTTGATTTGAACGTTATTTGTAGCTCTAATACTTGTAAAAGGCACGATTGGCCCAGTATAAGGATTGTAAGGTTCGTCGTTGCGTGGTAATAGATGCGGAGGTCGCAATGAAAACCCTGCGGAGTCTATCACTTCCCATTCAATAATTCTATCTTTTATGTCTTCCAATTGGTATTTTGCTCCAAACTCAAAAAGATGTTTGTCCTTTTTCAACGTCGCTTTCAGTTGAATATTTCTAATTAAAGCGTCTAAATCGTTTCTGGCATGATCTAGTTGAGAGCCAATGGCTTGTGAAAATTCAACATCGCCAAAATTGTCACTGCCAAAATCGGCATTTACGTCACCAATACCGTAAAATGCTAAAATATCGTAATGTTCTTCTTCTTGGGTGTTATAGGCGGATGAGGTCAGTTCTAACTTAAGATTTTCATTTACCAAGTAGGTACCTTTTAAAGCACCAAAAAGTGTTAAATACTGGTCGATTTCTTTACCTCTATAATTTACTACTAAAGCCTTTGGCTCAGCTAATGTCCCAAATTTCGTTTGTCGGCTTATGGGTGTATATTTATAATTATTTAAGGAGAAGTTTCCTAAAAAATCTAAACTTAACCGATTATTAAATTGATAGGAAATATACGTCTGAACATCCGTAAAATTGGGTTTAAAATTGGTTTCAATATCCTTTTTATTGACAAATAGACTGTTATTTCTATATCTAGCACCTAAAATTGCCGAGAGTTTATTGTCTTTAGAAATTCCTTCAACGGTTAAACTTCCGCCAAGTAAGCTTGCCTCTAATCCAACTGCAAATTCTTTAGGTTTTTTATAGGTGATATCTAAAACAGACGATAATTTATCACCATATTTGGCTTGAAATCCTCCTGCCGAAAATTTTACATTTTGCGTTAGGTTTGGGTTAACAAAACTTAACCCTTCCTGTTGCCCTGATCGCACCAAAAAAGGACGATAGACTTCAATGCCATTAACATAGACCAAATTTTCATCATAATTTCCTCCTCTAACATTGTATTGTGTGCTCAATTCGTTATTACCACTAACGCCCAAACCAATATTTTTTAAAGTGCCTTCAATGCCAGAATTGGCACTTGGTAAATCATTTATAGTTTCTATGGGTACTTTGTCAATGCCCTGAGCCTCATCTTTTTTGTCTTTTATGGTAACCGTTTCTATTTCTTCGATTTTTACTTTAAGTTTAGGAGAAAAAAACAAGTTTCTGTTTTTAGGAACTTTTACTTTTTTATTGATTGAGGTAAATGCAATATGGCTAAACGTTATGGTGATTTCAACATTTGCAGGAATAGTAAGTTCGTATTTGCCTTTGCTGTCGGTTGTAGTTCCTTGTTGATTGTAAGTTACAGAAACATTATCAACAGGTTTGCCATCTTCATCTTTTACCGTACCTTTTATAGTTGCCGTTTGGGCAAAAGCAAAGGTGACGAGTAAAAAAAATAGGGCTAAAAAAGAAATTGATGCTTTCAACAATGATTGTCTTTGGTAAAATATAATTTTAGTACTTCAATCGGCTCTTGATTATGATTTTTTAGTTGCTTAATTGAATTGAGGTTACTCAAAACGTCAATTCGAGTGTTTTCTTTAGAGCGACAGCGGAAAAGAAAATGTATCGAGAAGCTGTTCTCGATACGATGCGTAACCTTTACATTAAGCAAATTACATTCCAGAAGCATCACTCGAACTGACATTAGAACTAAAAAGTAGTTTTATCTTCAAATTCCAGTTTCAGAAACTCATAACTCGTACCTTTTTTCACTTCCGTCTTAACGCTTCGGGCTTCCTTCTTTATTTAGTATTAAACGTTGCAATATACACATTAGTATTGTTTACATTATCAACAACCGTTAGTTTTAACTTGTGTTTGTTGCCCTCTAATTTACCGTCGTTAAAATCGTAAGTAAGCATGTTTTTTTTCGGTTCATATTCAAAAAGTACCCATTTTCCATTTATTTCGCCACGGTACGATTTTATTCCCGAAAGATTATCGGTTATTTTCAATTTCAAATAACGGTATTTTGAAAGCCATTGTTTATCCTTAAAATTGGTGGGGCTAATTTTAGGAGCAATAGAATCGATAGCCAATGTATAATTTCCTAAACTTCTACTCAATGTATAAAGTTTGTTATCTTTTCGTTTGGTGGAAGCATAAGATAATCTCCCTTTTTTATTAATTGATGCTATGATAACCTGTTTCTTATCCTTGGCGGGATAATCGGAAATGTCAAAAGTCAATGTAAAGTTACGGTGCAAGGGAATTCCACCGTTATGCAATTTTACAATTTTGCCATCATAGTCAAAATCAAAATAAATATCCTTGTAGAAACTATTTTTAGGAAAAGCAACACTTACATTTTCCTTATTGAGTTTGTTAAACTCGTATGCCCTAAAGAAATGAGGTGTTTTTTCAATAGCTTTTTTAACAATTTTATCTGCTTTTTTTCCTTTTATGGGGATAATCAGCTTGGTGATGTTTCCCTTAAAATCTTTCGCAATAACTTCAATGTTGTACGATAATCCGTCTTCAATGTTAATGTAGCCATTGTTTTCCAAAGCTCTGTAAATGCTCAATTTATTGGAAGGTTCTACAAAGCACTTTTGAATTTTTTGCCTTTTCTGATAGTATCTTTCATAATCTACTAGTGTATTAATGTAACGTGTTTCGGCAAAACTAAAAGTATTCACTTCGTGCTCATATACCTTTTTGCCGTTTACGGTCATTTGCAAATTAAAAATACCGTTATTGTTCAAAGCTCCATCCAATTTATCGACTGCGTTAACACCTATTCCGATTTTTCCATAAGCCTCGATCGGATTGGCAACCAAGTTGCCGTTTTTATTTTTAATGATAAGTTCCTTAATATCGTTTGTGCCATCTACATGGGTAGAATCCCCAAAAGAATATACAACCCCCGCTCTAATAAGCGGATTTTGAGAATCTGGAATGTCAATACCAAAAAACATTGGGTTTATTGGGTTTGATTTGCCGTCACGAATTTCAAAATGTACATGTGGCCCGCCAGAACTGCCCGAATTACCACTGTAAGCAATGAGTTTTCCTTTTTCAACTTTTAGTTCATTGGCTTTGGGAAATAGTTCCAATGTGTAACTCTCTTTTGCGTACTGATGTTTTTTAACATACATCTCAATTTCGGGAGCAAACTTTTTTAAATGCCCATATACAGAAGTATATCCGTTGGGATGTGTAACGTACAAGGCTTTACCATAGCCCCAATGTTGTATTTTTATTCGAGAAACATAGCCATCAGCAATACCTACCACGTTTAATCCCTCACGTTGTTGCGTCTTTATATCTAATCCTCCATGGAAATGATTGGTACGCAATTCACCAAAGGTACCCGATAAAATCAAAGGCACCTCCAAAGGGCTTCTAAAATAATCTTTAGGATAATTAGCTTGTGCAAAACCGTTTAAAAAGCTAAATAATACTATACTGATCGATAAAATTCTTCTCATGATAGCGGCAAAAATAATCATTCAAAATTGAATTAAAAAATATTATAAATGACTATAATTAATATGCTGATTATCAATATTTCAAGCTTAATATTCAATAATAATTTAAAAAACCTTGGTTAATTCTAAATAGAACACTAAATTTGTTGATAATGTTTAGAATCTCTGTATTTAATGAGTAACGTTTTAGAAATAGTTGATTCACTGCAAGGTAAGCTTGAAAACTTACTGACCAAATATGAATTATTGAAGATAGAAAACCAACAATTGTTGGAAAAAAGCGAAAAATTAGTTCAAGAAGTTCAAAAAGGGCAAGAATCTTTAAGTGCTATTGAAAATAAATACGAATCATTAAAGGTTGCAAATGCGATGGTAGGCTGCAAAGAGGATAAGCATACAACAAAATTGAAAATAAATACATTAATACGCGAAATTGATAAGTGCATATTGCAGTTAAGTGAGTAAGCCCAATGGATGAGAAGTTAAGAATAAAAGTAACTATTGGCGATAGAGTTTATCCTTTAACAATAAATAGTGAAGGTGAGGAGGAAGGCGTGAGAAAAGCTGTAAAGAAAATAAACGATTTGATAAAACGTTTTGAGGAGAACTATGAAGTAAGGGATAAGCAAGACGTTTTAGCTATGTGTGCATTGCAATTTGCATCTTTACAAGAAGTGAAAAGTATTTATAACGACCAAGATGGTGAAGAGATAGAAAAAAAATTACTTGAAATGAGCTCGGTTTTAGATGCTCATTTATAATACGTTCTTTAAAATATAACAATTACTGCCTACATTTAGTTATTTGTTCATTAAACTCAACATTATTTTTTTAAAAAGGGTGAGTCTAAGCTAGTAAAGCATGCCGTATGTGTAAATTCATTTACCATCGCGGATTCTTGATCAGCCAGTTAGCCCTAAACTTGTCTTACAAGGAGTTTAAAAAACCTTTCTAGATGTAGGCTTTTTTTATGAACTCATTTTAAATACTGAAATGGGTTCCAATATACCAATTTACCTAAAACTAAAACAATGGAAGGAATGATATTACCAATAATAATTGGTATTGTAGTAGGTTTGATAATCGGTTTTGTTATTGCAAAAACCCTTGAAAAAAACAAAGCATCGGCAATTTTAAAAGATGCAAAAAAGCAAGCCTCATCAATTATTAAAACAGCTACAACAGACGCTGAAGTCTTAAAAAAAGATAAAGTATTACAGGCGAAAGAAAAATTTATCGAATTAAAGGCTGAACATGAAAAAGTGATTCTAAGCAGGGATAAAAAAGTTTCTGAAGCCGAAAAAAGAATACGTGAAAAAGAGTCTAAAGTAGCCCAAGAACTTGATAAAACTACCAAACTAAATAAAAAACTAGAGGAAAAAGCGGCCGACTACGACTACAGAATCGAATTCTTGGAAAAGAAACAAGCCGAGGCCGAAAAATTACATAAAAAGCATGTTGAGCATTTAGAAGTAATTTCTGGGCTTTCCGCAGAAGATGCTAAAAAAGAGTTGGTTACATCTTTAAGAGAAGAAGCCAAAACGGATGCTATGAGCTATATCCAAGACACACTTGAAGAGGCTAAATTGACTGCCCAACAAGAAGCAAAGAAAATAATTTTAAGTACAATTCAGCGTATTGGTGTTGAACAAACCGTTGAAAATTGCGTCTCTGTTTTTAATTTAGAATCTGATGACGTTAAGGGTAGGATTATTGGCCGGGAAGGCCGTAATATTAGGGCGTTGGAATCTGCCACAGGAGTTGAAATTATTGTTGATGATACACCGGAAGCTATCATACTTTCTTGTTTTGATCCAATCCGTAGGGAAATTGCTAGGTTATCGTTGCATAAATTGGTTACTGATGGTAGAATTCACCCAGCCAGGGTAGAAGAAATTGTAGCCAAAACTTCAAAAGAAATAAACCAAGAAATTGTTGAAGTGGGTAAACGTACCGTAATTGATTTGGGAATACACGGTCTGCATCCAGAGCTTGTAAAAGTGGTGGGCAGAATGAAATACCGTTCTTCTTACGGACAAAATTTATTACAGCACTCGCGTGAAGTTGCCAACCTTTGTGCCTTAATGGCAGCGGAATTGGGCTTAAACCCTAAAGTGGCCAAAAGAGCTGGATTATTACATGATATTGGTAAAGTTCCTGAAACGGAAAGCGAGTTACCACACGCTTTATTGGGTATGGAATGGGCTCAAAAATACGGTGAAAAACCTGATGTTTGCAATGCCATAGGTGCACACCACGACGAAATTGAAATGAAATCTTTATTTGCTCCGATAGTTCAAGTTTGTGATGCCATTTCGGGTGCGAGACCAGGTGCAAGACGCCAAGTATTAGATTCTTATATCCAAAGGTTAAAAGACTTGGAGAATGTTGCTTTTGGTTTTACCGGTGTACAAAAAGCCTATGCAATTCAAGCAGGTAGGGAGTTGCGTGTTATCGTTGAAAGTGAAAAAGTAGATGACATAAAAGCATCTGAACTATCCTTTAATATTTCGCAAAAAATTCAGAATGATATGACCTATCCCGGTCAGGTTCGTGTAACGGTAATTAGAGAGACGAGAGCGGTTAATATAGCTAAGTAAAGCCCACCCTAACCCTCCCGAAGGGAGGGAACTTATGACGTGTAATACATGCCTATTTTGAAAGGATTCGTTAACGACAAGGTAATTGATTGCGACAACGCCCAAATAAGTGCTTATGATCTGGGCTTGAACAGAGCCTATGCCGTTTTTGATTTTTTTAGGATGGTCAATGGAAAGTTCCGATTTCTAGAGGATCATTTGGACCGGTTTATCAATTCCATTCAGCTTTCTAAAATCCCTAATCCTTATACTAAGGATGAGTTGCGTAATAAAATTCTAGAGTTACAAGCTGTCAATAAAGTACAACATGGTTATATTAGGATTACTTTAACCGCAGGTTCATCATCAAATTTTGGGACTTTATCAACTTCTACTTTAATTATTTTATCTGGTATTTTAAGCGTAAACAATCCAAGTGATTATACAGAAGGCATTAAACTACTCAGTAAAAATCACCAAAGAACTTTCCCTAAAATTAAAAGTACCGATTATTTTTTCCCTCAAATGTTGCATCAAGAACTAAAAGAATCACAAGCAACGGATGTTTTATATTATACAGATTATGTTACCGAAACTTCTAGGGCTAATGTTTTTGTTGTAAAAAATGGAGAAATTTCAACTCCAAAAGAAAATATTTTAGAAGGCATTACCCGGAAAAAATTATTGAAGATGAAGCCATCAATAACCTTAGCGGATATTACTATCGCAGAATTGTACGATGTGGATGAAGTATTTATTACAAGTTCTAGCAAAGAATTGATGCCTGTTGTACAAATTGATGATAAATTAATCGGTAACGGAAAAGTGGGAGAGGTTTACAAAGACTTACATACTCAATTTTCAAAATTTTGCCTGAAAGAAAATTAACGATAAATTAGTAGGCAATGATAAAGCTGGTTAGAACCAATTCTAAAAATAAAGATTTTATCGATTTGGTAAAATTACTAGATGCCGATTTAGCCATACGCGATGGTGAAGACCACGATTTCTACAATCAGTTCAATAAATTGGACAGTATTAAACATACTGTAGTTTTGTATGAAAATGAAATTCCTTTGGGTTGTGGAGCTATCAAAGAATTTGAGTCCAATATAATGGAAGTGAAAAGAATGTTTACTTTGCCTAAAAGTAGAGGTAAGGGTATTGCATCACAAATACTTACCGAGTTGGAAAATTGGGCAAAAGAATTAAATTTTAAAAAACTAATTCTAGAAACGGGTGTAAATCAACCCGAAGCTATCGCTCTGTATGAAAAAAGCGGTTTTAAGCGAATATCCAACTATGGGCAATATGCTGGTGTTGAAAATAGTTTTTGTTTTGAGAAAATTCTGGACTAATAATTTGATGCTATTGTCATTGCGAAGGCATTTGAAAAAATTTTATCATTGAACGACTATGTAATATGCCTGTGGCAATCTCATTAATATAACAAGAATTATTTTCGCTACTTCTGACCAAACACGGCCAACTGCTTAATGAGATCCCGAACCTTACTCTGTTCGTCCGGGATGAGCGATTCACACCACGCGAAAAGCGTGGGTTCTCTGCTCATTTCCTCGGATGATATTTCTCCACCACTTCCTTTAAAAAAGTTTTGTCAACATGCATATAAATTTCTGTGGTGGTAATGCTTTCGTGCCCCAACATTTGTTGGATGGAACGCAAATCGGCTCCATTTTCCAATAAATGTGTAGCGAATGAATGTCTAAAAGTATGTGGACTTACAGTTTTGCCGAGATCGGCTTTTAGTGCCAAATCTTTTATAATCATAAAAATCATATTTCGGGTTAACTGTTTTCCTCTTCTGTTTAAGAATAAGGTATCTTCAAATCCCTTTTTTATACTGATATGACTTCTAATTTGTTTGATGTAGATGGTAATGTATTTCTGTGTTTCAATGTTTATAGGCACAAAACGTTCCTTGTTTCCTTTTCCAGTGACTTTTATAAAGCCCTCGGCAAAAAACAAATCTGATATTTTTAAAGTTATTAATTCTGTAACGCGTAAGCCGCAGCTGTACAAAGTTTCAAGCATAGCTCTATTGCGTTCGCCTTCGGGCGTACTTAAATCAATTTGTTTTATTAACAGGTCAATTTCTTCCAAAGCCAAGGTATCAGGAAGTTTTCTTCCAATTTTTGGAGTTTCTAAAATTTGAGTGGGATTGTCCTTTCTATAATTTTCGAAAATCAGATAATCAAAAAAGCTACGTAATCCCGATATAATTCTCGACTGGCTTCTGGCATTTACTTCTTTAGAAACGCTGTAAACAAATTGTTGGATGGTTTCATCAGAAATTGTTTTTGGAGAGATTTTAATTTCATTTACTTCCAAAAAAAAGATTAATTTTTCTACATCACGGGTATAACTCTCAACAGAATTGGCAGATAGACCTCTTTCAATTTTTAGGTACAATTGGTAATCTTGTAAAGCGTTTTGCCAAGTCATTTGCAGGTGTTAGTTTTTTTATATCTTGCAATATTAAATTAAAAAAATAAAACGAGTGAAAATAATCATCATCAACGGACCAAATTTAAACCTATTGGGCAAACGCGAACCCACTATTTATGGAGATGCTTCTTTTGAAGAGTACTTTAAAAGTTTGCAAAAGGAACATTCTGGGATTCAACTTGATTATTTTCAATCCAATATAGAGGGAGAAATTATTGATAAACTGCACGAAGTAGGTTTTGATTACGACGGTATTGTCTTAAATGCGGCAGCCTACACACATACTTCCGTTGGTATCGGTGATGCCGTAAAAGCGATTGAAAGTCCTGTTGTAGAAGTACATATTTCCAACGTTTATGCTCGTGAAGAATTTAGGCATCATTCTTATATTTCTGCCAATGCGGCTGGAGTTATTGTAGGTTTTGGTTTAAAAGGGTATGAAATAGCTTTACAAAGTTTTGTAAAATAAATCAGTAGTGTCCGATTAAAAATTATATGATGTCCCTACGGGACATCGGTTTAATTGAATCTTGTTGATTACCAACATATTGCCCCGCTGGGGCAAATATACCGTTAGGTATAAAATATGGGTAAAAAAACAGAACCTGTAAAAAGTAGCGTCCCGTAGGGACGCTATATATTGCAAGGCTTCTTACGATCATGTTTCATCATTACCGGACGCTACTGAAAATAAATATTACACTTTTTTTATTACACTTGTTACAATTCCCCAGATCATAAAGTCATTATCTTCAGTCACTTTAATTGGTTTGTAATTAGGATTTTCAGGTTGAAGCCAAAGGCAATCATTTTCTATTTTTAAACGCTTTACGGTAAATTCCCCATCAATAAAACAAACTGCTATTTTATTATTTTCAGGTTCTAAGCTTCTGTCCACTACTAAAAGATCATTATCATTTAAACCGGCACCTATCATAGACTGCCCGCTAACACGGGCAAAAAACGTAGCCTCCTTGTTTTTAATAAGCTCTTTATCCAAACTGATTCGTTGCTCTTTAAAATCATCAGCGGGTGAAGGAAAACCTGCCGATACAGTAGTATCAACAAAAATGGCTCCAGTATCATCGTTAATTTCAGGAGTGTAGAAAGTTAAATTTTTAGTTTTAGTTAGTTTCATTTTCTGATATTGCTGTTACAAATATAAAGTATTTTACTACTTAAAGTGTGGAGGAAATAACTAATACGAATTCTGTGTTACCAAATAGAGATAGTAACACCAAATTTTATTGTAAAATCGCATCTCAACCATTTAAAATTTTAACTTGTAATCCTTATCTTTGCACCTCTAAAAATGTAGAACGCCAATGTTTTCAAATTTAAGTGATAAGTTAGATAAAGCTATCCACGTCTTAAAAGGGCATGGACAAATAACCGAAATAAATGTTGCAGAAACGTTAAAGGAAGTCCGTAGGGCTTTATTAGATGCCGATGTAAACTATAAAATTGCCAAAGAATTTACTGCACGTGTAAAGGAAAAAGCATTAGGGCAAAATGTATTAACTACGCTAAACCCAGGGCAATTACTTGTTAAAATTGTAAAAGACGAGTTGACCGAACTTATGGGCGGTGAAACCGTTGGTATTAATTTAGGAGGTTCGCCTACCGTAATTTTAATGTCTGGTTTACAAGGTTCAGGTAAAACAACATTTTCTGGTAAATTGGCGAATTTCCTAAAAACGAAAAAATCAAAACAGGTTTTATTAGTAGGTTGTGATGTTTACAGACCTGCAGCCATCAATCAATTAAAAGTAGTAGGTGAGCAAATTGATGTAGAAGTTTACGCGGAAGAAGGCAATCAAAATCCTGTTGAAATTTCTCAAAACGCTATAAAATACGCTAAGGCAAATGGCAAAAATGTGGTTATTATTGATACCGCTGGTCGTTTAGCGGTTGATGATGCCATGATGACGGAGATTTCTAACATTCATAAAGCGGTAAATCCACAAGAGACCTTGTTTGTTGTAGATTCCATGACAGGTCAAGATGCTGTAAATACTGCCAAAGCTTTTAATGATGTATTGAATTTTGAAGGTGTTATCTTAACGAAATTAGATGGTGATACGCGTGGTGGTGCAGCATTATCTATTAAGTCGGTTGTTGATAAGCCTATCAAGTTTATTGGTACTGGTGAGAAGATGGAAGCCATTGATGTTTTTCATCCCGACAGGATGGCGGAACGTATTTTGGGCATGGGTGATGTGGTTTCTTTAGTAGAAAGAGCCCAAGAACAATATGATGAAGAGGAAGCAAGAAAAATACAAAAGAAAATAGCAAAGAACCAATTCGGATTTGATGATTTCTTAAAACAGATTCAGCAAATAAAGAAAATGGGGAATATGAAAGATTTAGTAGGTATGATTCCTGGTGTTGGCAAGGCCATGAAAGACGTTGATATTGATGATGACGCTTTTAAAGGAATTGAAGCTATTATTCATTCCATGACGCCAAGTGAAAGAAGTACACCTTCCGTAATTAATGCCAGTAGAAAAAAACGTATTGCCAAAGGTTCAGGAACTTCGGTTCAGGAAGTAAATCAATTAATGAAACAATTTGACCAAATGAGCAAAATGATGAAAATGATGCAAGGTGGTGGCGGTAAAAAAATGATGCAGATGATGAAGGGAATGAAATAAGTTGACAGTCTTCAGTTGGCAGTCTTCGATCAAAAATTGGTCAGATATAACTTATAAGACGGTAATTAGATGAGTTTTAAAACACTACTAGCCTATCAAGAGGGGTTTGCCTTAGCGATGGAGGTTTATCATATATCAAGGAAGTTTCCCGGTTACGAACAGTTTGGATTGAGTTCTCAAATTGTGCGTTCAAGTAGAGCGGTTTGTTCGGCGATTGCCGAGGCTTATCGGAAACGTCAATATGAGAAACATTTTAAAAGTAAATTATCAGATGCTGACAGTGAAAATTCTGAAACTCAACTTTGGTTAGATTTTGCACTTGCATGCAATTATATAGATGAAATAAAACGAGCCGAACTTCAAGATAAAAGTGAAGAAATTGGCAAACTATTAAATTATATGATAAATAATCCCAATAAATTTGGACTATAATAATACTGCAGACTGAAGACTGCGGACTGAAGACTTGAACAATGACTATACTTGACGGAAAAAAAACATCAGCAGATTTAAAATCAGAAATTGCTGAATCAGTTAAACAACTAAAAAAAGAAGGTAAAAAAACACCTCATTTGACCGCCGTTTTAGTTGGAACCGATGGTGCCAGCATGACCTACGTTGGTGCAAAAGTAAAAGCTTGTGAATTAGTTGGCTTTGATTCTACGTTAATCGATTTACCTGAAGAAACTACAGAAGAAAGACTATTAAAAGAAATTGACAAACTTAATAATGATGATGGTATTGATGGTTTTATTGTACAATTGCCATTACCAAAACACATTGACGAGCAAAAGGTGCTAATGGCGGTTGACCCAAATAAAGATGTGGATGGTTTTCACCCTGTGAACGTTGGTAAAATGACTTTAGATTTACCCTCTTTTTTACCAGCAACACCTTTCGGAATTTTAGAACTCTTGGAGAGATATGAAGTAGAAACTTCAGGAAAACACGTTGTGGTAATTGGTAGAAGCCACATTGTTGGTCGCCCTATGAGCATATTAATGAGCCAAAAACGAAAAGCGGGCAACGCTACTGTAACCGTTGCTCATAGCCGTACAAAAAATTTAAAAGAATTAACCTTACAAGCAGATATTATTGTCGCCGCTCTGGGTATTGCTGAATTTTTAACTGGAGATATGGTTAAACAAGACGCTGTGATTATAGATGTGGGAATAACCCGTGTTGATGATACTTCTAAAAAAAGAGGTTATAGATTGGCTGGTGATGTTCATTTTGAAAGTGTAAGTAAAAAAGCAAGTTTTATAACTCCTGTTCCAGGTGGCGTAGGACCAATGACAATCGCAATGTTGTTGAAAAACACATTGTTAGCTTGTAAAAATAGAAGGTAATTTTAAAAATTTTATTCTAGAGCATTCCACATATCAAGGTACATTTTCCAATCTTGATTTTCTTTTTTCCAAACTATCACGTATTTGCCTTTGAAATTAGTAGTGGTATTATTTTTTGAATTTTTAGAACTCCCTTCATAATAGCCATAGTCATAGGCATAACCGTCAATTACATTGATTTCTTTTGGAGTGGCTTTATGGGAAACAATTTGTATATGTTTGGGTAATGTCCATCGTTTTTTAATGGCTTCATGGCCTACGATAATATCTGATTTATCGGGAAAAATTTTACCGTCTTCGCTATAGAAAGAAGTTAGTTTGGCAATATCACCATCAACATATGCCTTTGAAAATTGTTTACCGACTTTTAATATAGCAGTAATATCCTCACCTTTACCAACATATTCTTGACCGTAAACTGAAACTGTTAATAATAACAGCAGATATAATGATTTAATTCTTAGCGACATCATGAATTAAAAAATTAGCTTAATAAAGAAAGAAGTGTGATTAAAATTGTTACGATAACTTTTATTAAAATCATAATAAATATATTTTACGTAAAGTTACAAAATCACATGTTTCAGTAGGGGTATAACAAAACAATTAGCAAATATTTAACCTTTATTTTAACAATTAACGATATATAAGCAAGAATTCAAAAAATAGCCACGAACCCGCCTGCCTGACGGGCAGGTGCACTATTTTTTGTTTATTGTTTTTTCTGAGAAGAATTACCGCTAATTTAAAAAATCTATAGATTTTTTATTTGTGGAAATTATTCCTCATACAATTAGCTTTGCAATTAGTGAATTAGTGGCGAAAATCACTTCGCGAAAAGCTGACTAACATCTTTAAAAGCCTTAAATTCCAACGCATTCCCCACTGGGTCTAAAAAAAACATGGTAGTCTGCTCGCCGAGCTCTCCTTTAAATCGGATATAGGGTTCTATAACAAATTCAATGTTTTTTGTTTTTAGATTATCGGCAAATTCGTGAAAAGTGTCCCATTCCAGAACAACACCGTAATGTGGTACAGGTACACTTTTTCCATCAACGGCATTAGTATGAAGGTTTTCTTCCGATTTCGGTTTGTAATGAATAACCAGTTGGTGACCGAACAAATTGAAATCTACCCAATGGTCGCTGCTTCTGCCTTCTTCGCAGCCAATAATTTCATTATAGAATTTTCTACACTCAGCTAAATTATGAACGGGAATTGCAATATGGAATGGTTGTATTTTTGACATAAATTTATTTTTTAAGTTTCTCTATTTACTAATTGAATGGAAAAAGCAGGGTTGCAAATGGCTAAATATTCACAAGGCTCATCAAACGGATTCGAATATTGAACCCTTGTGTTTTTCAGCACTTTAATGGATTGCCCAGCTTCTAAAATTACTTTTTCATGTTCAATAATAAATTGTTTTTTGCCTTTTATAATAAATGTGTATTCATCAAATTCTGGAGTTTGAAAAGGCTCCGACCAATTTGGAGGAGCTACCATATAAGCTATACTAATATTGGAACTGCCATCGGTAGCTAAACCGAAATGCTCTTCAATAAGTTTGCCGTCGTCCGTTGGTACTACAAAGGGTGATTTTTGGATTTGATATCTTTTCATTTTTTAACTAACTAATTATCTTCATACAAACTTAACCGATTATTGAGGGTTGTAATTTCTTGTTGCAAATTTTCAACACGTTTTAATAATTTATTTACAACGTCCAGTCCTTCCATATTTATGTTCAGATCAAAATGCAGACGCATTAATTTTTCAATATCGCTAATGTGTTCTTTAAACACACATGGTGTGGTTTCCACTTCTATAATTTCAACCAGCTCATATTCGTTTAAGCGATCAAAAAATGATGTTGGCACATTATAATACGAGCAAAATTGTTCAATAGTTATATAGTTGTCGGTATCCATAATTATCTCAATTTTTGAAGTTCCTTAAAAAGTTCTTTTTCTTTGGCGGATAAGTTTGTGGGCATTTTTATTTGATAAGTAATAAATAAATCACCAAACTGCCCTTCTTTTTTGTATTTCGGGAATCCTTTTCCTTTTAATTTAACTTTGGTGCCATTTTGGGTTTCAGATTTAACCTTTAGTTTTACCTTTCCATCAAAAGTATTAATCGTTACTTCACCACCAAGTATTGCAGTATATAAATCTATTTCGACATCGGTATAGAGGTTGTCTTTATCTCGCCTAAATTTAGTGTTGTTATTTATTAGAAACTTAATGTACAAATCACCGCTAGGACCTCCGTTTACGCCTTTACCTCCATGGCCTTTTATTTTAATAACTTGTCCGTTTTCAATACCAGCAGGAATTGTAATTCTAATGTTTTTATCATTTACCGTCAATGTTCTTTTGTGAATAGTATACACATCATTTAGGGTTAATTGCAATTCGGCGTTAAAATCTTGACCTCTGAATTTTACGTTTTGTCTAGATTGTTGCCTACCCGAAGACCCACCGAACATAGATTCAAAAAAGTCTGAAAAGTCATCTTCTGAAAACCCGCCCGAATATTGCCGTTGCGAACTTCCTTGATGTTGTTGTCTGCGTTGCTGTTTGGCCTTTTCAAACTGTTCGGCATGTTGCCAATCTTTACCGTATTCGTCGTATTTTTTTCTGTTGGCAGGATTGCTCAATACTTCATGAGCTTCATTTATTTCTTTGAACTTTTTTTCTGCCTCTTTATCATTCGGGTTTACATCAGGATGATATTTCCTAGCCAATTTCCTATAGGCTTTTTTAATGTCTTTTTCAGAAGCGGTTTTTGCAACTCCTAATATTTTATAATAATCTATAAATGCCATTTTAGTTATCCGTTAATGTTCGTTTTAATTTAGATAAACATTCAATAATTTATTAATTTTAAGGTTTTTACTCAGAGTCTAAGTACCCATTTTATTTTAATGTTCATTAAATAATTTTATTGTGTACGTTAATAATTCCGTGCCTCCAGTTTTTCCGTGACCTGGAATTACAAATTTAATATCTGGTAACCCTTTTTTAATCTTTGTTACTGTATTTGACCATTCGTCAGTATTGGCATCACCTAAATACCCTTTCGTTGCCCCAACTTCTTTGATTAAACAACCACCAAATAGCACTTTTTCAGAAGGAATGTAACACACAATATTATCTTTTGTATGGCCCTCGCCAAAATATAAGTTCCTTACTTCTTTTCCATTAATTTCCAAATCTACATCAAAATTCAGACTGGTTTTAGGCAGTACTGAATTTTGTTTGTTGGCGAATTTTATAGTTTGTTCAGAAGCATAAGAAGGAATATTACTATCATGAAATTTTTTTAGTCCACCAAGGCAATCATCATGGAAATGAGTGGCTATTACTCCTTTAATATCCATTTTTTCATCCTTATTTAACCAATCAATTAATTCTTCTGAAGCAATATCATTAGTTGGAGTGTCAAAAACCATAGCTTCATCTCCGTTAATAAATAACATGCCGTTACAAGCCACGTTTCCAAAATCTTGCGTTTGTAAATAAGATATATGCACAAAAGTATTTTCAGTTAATTGTTGGATGACAAGGTTTTCAGATTTATAAACTTCTTTTTCATTTTGAGCCTTACAGGAAAAAAAGGTAGAAAGCACAAATAAACTTATTAAATATATAGTTTTCATACTTGAATATTAATCAGCATTAAAAATAGTAAATCCTTTATGAATTCATTAATTTTGCGGCTTAATTTTTATTTTGATGAACATTCAAGAAATCATAAACACGGCGATTAAAACTGGGTTAAAAGAAATTTATAAAGTTGATATTGAAAACGTTGAATTTCAAGCTACCAGAAAAGACTTTGAAGGCGATATTACTGTAGTTGTTTTTCCATTTTTAAAAGTAATTAAAGGCAATCCCGTTGAAATAGGTAACAAACTCGGTGAATATCTACAACAAAATGTTACGGAAATCACAAAATTCAATGTGGTTAAAGGTTTTTTAAATTTGGTGTTGAACGACAGTTATTTTATTGAAAATTTTAAGAAAATTTATCAAATAGAAAATTTTGGAATTACGGATGCAAAGCCTAATGAAAAATCGGTTATGGTTGAGTATTCCTCGCCAAACACGAATAAACCTTTGCATTTAGGGCATATTCGGAATAATTTATTGGGCTATTCGGTAGCGGAAATCATTAAAGCATCGGGTAAAAAGGTATATAAAACACAAATTATAAACGACCGTGGCATTCATATTTGCAAGAGTATGTTGGCTTGGCAAAAATGGGGCGAAGGCGAAACTCCAGAAAGTACTGGCTTAAAGGGCGATAAATTAGTTGGTAATTATTATGTGAAATTTGACCAAGAATATAAAAAAGAAATTCTCGATTTAGTTTCTAAGGGTTATACCGAAGATGAAGCCAAAAAACAAGCTCCACTCTTAATGGAAGCCCAAGAAATGCTTCAAAAATGGGAAGCTGGAGATAAAAAAGTAGTTGATTTATGGAAAACCATGAACCAATGGGTCTATGACGGATTTGAAAAAACATATGAGGTTTTAGGTGTAGATTTTGACAAGAATTATTACGAAAGCGATACTTATTTGTTAGGTAAAGATGTAGTAGCCGATGGCTTAGAAAAAGGTATATTCTTTAAAAAAGAAGATGGTTCAGTTTGGATAGATTTAACTGATGAAGGCTTAGATGAAAAAATAGTGTTGCGTTCTGACGGAACTGCTGTTTATATGACACAAGATATTGGTACTGCTATACAACGAATTAAGGATTACCCTGATGTGGGTGGATTGGTTTATACAGTTGGTAATGAGCAAGATTATCATTTTAAAGTATTGTTCTTAATACTTAAAAAATTAGGTTTTGACTGGGCAAAAAACCTCTATCACTTAAGTTATGGTATGGTTGATTTACCTTCGGGAAAAATGAAATCTCGTGAAGGTACGGTAGTTGATGCTGATGACCTATTATTGGACATGACCAATACGGCCAGGGAAATTTCTGAAGAATTAGGAAAATTAGAAGGCTATACCGATGGCGAAAAAGAGGCATTATTTAAAACTATAGGTTTGGGAGCTTTAAAATATCACATTTTAAAAGTTGATCCTAAAAAACGGATTCTTTTTGATCCTAAGGAGTCTATAGACTTTCAAGGAAATACGGGGCCGTTTATTCAATACACCTACGCTAGGATACAATCAATTTTGCGTAAAGCTGATACAGATATGCAAAGTGCTACCGACAAAGGAGGTCTCCTTGTAGGTTTAAACGACAAGGAAAAATCAGTTTTGAAACAATTAACACTTTTTCCAGAAATAGTACAACAAGCATCGGAAAATTATAGTCCCGCCGTTATTGCCAATTACACTTACGATTTAGTAAAAGAATACAATTCTTTTTATCAAAGTATTCCTATTTTGGCAGCAGATGACGAACAGGAAAAACTCTTTAGAGTTCAGCTTTCTAAAAAAACAGGAGAAGTAATAAAAACTGCTTTTGGGTTATTGGGGATTGAGGTTCCGGATAGAATGTAAGCAGAATGCCGTTGAATCGAAACGCAGTTGAAGATATGACGTGCATATCGCTTATCCCGCAGAGGTACGAACGTGGGATCTCATGAAATTTTAAACTAAAGGTAAATAACCTTTTTAGCTTTTTACATAAATTTATGCGAAATGGAAAGTGGATATTATTTCAAATGGATATATAAAAAATGAATTTATTGAAATCAACTCAAATTGTAAAATCTAAACTTTAAACTATAAAATGAAGCAATATTTTAAAAGAGGTGTTCAATTTCTTATTGCGTTTTTGAGTTTTGGATTGACTCTTTACATTCTTGAATTTTTACTTCATGATCTTCTAAAAGTTCATAAAATCCATAGCTTTACTTGGTATCTAATTTTATTGTGTTTTGCAGGATTTTATATTAGTGGGGTTATTTTAAGAAAGCAAAGCTTCAAATTTTTGTCAATTCTTTTGCTGCAGTTATTTGTTTTTATTTATTTCAATAAATTCTTTTTTCCAGTAAATATCATCTTGATGATTTATGCAAGTTTTGCCTTGCTTTTAACAAGAAAAGAGGTCAAGAGATCATTTAAATTGATTTTGGCAATTCCTTTTGTAGTGTTCTTTCTTTTCAATTTATTTTCTAAACCTTTCATCTTGAAAAAGGAAAATTTTGGGTACAACAGTCAGGGAAAATTGGTAAATGCTAATATTGTATGGGACTTTACGAACAATAATAAAATACCATTACTCACTTTTTCAGATCAAAATCAAAAACATGTTAATTTAGAAAGTTACTTAGGAAAAAAAATTGTGATTTCTTTTTGGGCAACATGGTGCGGACCTTGCTTAGTTGAAAAACCTGAACTTGAAAAAATAAAAAATCTGTATTCAAATAAAAAAGACCTTGTTTTTATTGATATTTCATTGGATCAGAATAAAAATAATTGGATAAATTTTCTAAATAAAAACAAACCGAAAGGGATTCAATTAATATCTACAGACATAGGGAAAGATAAATCAGCGTTAAACATCTCTGGAATTCCCTATCAAATAATTGTCAATGAAAAGGGTAATTATAAGTCTGTTTATCAATTGCATAAATTAAATGAAATTTTATTAAATGATACTGTCTTTGAAGCATATATTAATGCTAATTGACTACAGCTATAATGTAAGAGATAGTATTAATCAGTCTATTTATGTTTTGAGTATTTTATAAGTTCTCTTTGACAAGGGGTCATCCAAATAAGTTTGGATGAAAAGAATTCCCAAACCAATTGATTTTATTTTCACAAAAAAACACTATCTTCATTGTATTAAAATTACAGTTATGAAAAAAACAATTTTCTCCCTAATTTGCACATTCCTATCGTTTGGAATTAATGCACAAAATTTTATTGGTGCTTGGGAAACTACTACCACTTCTACAGAAGGTAATAAAATAAAAAATGTTGTCATTTTTTCAGAAGGTTATCAAGTCTCAACTTGGTATGATGCAGAGACAGGTAAGTTTATAAAAACCAATGGAGGGTCATGGAAATTGGAAGGAGACTCTATGACAGAAAAAATAGAATTTGATACAGATAACCCTGAACGTGTAGGTACTAAAATTAGTTTTAATGTTTATGTTAATGATTCCCTTATGGGTATTGTTGGAGATAAATTAAAATGGCGTAGAATAGATGATGGATCACCAGGAGAACTTCAAGGAGCTTGGCTAATGTCTGGTAGAATAAGAGATGGAGAAACACAGTTAAGGGATACCAATAGACCAAGAAAAACCATGAAAATTTTATCTGGCACTCGTTTTCAATGGATTGCTTACAATACTGAGACAAAACAATTTATGGGAACAGGTGGTGGAACTTACACCACAAAAGACGGAAAATATACGGAAAACATAGAGTTTTTCTCAAGGGATGATAGTAGGGCAGGTGCTAGTTTAGAATTTAATTATAGTTTGGTAGATGGTAATTGGCACCATTCTGGGTTATCTAGTAAAGGAGACCCGATCCATGAAATATGGAGTATAAGGGACTGACCTTAGCTATTGGTTAGTAAAAGTGTTTATAGACTTTTTTGAATACATCATTCAATCCATTTTATAAACCCTACCTTTGCCGCTTATAAAAATTTATGACATTTAAAGACTTAGGCATTGTTGAGCCAATATTAAAAGCCTTAAACCAAAAAGGCTATACGCACCCAACACCAATACAAGAACAAGCCATACCGATTTTACTAAAAGGAAAAGACCTTATGGGCTGTGCCCAAACAGGTACGGGTAAAACCGCCGCTTTCGCTATTCCGATTATACAACATATCTACAATAACAACCAAAACGGAAAACGTTCTAATAAAATTAAAGCACTGATCGTAACACCAACACGCGAATTAGCCATCCAAATTTTTGACAATTTTAAGATTTATGGCAAAAATACGGGCATTAAATGCAATGTAATTTTTGGAGGTGTAAAACAAAATCCGCAAACCGCTGCTCTTCGACAAGGTGTTGATGTGTTAGTGGCTACACCGGGCAGATTGTTGGATTTGATGAATCAGGGTTTTATTAGTTTAAGAGATATAGAATATTTTGTATTGGATGAAGCCGATCAGATGTTGGACATGGGCTTTATTCACGATATCAAAAAATTATTGGCAAAATTACCCCAAAAAAGACAATCACTTTTCTTTTCGGCTACCATGCCACAAAGTATTGTAGATTTATCTAGAAAAATATTGGGCGATTTTGATACCGTTACTATAAAACCCGAACAAGCCACAGCCGAAAAAGTTGAACAGGCAATTTATTTTGTCCATAAAAAAGCTAAAATAAAATTGTTGATTCATCTTTTAGAAACGCAGTCCATAGATTCTACGTTAGTCTTTTCGCGAACAAAGCATGGTGCCAATAAAGTCGTTAAATTATTGGACAAAGCAGGAATAAATGCTGCTGCGATTCATGGAAACAAATCACAAGGAGCAAGAGTAAAGGCCTTAGAAGGTTTTAAAGACGGTAAAATAAAAGTATTGGTAGCTACGGATATTGCAGCGAGGGGAATTGATATTGATGAGCTAGCATTGGTTGTAAATTATGATTTGCCAAATATTTCCGAGACTTATGTTCACAGAATTGGTAGAACGGGCCGTGCCAAAGCAAGTGGCGTGGCGGTTTCTTTTTGTGACCAAGAAGAGAGAGCCTATTTAAGAGATATTGAAAAATTGATCAGACAAAAAATTCCAGTAATTTCTGAACATCCTTTTCTTGATTTTAAAGATGATAATCCACAAAGTGAGGAAAAACCAAGGCAACATTCTCGAAATAGAAATTCTTCCAACAACCATAGAAACAATAGAAATAATAAGATCAGGAACAAGGGGAATAGCAATAATAATAAAAAACGCAGTCAGTCTAATTCTAGGAATAGATAAAGAGATTTAACTTCCTTATGCAAATTTTTGATTTCAATAACAACAGCGATATCTCAGATTGGCAAATAACCAACGATGATGTTATGGGTGGAAAATCTAGTGGTCAATTCGTTTTAGATGGAAATGGTAATGGTGTTTTTAAAGGAGAAGTGTCTTTAGAAAATAATGGTGGATTTTCTTCTGTCAAGTATAAATTTGAACCCAAAAGCATTGAAGATAATACGAGAGTTGTCCTCAAATTAAAAGGAGATGGTAAAACGTATCAATTTAGGGTTAAATCTGATACAGGTCAACGTCATTCTTATATTTACAAATTTGAAACTACAGGTGAATGGGAAACTTTAAAAATTTCACTATCCGAACTATATCCTGTCTTTAGGGGCAGAAAACTGGACTTACCAAATTTTTCCAATAACAAATTGGTAGAAACGGCATTTCTTATTGCTAACGGAAAAAACGAATCTTTTCAATTAAAAATTGCCAGTATCGGTTTAAAATAATTATATATCTTTAGCCTAGAATAATAGTTTCAATTCAATCAATGAAAAAATTCATCCTTTTATTTCTAATGTTCTCCATTTTTTCAAACAGTGCTATAAAAGCTCAAGACTGGCCAAATCTTAATAAATATAAAGCTGACAATGTTTTTTTGGGAAATCCCCACCCTGATGAAGACAGAGTTGTATTTATGGGCAATTCCATTACCGAGGGTTGGTTAAGATTGGACTCTAGCTTTTTTAGTAATAAAAATTATATTAATAGAGGTATTAGCGGTCAAACCACACCACAAATGTTGTTGAGGTTTAGGGCTGATGTAATAAATCTAAAACCCAAAGCGGTTGTAATTTTAGCGGGTACTAATGACATTGCAGGTAATACAGGACCGATGAGTTTTGAAATGATTATGGATAATATTATTTCTATGACAGAGTTAGCAAAATCTAATAATATAAAAGTGGTTCTTTCTTCAGTACTTCCTGCTTACGATTACCCTTGGCGGAAAGGATTAAAACCAAATGAAAAAATCCCGGCATTAAACAAGCTTATAAAAACTTATGCCGATGAAAACGATGTTGTTTATTTAGATTATTTTTCGCCCATGGTTGATGATAAAAACGGATTACAAGAAAAATTTACTTATGATGGTGTGCACCCAAACAAAGAAGGCTACCAGTTTATGGCACCCCTCGCCAAGGTAGCTATTGAAAACGCATTAAAAAATTAAAACTATGTTTAAAAATTTATCGTTTTTAATCCTCTTATTCTTATTATTTTCTTGTCAAGCTCCCGCTCAAAAGCAAGAAAAACAAACCACAAAAATTGCTTTCGGTTCCTGTGGACACGAAACGCATCCGCTGCCCATTTTTGATGTAGTTGTAAAGCACAATCCTGATTATTTTATTTTTTTAGGTGATAACATCTATGGTGACACCAAGGATATGGAAGTTCTAAAATCTAAATACCAACAACTTGCGGATAAGCCAACATATCAAAATTTAAAAAAGAATACGGAAATTCTAGCTACATGGGACGATCATGATTATGGCTGGAACGACGCAGGAAGACATTATCCTTTTAAGGCAGCATCCAAAGAAATATTTTTGGAATTTTTTGAGGAGCCCAAAAATTCCGAACGACGAAATCATGAAGGAATTTACACTTCTTATCTAAAAGAAATTGGTAATAAAAAGTTGCAAATTATTTTGTTAGATGTCAGAACTTTTAGGGATGATGTAAAAAGAAATTCAGGTGAATTTAAAGAGGATAAGCGTTATTTCTATAATTTAGATTATGCACCATATAAAACCGCAGATTCCACTTTTTTAGGCAATGAGCAATGGAAATGGTTAGAAAAAGAATTACAAAAACCTGCGGATGTCAGAATTATAGGTTCAGGTTCTCAGTTTGGCATTGAGTATAACGGTTACGAGGCATGGGCTAATTTTCCTCATGAGCAAAAAAGATTGTTAAATCTTATAAAAAAGTACAAAGCAAATGGTGTTTTATTTATAACCGGAGATGTGCATTATGCGGAAATTTCTAAATTAGAGGAGCCAGATCTGTACCCCATTTACGATGTAACCTCAAGTGGACTTTCTTCAACTTGGCATTTTGCCACACCTAATAAAAATAGAATTGAAGGCCCTGTAATGGAAAATCATTTTGGATTGATTACCATAGATTGGGCAGCAAAAACCCCAGAAATTAAAATGGAAGTTTGGGATATTAATGATAACCAACGTTTTGAATATACCATTAATTTAGACGAAATTAGTTTCAAATAAAGCCGTTCACTTTTGTAGATAGGTTATTCATCTAATTAAATGATGTTTTAAATTTTCGTTGATTACTTTTATAGCTTAAATTAATCATTATGAAGGCTAAAGGATTCTATTCTTATTTTTTAATTGTTTGTGTAACTTTTGTGGGTTTAATTTCTTGCGAAACCAAAAAATCGGCTATCCCTAAGGATTTAGCTAAACAACAGGTTATCCCTAAACCTGTCTCTGTAAATGCTACTGGTAGCTCTTTTGAAATTAACAGCAATACAGCTGTCCATTATCAATCTGAAGATTTAAAACCTATTGCAAACTACTTGGCTGAAATGCTACGTCCCGTAACGGGATTTGAGATTCCAGTTAAGGTGATGGAATCCAAACCATCATCCGATCACATATTTTTAACCCTGACCGATAGTATTTCATCGGGAGAAGGTTACGAATTGGAAACTAAAGAAAATGGTATTATAATCAGAGCAAATAAACCTGCTGGCATTTTCTATGGCGTACAAACGTTACGTCAACTATTACCTGCTAGTGTAGAAAAAAACACCAAAATTTCAGATACATTATTGGTCGCAACTGGAACTATAAAAGATAACCCTTCTTACGGATACCGTGGAATGATGTTGGATGTGTCTCGTCATTTCTTTGGTGTAGATGATGTAAAAAGAGTTATTGATTTGCTATCTATTTATAAAATGAACCGTTTGCATTTACACCTTTCAGATGACCAAGGATGGCGAATCGAAATAAAATCATGGCCAAAACTTACTGAAATTGGAAGCAGCTCTGAAGTTGGTGGCGGTGAAGGTGGATTTTATACGCAAGAACAATATAAAGATATTGTAAAATATGCTCAAGACCGTTTTATCACCATTGTTCCAGAAATTGATATGCCCGGCCATACCAATGCGGCGTTGGCTTCTTACCCTGAATTGAATTGCGATGGAAAGGCACCCAAACTTTATCACGGTACTAAAGTTGGTTTTAGCACTTTGTGCATAGATAAAGAGATTACCTATAAGTTTGTTGATGATGTTATACGCGAACTAGCAGCTATGACACCAGGGGAATACATTCATATTGGTGGAGATGAAAGTCATGTAACACCAATGAAGGATTTTATCCCGTTTATCAATAGAGCTCAAAAAATTGTTGAAAAGCATGGTAAAAAAGTTATCGGTTGGGATGAAATTGCACATGCTGAGATGTTACCAAATACCATAGTACAGTATTGGTCTAAAGGTGAAAATGCTATAAAAGGTATTGAACAAGGTGCAAAAGTGTTAATGTCTCCTGCCAAAAAAGCCTATTTGGATATTAAATACGATTCTATAACTAGAATAGGATTGACTTGGGCTGGTCTTACTGAGGTTGACGATGCCTATAACTGGGCGTTGGAAACGTATGAAGAAGGAATTTCAAAAGAGAATATTATAGGTATTGAAGCCCCACTTTGGACAGAAACGGTTGAAACCATGGATGATATTGAATACTTGGTTTTTCCCAGAGTATTAGGTCTTGCAGAAATAGGTTGGACACCAACTTCACAACGGAATTGGGATGAGTACAAAGTGAGATTAGGATATCACAAAGATAGGTTGGATGCTTTGGGTATTAATTATTATCCATCTAAAAAAGTTCCATGGAAGTCACTAGTAGCTCAAAAAACAGATAGTATTTCTAAATAAATTTTTGACCTGACAATTGGGTCTTTAAAAGCCAAGATAAATAGTTTTGTTTATCTTGGCTTTTCATTTAAAATCATTTCTATGCGTTATTTTCTATCTTTAATAATTGGTATTGTATTTTCAAGTTGCTCACAAAACAATAAAGAACAAGAGGAAACTAAAGAACCTGTTGACAGTAAATATAAGGTCATTGCTTATGTACAAGGCCATAAAGACAATTGGGGCACCAATTTTGAGAAAGCAAAACAAATAACCCATATCAATTATGCCTTTGCCAATATTAAAGACGGAAAAGTTATTGAAGGTTATAGTTCAGATACTGAGGCTTTAAAGAAATTAAACGAATTAAAGCAAGTAAACCCTAAGTTGAAAATTTTGATTTCAGTTGGTGGATGGTCTTGGTCTAAAAATTTTTCAGATGCAGCTCTTACTG
Organism: Aureibaculum koreense; assembly: GCF_034296135.1. NCBI lineage: Bacteria > Pseudomonadati > Bacteroidota > Flavobacteriia > Flavobacteriales > Flavobacteriaceae > Aureibaculum > Aureibaculum koreense. Next base: position 96,766 of record NZ_JAXKVV010000008.1, read on the forward strand.
AACAGTCCAGAGAAGTTTTTGCTAATAGTGCCATTGACTTTATGCAAAAACACAACATTGATGGTATTGATTTGGATTGGGAATATCCCGGTCAAATTGGTGACAACAATACTTTTAGACCAGAAGATAAAGAGAATTTCACGGCCATTTTAAAACTTATTAGAGAAAAGCTGGAAGCCCTAAAGCCCAATACGTATTTGTTGACTATTGCAACTGGAGCCAATCAAGCATACTTAGACCATACCAATTTGGCAGAAGCCCATAAATATTTAGATTTTATAAATATTATGACTTATGATTATTATACTGGTGGATGGCATGGTACAGGTCATCATTCAAGTCTGTTCCAATCTGAATTTAACCCACAAGCTATGTACTCTGCCAAAGCTGTTGACCAACATGTAAAAGCGGGTATTCCTATTGAAAAATTGGTGTTAGGGGTACCTTTTTATGGGAGATGGTGGAAAGGTGCAAATGCTGAAAATAACGGGCTATATCAAAACTCCGCAGGTGAAAGAGGCGGCTACAGTTTTAAAGAAATAGAAGAAAATTATATTGATAAAAACGGATTTGAATCCCTTTGGGACGATTCGGCTAAAGCACCATATCTATGGAATGCTACAGAAAAACAATTTGTAACTTACGAAAATGCCAAATCTTTAAAATTTAAAATTGATTATATCAAAGAAAAGAAAATGGGCGGTGTAATGTTTTGGCAATTTAGCCAAGATAGTGGTACGCTGTTAAATACTATTTCTAATAATTTGAAATAGATTTCATATTATAGTTTTTTGATTGTCCGTAATGTGACATAATTGGTTCGTCACCCTGTCCCGAAAGCTTTCGGGATTGTTTCAGGGTCGCATCCAACATACAACTGAATGTCAAATAGTTATGAGATGCTGAAATCGAAGATTCATGAATTCAATTAAAAAACAAAAAAAACGCATGAGTAAACGAGTTCAGCATGACGTACACAATATTATTACTAATTACGGATATTCAATAGTTTTTTAACGGTCAATAATTGGCTTTAACTTTAAGTATTTCCTTGATATTGGTTGTGTATTTTGGCGATAAATGTTCTTGACGCATTTTCCATGTACGTTTTAGGTCTTGATTGGCTATTTTTAATTTATAATCGCCAAACTTAGTATTCAGCTTATCCAATACCGACATTAATGGCTTATGCTTAGGGTCTTCATGATAAAGTAAACTCAATTGATGGTTGTTTGTGGGTACTAGACCCGTAACAATAACACCGGCACGTTTATATTTAACACCACTTTTAAAAATTTTAGTTACAGCTTCAACAGCGGTACTACTAATAACCAATGATGAATTTGTGGGGTAAGTTAACGCTACATTTGTACTTGCTCTATGCCGTGGTGTATCTTTTTTGTGCCTGTCGCTACTTAATAGTACAATTATCATATGGCAGCTAGAACCTTGTTTTCGTAACTTTTCAGCACAACTACTTGCAAATGTTGATATCCGTTCTTTTATATTTTCCAGATCAGAAAAAGTATATTCAAAACTTCTGGTAGTTGCAATAGCTTTTTTAGTTTTATAACTGTCTAACTGTAAAGTAGCAATACCTTCTAAATCTTTTTTTAATTTCCATTCGGTTATTGAGAAATTTTTAAGTACCCATTCATCGGATAACTGTGTAAAATCAAAAGCCGTTTTAATATTTTTAGTTTTTAGACGTTTCTGTAAACCATATCCAATACCCCAAACAGATGCTATTTTAGTCCATTTTAAGGCTTTTATACGTTTTTCATCGGAATCTATTACAAATACACCATTAGTTTGTTCAGGAAATTTCCGAGCAATTTTATTTGCTACTTTAGACAGGGCTTTAGTTGGGGCAATGCCAACACAAGTTGGAATGCCTGTCCATTTTAAAATACGTTGCTTTATGTCATTTCCATAACTATTAAAATTATAATTTTCAAATCCTTTAAACTGTAAAAATGCTTCATCTATGCTATAGACATCAACATCGGGGGTAAATTGATGTAAAATGGACATTACCCTACTGCTCATATCGCCATATAACGGATAATTTGAAGAAAATACATGAATATTATTATCTTTAAAAAACTTTTTATGCTTAAACGCAGGGGCTCCCATAGGCAAGCCTAAAGTTTTTGCCTCATCACTTCTAGAGATTACACAACCATCGTTGTTAGATAGAATGGCAATAGGTTTATTGCGTAAATTAGGATTAAAAACCCTTTCGCATGAAGCATAAAAATTATTACAATCTACAAGTGCAAACATTTTATAAAGATAAAGGATTTTGCATACTTTTGCCGTATGGAACTTCCAAATAAATTACTGTCAAAGTTAAAGAATCGTAAAACAAGTAATGCCTTACGATCACTTGATACGGAAAATAATTTAATTGATTTTTCATCAAATGATTATTTGGGGTTTTCAAAATCTGCAAAAATATTTGAGACCACGCACCAATATTTAATTGATAACCAAATCTTGCAAAACGGTTCGACAGGTTCACGTTTACTTTCGGGCAACCACAAGTTATATCTTGAAGTAGAAGAAAAGCTTAGTAAGTTCCATAAGAGCGATACAGCCTTGATTTTTAATTCGGGGTATGATGCTAATGTTGGTTTTTTTGCATCAGTACCGCAACGAGGAGATGTCATTTTATATGATGAATTGATTCATGCCTCTATTCGTGACGGAATTACCATGAGCAATGCAAAATCATATAAATTCAAGCATAATGATCTTAATGATTTAATCGATTTGTTGGAACGCCATTCAGAATCAGATCAAGATAATAGTATTTTTATAGTTACCGAATCTGTATTCTCTATGGATGGAGACTCACCAGACTTGACAAGAATGGCACAAGTTTGTCAAAAATATAACGCATATTTTATTATAGATGAGGCACATGCCGTAGGTGTTTTTGGGCAACAAGGTTGCGGGGAAACACAAAGAGTAGGTTTAGAGGACAGGGTTTTTGCAAGAATTATAACTTTTGGAAAAGCATTAGGATGTCATGGAGCAGCTATTTTAGGAAGCGAAGATTTGAAAGACTACCTAATAAATTTTGCCAGAAGTTTTATATATACAACAGCATTGCCACCTCATTCTTTAGCTACAATAAAAGAAGCATATGGCCAACTTGTGAGCTCTAATGGAGCCGAGAACTCAGCTAAACTTCGAGCAAACATTCAAAATTTTAAATATGAAGTTATAAAATTAAACCTTCAAGATCAATTTATTGAGAGCAATTCAGCAATACATAGTTGTATTATTCCTGGAAATGAAAAAGTAAAATCAATTGCACAACAACTGCAACTAAAGGGGTTTGATGTGAAACCAATTTTATCGCCTACCGTTCCCGAGGGTGAGGAGCGTCTTCGTTTTTGTTTGCACAGTTATAATTCTACAAAAGAAATTACCGAGATGTTGACATTGCTTAAGAATTTTATTGATTAGTTTTGTCATTGACTATATAGAATCTTTAATTTCCGTACTTGATGCGGAATACAAAAAATAACTAAAATTGATTCTGAATCAAGTTCAGGATAACAATCTATGCAAAAGAAAATATTCATCACCGGCATTTCTACTGAAGTGGGTAAAACCATTGCTTCTGCAATTATAACGGAAGCCCTAGACGCCGATTATTGGAAACCGGTACAAGCTGGAGAACTAGAAAATACCGATACACATAAAGTTGAGAAATTAGTTTCAAGTTCAGTATCTAAATTCCATCCTCATAGCTACGCCTTGAAAACTCCTATGAGTCCGCATGCTGCTGCAGAAATAGATGGAGTTGCAATAGATATTAAAAAGATAATTGCTCCAAAAACTAAGAATAATTTGGTTGTTGAGGGTGCAGGAGGTTTATTAGTGCCTTTAACCGATAAGCATACTATTTTAGATATTATAAAACCCGATTTTAAGGTAATTGTAGTTTCACGTCATTATTTGGGCAGTATAAACCATACCTTGTTAACTGTTAATTTATTGAAAGAAAAAGGGTTTGACGTGTCACTTGTTTTTAGTGGTGTTGAGCATAGATCAACAGAGTCAATTATAAAAAAAATGACAGCGGTTTCAGTAATTGGCAGAATAGATGAAGAGCCTTATTTTGATAAAAATGTGATTAGGGAATATGCTGAGCTGTTTAAAGACAAATTATTAAAAATATAACTGTTGTTCCGCTCATAATTCGGAAACCCAGTCTAATTATAAGTGTAATATGAGATTCTGAAGCACTCCCGAAAGTTTTCAGGACAGGATGACAAAATTATAACCATGACATTACAAGAACGCGATAAAAAGCACCTTTGGCACCCATTAACACAACATCAACTACATCCAGATCATTTGGTAATCGTAAAAGCAAAAGGAGCGTTGTTGTTTGATGAAAACGGGAATGAATATATAGACGGAATTGCATCTTGGTATACTTGTATGTACGGACATAGTAATGAATATATCACTCGGCAAGTTACCGAACAAATGCAACAATTAGATCATGTAGTGTTTGCAGGATTTACACATGAACCTGCAATTAGATTATCAGAAGCACTCATAAAAATATTACCGAACAATCAAGAGAAGCTCTTTTTTAGCGATAATGGTTCAACTTCGGTTGATGTAGCTATTAAAATGGCTTTGCAATATCATTTTAATAAAGGCAAAAAACGAAGTAAAATAATTGCTTTAGAAGATGGGTTTCATGGCGATACTTTTGGAGCAATGTCTGTCTCGGGTTTATCGGTTTACAACGGTCCTTTTGAAGACTTTTTTATAGATGTAGCTCGTATTCCTGTGCCAACAGTAGAAAATGCTGAATTAGTAAAGAAAAAGTTTAAGAAATTATTAGCTGTTGGAGATGTAGCTGCGTTTATCTACGAGCCTCTAGTGCAAGGAGCGGCCGCAATGAAAATGTATGAACCTCATCTTTTAGATGAATTATTGGTTTTAGCTAAACAACATAATGTGATAACAATAGCGGATGAGGTAATGACTGGTTTTGGTAAAACAGGCAGAAACTTTGCTTCTGAGTATTTAAAAAATCAACCAGATATAATCTGCATGGCAAAATCTTTAACAGGGGGTTTGATGCCAATGGCAATTACCTCGTGCACAAAAAATGTTTATGATGCCTTTTTAAGTGATGATTTGGCAAAAGGTTTTTTTCACGGACATACCTACTCGGCTAACCCAATAGTATGTGCCGCGGCTTTAGCAGGAGCAGAATTATTGCAATCAGATGAAATTCAAAGTAATATTAAACGTGTTATAGCTTCGCATGAACAGTTTAATGCACGAATCAAAAAACATCCTAAAGTTAAAGAAACAAGGCAGCTCGGAATAATCTATGCCTTAGACCTGAATGTGCAAATGGAACGCTATGGCAATTTACGTTATAAGTTGTTCAACTTTTTTATGAAAAATGGGGTTTGTTTACGTCCGCTAGGAAATACAATATATATATTAGCACCTTTTGTGATTACTGATAAACAGTTGCAAAAAATGTATAATATTATTGAAAAAGCCTTAGAAATAGTTTAATTTTGTGGTCTTCTTAATGAAGATTTCATGGTTAAGCCAATTTCAATAACTGCAATTAATTCAATTTCTCCGCTCGGAATTTCTTTAGAAGAAACTTGGGAGAACTATAAACATACAAACCATTTTATTAGGTATAAGGATTTTAATGGAGGTAAACAGCCTATTGCGAGTTTGTCCAATAACGCCAAAGCGGAAATTAAAGAACTTAAAAAGTCGAATTCCAAGTATAAAAAATTAGATAATTCTGTCCTTTATGCTATATATGCTTCAAGGCTAGCAATGAAAACAGCTGGTTGGAAGTCTTCTGATAATTTTGGAATTAATATTGGGTCTTCAAGAGGGGCTACGACACTGTTTGAAAAATATCATAAGGATTTTTTAGCACATGGAGGTACTGATACGCTTTCTTCGCCAACTACAACATTGGGTAATATTTCTTCATGGGTAGCACATGATTTGCAAACCCAAGGGCCCGAAATTAGTCATTCAATAACCTGTTCAACAGCATTACATGCTTTATTAAACGGAATAGCATGGATAAGTAGTGGTATGTGCAATAAATTTTTAGTTGGGGGGAGTGAAGCTCCTTTAACTGATTTTACAATTGCACAGATGCACGCTTTAAAGATTTATGCTAAAGATAACAATGATTACCCATGCCAATCATTAAACCTAAATAAGAATCGAAATTCTATGGTTTTGGGAGAAGGGGCAAGCACCACTTGTTTAGAAGAAGGTATAAAGCATAATGCATTGGCAATTATTGAAGGAATTGGTTATGCAACCGAAATTTTAGAGCACAGTATTTCCATTTCTACTGAAGCGGAATGTTTTCAACGTTCCATGAAAATGGCTTTAGGGAGTGCAAAACCAAGCGAAATCGATGCCATTGTGATGCATGCACCAGGTACGGTTAAAGGCGACAGATCGGAATTTAAAGCGATAGAAAAAGTATTTGGTAATGATACACCCGCCATTACTTCTAACAAATGGAAATTAGGGCACACATTTGGAGCTTCAGGAATGTTGAGTATGGAATTAGCTATTTTAATGTTCAGGTATCAACAATTTATTCCAGTTCCTTTTATAGAGAATCGGAAAGCACCAAAACAATTAAAGAAGATATTGGTAAACGCTGTAGGTTTTGGCGGAAATGCAGTTTCAATATTATTAGCTAAAAAATAGAACTATAATTATTTAATTATTATTTTTGATTTTTAAACCAGTAAGATTTTATGGGCATAATCAGACACAATTGGACGAAAGAAGAAATACTTGAACTATACAACAAACCTTTAATGGAATTACTATATGATGCGGCTACAATTCACCGTGAGTATCATGATCCAAATACTGTTCAAGTGAGTACCTTATTATCAATTAAAACAGGTGGTTGCCCCGAAGATTGTGGTTATTGTCCACAGGCAGCACGTTATCACACTAAACTGGAGGGTAATGATTTGATGAGTGTACAAGAAGTAAAAGCACAAGCTTTACGGGCTAAGGCTTCTGGCAGTTCTCGTGTTTGTATGGGTGCGGCTTGGCGTAATGTAAAAGATGGGCCTGAATTTGACGAGGTGCTAGAAATGGTACGTACCATTAATAAATTAGAAATGGAAGTATGCTGTACTTTGGGTATGATTACTGAAAATCAAGCACATCGTTTGGCCGAAGCTGGTCTATATGCTTATAATCATAATCTAGACTCTTCTGAGGAATATTATAAAGAAGTAATTTCAACTAGAGGATACCAAGATAGATTGGATACGATTGACAATGTGCGTAAAACAAATGTTACCGTTTGTAGCGGTGGTATTATTGGTATGGGTGAAGAACCAGAGGATAGAGCGGGAATGTTGGTAGCCCTTTCTACCTTGAATCCACAACCAGAGTCAGTTCCCATCAATGCATTAGTTGCTGTTGAAGGCACTCCTTTAGAAGATGAAAAACCTATTGAAATTTGGGATATGATCCGTATGGTGGCTACAACGCGTATTGTAATTCCAGAAACACAAGTGCGTTTGAGTGCAGGAAGAACGAATATGACAAAAGAAGGGCAGGCCATGTGCTTTTTTGCAGGAGCCAACTCTATTTTTGCAGGAGATAAGTTACTGACAACACCGAATCCTGATGTAAATGCCGATATGGAAATGTTTAGGCTACTCGGGTTAAATCCACAAAAACCATTTATCAAAAAAATGCAACCAAAAACTGTGGAAGCTAAAGATTCTCAATATGAACCCTTAGGGGAAAAACCAAAATGGACACGCCCAGGACATAAAATAGATAGAAATGAAGAGGCGAAGCTAAAAGCCAAGGAATTGCTAAAGTAAAGCAAATTTATATTTCCACTTTAGAGATTTCTATAAATGCAAATAATATCTTTAACACGGAATATGTTGAGAAGGGATTAGTACCCATGCCAAAAGGGAATTTTATGTTTGGGTTGTCTTATAATTTCTTTTAATTCTACTTTTTCGTACCTTTACTTTATTCAAACCCCTCACCATGAGATTTTTATTGCTGTTTGCTTTAGTATTTAGTGTTTCGTGTTCACAAACGCAAAATAATCTACTTGAAAAAGCCCTAGCCTCTGACAATGAAAAAATTAGAAGGGTAATGGACAGTTTGGAACAGCACGAAGTCCAGATTTTATTTACAGAAATACTTCGAGATGCTGAAAATAAAATCAATTTTAAAGATTATGAATTTCAGGTTGATGATAACAACTATTTTTACCCTGCTAGCACCGTAAAATTTCCAATTGCAGTTTTGGCGTTAGAAAAGTTGAAAGAAGATGACAGATTCGATAGGAACTCCAAATTTTTTATTGAAGGTGACTCTTTAATCACAACCTTCTCAGATGAAATCAGAAAAATATTTGCCGTAAGCGATAATGAAGCCAACAATAGACTGTTTGAATATTTAGGGCAAGACGAAATTAACAACCGATTAAAAAATAAAGGAATAGAAGCCAGAATCTCACACAGATTATCTACACCAGATTCAGATAACCTGACAACAAAACCGCTTGTTTTTTATGTGAACGATAGTACCACCACACCAACAATACCAATAATAAGCAAATCTTTAGAACCGTTAACCATTGAGCGTTTAAAAAAGGGAAAAGGTTATTTGGATGAAGGCGAATTAATCAATGAACCTATGGATTTTTCCTTTAAAAACTATTTACCAATAACTTCGCTACATAATATGATGAAGCAGTTGATGTTTCCAAAAATTTATCCTAAAGAGCAACAATTTCAATTAACAGAAAGCGATAGGGAATTTTTATTGAATATGATGAAAATTTCTCCCAAACAAGCGGGTTATGATAGCGATGAATATTATGATAGTTATGTGAAATTTTTAATCTTTGGCGACGATAAATCTCAAATACCAGATCATATTGAGATTTATAATAAGGTAGGCTATGCCTATGGTTACCTAACCGATTGTGCTTATATCAAAAATAAAAAGACAGGCAAAGAATATATTATTACGGCAACCATACACGTCAATAAGAATAGGATTTTTAATGATGGTGTTTATGAAACGGAAACGATTGGGATTCCTTTTTTGGCCGAATTAGGAAGACAGTTGGTTGTTGAGTAATGCTAAGGTTTTATCTTCCAAATCTTATCAGAAGCTGGTAAATATTCGGACAATGCTGCCGAACCGTACCACTCATAAAGTACAGCTTCTAGCAGATTTGTTTTAATGGCAGGGTCAGTTTGTAATAATTCTTTGGCTTCTTCTAAAGTGGGTACATCTAAAATAAACAAACCTCTGTAAGAGTCATTATTTTTTCCAAAAGGACCTGCAACAATTAATTTATTGGCTTTTACCAATCGGTTTATGTTCTCCATATGTCCTCTAAAACTGGCACTTATCGAATCTTTGTTTGCTGTTGTATTACTTCCCGTTTTTAAGATTACGAAAACGTAGCTTTTCATGCCGTAATCATCGGCATTTAATTTTTTAGCCAGTTCCGCATCATAATTTGGGTTATCGTTCTTCTCCTGTGCAAAAGTCAAAGTTGCCAATAATATTGCTAAAATTAGAGTTAAAGTTTTCATGAGTTTATTATTTTTTTAATAAGAACAATTTGTCCTAAATGATAATGTGAATGTTCAATAATTCCTTGAATATTCCTATAGTAATTTCCGTATTTTTTGTCAGTAAAGTCTTCCCAAAGTTTATCTTCTGGTAATTGCTCGATCAAAGTAGCAAAATTTTTGGCATCCGTCCAAAAAGTGTTTAATAATTTTTCCCATTCTTCTTGGGAGTTTATTGGCGGATGGTCAAAACTATAAACATCTTTGGCGTTAAGCGGTTTGCCTTGTAATACTTTTAAGGCTGCACTTACATAATAACCAATATGATAGGTTAAGGTGGCAATTGTATTAAAAGAATAGACCTTGGTTGTGGCTTGTTGCCAAGTTACATCAGCTAAATGGTCTTTAAGATTAGAAGCTGTCCAGTTGCCACCAAAATAGACCTCTCTAAAATGTTTTGCCAGTTGTTTTGTTGTGTTCATTTTTTTGCTACGTTTCAAATGAAACTCTATTAATAATGTTAATTAGTTATTTTAGGCATAGTGATTATTTCATTTGTATAAAATAAAATTTTGTCAACAATTCCATTTTCATTCTTACGAAACTCAAATTCAATAGGCTGGTTTTTATCTATAAAAAAAGTAGTGTCACTTGAGGGTATGAGCACGGTTTTGTTTTTACCTATATTCATTATAAGCTTACCATCATCAATAGATATATTGGCAGTATCTTTAAAACTTCCCATTTTGAAATCATAATTTCCTACAAAATTATCTAAAGTTTTTAATGGTAATTCAACCTCTTGATGTTTAAATTTCTTTTGTTGTAGGAGCCAATCGTATAACTTAGGATCATTATATGCTTGTATCCAACTGTCGTGATACGTTTCGGGATATACTGTGAATTTAACATTATCGTTGACTTTCTTTAAAGCTTCCACCATGGTTTCAGAGGCGGAAAGGGGTACAATTCCATCTAATTTACCATGAAAACACCAAACCGGCATATGTCTAAGTTTCCAAACGTCTTCGGGGTTTCCACCACCGCAAATGGGTACAATAGCGGCGAACATTTCAGGATGTTTCTGTGCTAATTTCCAAGTTCCATAGCCGCCCATACTTAAACCGGTTAAATAAATTCTATCCGTGTCTACCCTTTTGTTGTTATCAATAAAGTCACGAATCAACTCATATAATAAATCTTCATCCCAACCTCTTTTTGCTTGAGGGGAAAGAATAATAAAAGGGAATTGTTTTCCTTGTTCAACCAACATTGGCGGGCCATGTACTTTAATCTTTTCTAAATCAGAACCTCGTTCACCAGCTCCGTGCAAAAAAATTAGTAATGGCCATTTTTTGGTTAAATCATCATCATAATTTTCAGGTAGATATTTGAGATATTCTTGCTCAATAATAAATTTCTCATTGGATTGCTGAGCCACAGAAAATTTAATTGCAATAATAAATAACAGTAAAAGGGTTTTAATTTTCATAAAAAAAATGATTGGTTTGTAAAGATATTATTTTTTCGATGATTTTGCTTTTTTATTGAAATCCAAGCACCAATTCACCCAGTTTTCAAAATCTTCTTGGTTCCTAAAACCTTCAGGATGCACGTAACAATAGCCTTTTAAAGTTTTACCTTTCATTATCATGGGTTCATATCCCGTTTTCTCTGCAATTTCTTCTTCTAAATTTGGGTCAAACCTGCACATTATTCTATCTTTACTTACGTTCACACACATTTTTCCATTGACCAAAAACGCGAGTCCGCCGAACATTTTCTTTTCTTCAATAGCTAAATTAGGAAAATTTACAAGATATGCTCTGATTTTGTCGGCTAGGTTGGTGTTGTAGGGCATAAGATTATATTTTTAGTACTATATTAGTCTTAAAATTAAAAAAAATTAATTAGTGGTAGCTAAATTGAAGATTCGGCGTAGCAATTGAATTCCAACAGTTAGTTTATGAAACGTAGCGTATAAATAAACGCTAACTTTGCTGATTAGCTCTGACCTTTCTTTTATGTTTATACTTTCATTTTGTCTTTTATGCCCCAATTGCGTATTGCATTTGTCTTACACCGTTTTTGTTTCAGTTTAAATTATATTCTGGTATTGATATCTTTTTCACAAAAATTAATCCATCATAAGTTTCTGCATATATTTTACTAACCAAAATCTTATATAATGGCTTAGGTTGATAACCACCTCCACCAATTAGCAGGTGTTTAGATTTTTTATTAAAGAAATTTGATGATTTATTTAATTTAATAAAATAAATGTCTTTATCCACTAACATTAAGGTTTGAGCATATGTTTTTTTGAAAGGTTTTTCTATATAGTAAGTTTTCCAATGATTTCCTTTTTTTTTATCAATTACAAAACCGTTTATTTTTCCAGTACCAAAGTCGAAACCTATACTATAATAATCATCATGATAATAATTTTTTAAATGACGACCTAAGTTAATTATATTGCTACCAGTGTAATACATCTCTCTTTTATTGATATGTTCATTATGAGCCCATATAAAAACTTTACCATTTTTAGATTCATTTTCTATGATGTATTTTACGTTTTCAAACATTTTCAAATCTCTGAATTCCGTACTCTTAGGATATTCTTCTTTAATCAATGAGGCATATTCCGTGTAACTTATTAAGTAATCTAAACTTCTTAGAATTTGTTTATATTCTTTACTTTCTGTTTTTTGATTTAGTATTTGTTGTTTTAGTTTGTTTAATTTTGGAATCTGGGTTTGCCACCAGCTATCTTTTTTACCAAAGTCTATTTTTTTGTTTGCACAACTATCTGCAACTGTTAGTAGGTTTTTGTCAATTGTGATTTTATTCGCACTAAGGAAATCTCGTATTTTTAGATTAATATTTTTTCCTATTTGAATATCCATTCCGTAAAATCGAATTTGCTCTTCTCTTGGTTTCCCTATATTATAATCTCTCATCCATTTTAGAAGGTTAATAATTTCTTTGGTATACCAAAATCCAGTATTGAAATTTTTGGCAATCGTTTTTACATCTCCTTTACCACCACTTATCCATTCATTTATTCCAGATTCGGCTTGATAAGATTCTTCCATTATAAAAACCTTCACACCTTGAGTTTTTACCAAATGTTTAAAAAACTTAGCTTTTAAGTCAAAAAATTCCTTTGTGTTATGGGATGCTTCTCCAAAACCATAAACTTGAGCATTGGCAAATTTCTTGGGTGTGTTCTGTTTAAAAATTTCAAGCTCAGAATCAGGGTTTGCATCTTCAATTTCTATAGAATTGTTAGTTATCCAACTTATGGTTTCTTTATCTTGAGAATATAGAAGAATTGGTAAAATAAGAATGACAATTGAAAGTACTTTTTTCATCAAAAATTGGCTACAACAATTGTATAAACCTAATGCGTTTATACATTTAATTTGGTTTAATAAACGCAATATAAACAATTTTTAATTTTTTTGTAAGCCTTTTATCCTTTTCCGACTACCTACCAAAATATAAAACTTACAGATGAAAAATTTTGCAATAGCACTTACTTTAGTATTTTCAATCAACACCTTTGCTCAAATCAATTCCGAACATTTAGAAGTTGGTGATGACGCCCCGTTAATTACTGGAGTTGACCAATTTGATAATGAAATAAATTCTACCGATATTTTAAAAGATAATAAAATCATCCTTATTTTTTATAGGGGGAATTGGTGTCCTTATTGTAAAAAACATCTAAAAACATTAGAAGAAAATTTAGACGCTTTAACTGAAAAAGGCTATGCCGTGGTAGTTGTTACCCCTGAAAAAGTGGAGAAAACAAAAGAAACAGCTGAAAGTTTAGGAAGTACTTTTTCCATCTTACACGATGTTGACAATACCATCATGAACAATTATAAAGTAGCTTTTGAGGTCAATGAAAAAAATGTACCCAAGTACTTTAGTGCGACACAAAAAAGACTGGCAGAATACAACGAAGAAAACAATAATGTATTACCTGTACCTGCTACCTACATTATAGATGAAGAGGGCAAAATTGAGTTTGTACATTATGATCCTAACTATTCAAAAAGGTTTGATGTTACGGAGTTGTTGAAATAATTATTAAAGTAAATTGATAACTTGAATTTATTTTCATTTTTTCCATTGATGAAAAAACGAAACAAAAAAATCTAGTCTGTACGAGGAAATTGCTTCGCAACATTCGTTCTTGAAACTACATGCTTAAAGCTGACGCTTTGCAATTTCGTTTCTTTACTCATTATTTGTAGCGTACAGACTTTCCTAAACGATATAACTTTTTGTAAAAAAATATTTTAAGAAAGCTGCTTTTTATGTAAATTAGTTGTTAGCTTAGGAAAAGATTTGAATAATCTAGTGAGTAGGTTTTCCCTTTAGTTCAGTATAAACACGTTTCATCACTTCTATTTTGCCTTCATCTTCGGCTACGGAAGAAGTGGTAAACATCATAACGCCACTAGATTTTCCCTCAAGTCCACCTCTCAAGACGGTTTCAAAATCTTCTTTGGAAATTATACCTGGACTATTATGTGCTTGAACAATAGGCCATACTTTTGGGTAAGAATTATTGCTGATATTTAAACGATTGCTGAACCATTCTATATTTTCTTTCACCCAATCGGGCTTTCTACCCATTTTTTCATGATATACCATAGGAGAAAACACATCGATAGTTTCTTTTAACAGATCATAATCGAGACCCAATATGCGACGTCTTGCTCCGTCAAATTCTTCATCATTCCACGGACAATGATAAAGCCCGAGAAGAACGTTTGGCTTAATTTCTTTGATAATGCTTTTTACTTCGTAAGTCCAATCGTAAATTACTTGGCATCGCCAATTACGCCATGATTCATCATGATTATTTAGTATCCATTGTGCTTTTTTTGACGTACTTTCATTCGGTATTTTTATATCGGAATATGTTGCAAAAGCACTAAGACAAAGATCACAAAAACATGTTTCGGGCAATATAGGTTCTGGGTCTTCAAACTGGGCATGCCAATGTACATAGTCCATAAAAATGCCGTCCAAGTCAAACTTTAATAAATCTCGCAATTGGTTAAAACGATATTGACGAAAACCAGGTTCAGTAGGACAAACACCCATAAACCAAGTTGCAGCGTCCACTTTTTCACCTTTTTCATTTATTGCCCAAGCTTCAGGATGTGTTTCCACATAATTTTTACCATTTAAAGTGGCATATTCAGCAAATACCTTTATTCCTTCGGACTTGGCTCTATTCACCATCTCCTTATCTACCGATCCACCATGCACAAAAACTGCATTAATTCCAAGCTCGTTGAGCTTGTATCCTTTATCCCATAAAGGTTTGGGGTGTCCATAAATACCTCTTATTTCAACTACTTCATCGGGTTTTTCTTTGCAGGATATTACTAATAATGAACAGAGTGAAGTAATTAATAAAATGTATTGAAAATAGTATCTCATATACGATGTCATGATGATTTAGGTTATTTTTATCTATTCCCTGCCTGCCGGCAGGCTGGTCAATTCTCTATTCTCGCAAGACTAACAACACCATATCTCCAGATGATATTGTGAGGAATTATACATTAAAAATTTCTTAAAATCAATTTTCTAAATTGAATAAAAACTCCCAATTCACTGGATTTAATTTGAGTTTTGTTTATTTTTTTATTAATTCAGATAAAATGGTTGAAGTTTTTTGTAGACTTGGTCTAAATTCAAATCCAGAATGAAGTAACTCTCCATTTTTGTCAATTATATTATAAGTTGGATAACCTGTAATATTTAATCGTTCTTTCAAAACTTTGTTTTGTTCTTCTGTAATAAAGTAGTGTTTGCCTTCAACTTTATATTGTGCAATTGTAGGTTTCCATAGTTTTTTATCAGAAAGATGACAGATATAAACAAACTCAACTTTATCTAAAAATTTATTCTTTAATTCAGGAGTACCATTTTTAAATTCAGATTTACAAGGGCCACACCAAGTTGCCCAATTATCAATATATATAACTTTACCATCAGCATTTTTAATAATTTCATCTAAAAAAGTATTTGCATCATTAGAAGAAAAGGATAATAACTCTGTTTTTTTTGGTAAAATGGGATTTTCAATGAGGTCTTTCGTAAATGCATATTTTTCGCTTATGGCATTTTCATAAACAGTATTTTTAAAGATACTATCAATTGATTTTTTATATGTATTGTAGAATGATAAATCGTTGTTTTTTAATGAGTTATTAAGTTCGTCGAAAAAAAGTATCTGTATTAATTTTTGGTTTTCTTTAAAATTGTAAATTTCTTTATGATATAATATAGAGTCTGCTTGTTTCCATTCAACAGTATATTTATCTTTAATTACTCTACCAAGGTATGCATTGTAGTAGTCTGGCAGTGTTGTGTATATGTCGTAATTAACAAAGCTCTCGCTTTTAAATAAAGGCAAATTATTTATCTTATCCAGATATTCTTTAGGAAAGTTATCTTCAAACTTTTTGTCTTTGTTTGTGGGTTTAAAATCAAATATAGCGTATAGTAATAAATCTGTAATGGGTTTAATTTCTTTTTCGACAGTAAGCCAGTTTTCAATATTTTCGGGAGGATTATTTTCTATTATAAAATCATCAATATATTTATTTTGATTTTTGTAATAGACGCTATCTATGAAGTTATATACTTCTTTTGGACTTTTTTTAGAACTATTATAGGCATCATAATAAGTTTTAGTATCTATTTTGGTATTTATTTTATACTTTTTTATGAGCTCATTTTCGGCTGTCAACATACCATTAAACTCTAAAGAATTCAAAAATGCTTTAGCGTCTTTAGTATTTCCATCAAAAGAAATTTTAAGGTTTGAATTTGGCTCAACATAAATTGAAGCGGCATTATTATACCTAAACCATATAACTTGGCTATTAGGGATAGAGAATTTTAGAGAAAATGTCCCAGAAGAATCTATTTTAGTCGTATGTCTCTCTGCCCATTCGCTACTCAAAAAATCATAAGAATAAAAAGTGATTTCTTTAGAAGCCTCTTTAGAAGAAAAATTATTGATTTTTCCATCTATCGTTACTTCTCCTTTTGTAAAAAACTCTTTTTTATCTTCTTTTTTACAAGACAAAAAGAGTGTTAGGGCAATTAATAATACAATTAATTTTTTCATGAATGATTTATTTTAATTTCAAAAGTACAACATTTTCCACATGGTGGGTCTGCGGGAACATATCCACCGCTTGTGTTTTAACGAGTTTATATTTTTCATCGAGTAAAGCTAAATCTCTAGCTTGGGTAGCGGAATTACAGCTTACGTACACAATTTTACCAGCTTCAATTTTTAAGAGCTGTTCCACTACATTTTTGTGCATACCATCTCTTGGCGGATCCGTAATTATCACATCGGGTTTACCATTTTTGGTAATAAAGGCATCTGTAAAAACCTTGGCCATATCACCGACAAAAAAATCTGTATTGGTTATCTTGTTATTTGTTGCATTTTCTTTGGCATCTGCAATGGCTTCGGGTACACTTTCTATACCTACTACTTTTTTGGCTTGTTTTGAAACAAATTGAGCAATAGTGCCAGTGCCTGTATAAAGGTCGTAGACTATTTCATTACCTGATAAATTGGCAAAATTTCTTGTTATTTTATACAATTCGTAGGCTTGGGCAGAGTTGGTTTGGTAAAAAGACTTGGCATTTATTTTAAAGTTGAGACCTTCCATTTCTTCGAAAATATGGTCGCGACCTTTAAAGCAAACAATATCTTGATCGTAAATGGTATCATTCGCTTTTTGATTGACTAAATATTGCAACGAAGTAATTTCTGGGAACTCTTCAGCCACAAAATTCAATAACAATTCCCGTTTTTCTTTGTCATTATCATAAAATTGGATGACCAACATAATTTCCCCATTTGAAGAAATACGAATCATCATGGTACGCAACAAGCCACTCTGCTCACGCGGATTGAAAAATGATAGGTTATTTTCTATAGCAAATTCTTTAATGGAATTCCTGATGGCGTTAGAAGGGTCTTCTTGCAAATGGCATTTTTCAATATCCAATATTTTATCCCACATTCCTGCAATGTGGAATCCCAAAGCATTTTTATTTTCAATTTGTTTATCGGAATTTATTTCTTCCAAAGTCAACCAACGGCTACTGGAAAAAGAAAATTCCATTTTATTTCTATAAAAATAGTACTTTTCAGCTCCTAAAATAGGGGTAATTTCCGGTAGTTCCAGATGACCGATGCGTTTTAGGTTATTTATAACTTCTTTTTCCTTATAAAACAACTGATCTTCATATTTCATGTGTTGCCATTTACAGCCACCACAATGCTCAAAATGTTGGCAAACAGGAGTTGCACGTTTGTCCGAATAGGTTTTAAAGTCAATGGCTTTGCCTTCGTAATAAGCTTTTCGTTGTTTAAAAGTTTGTATGTCTACAACATCGCCAGGAATGGCATTTGATAGAAAGATAACTCTACCATCTGGTGCTTTGGCAACGGATTTACCTTTTGCCCCAGCATCTATAACTTCAATATTTTCAAAAATTTTATTTCTGTTTTTTCTTGCCATTGGGCAAAAATAAAAATAGCAAGTCATATTGAGTTGATTTATTTGGGTTAATTTTAAAATCTATCAGAATAAATTGAACCTTTTTTAAAAATAGCCGTCTATAAAATAGAAACCAATAATGAACAAACCAGAAAAAATATTTGACGGATTATTAGTCTTACAATTTAAGGCTGGGGATAAAAAGGCATTTGCACTATTGGTTAAAAGGTGGCATTCCAAATTATGTAACCAAGCATTTTGGTATGTTAAAGATGCGGATTTAGCTAAAGATATAGTGCAAGAGAGCTGGAGTAAAATTTTGAAAAAAATACACACTTTAAACGAAACTAACAATTTCGGAAGTTGGGCATTAAAGATTGTGACAAGAAAGTCGCTTGATTATTTAAGGAAAAGAAACAAAGAAGAATTCAATTTAAATCAATATCATGAACAAACACAAATAGATTATGATACAAAAAAATATACTGAAAACAGTGATTATAGTGCTACTTCTGATAGTGCTGGTAATTCTAAAATGGTTATAGATTGTATCAAAGAATTGCCAGAGCAACAGCAAATTGTGTTACGTCTTTTTTATGTTGAAGAATATAAATTACACGAAATAGCGGATATTTTATCATTACCTAAAGGAACAATAAAATCGAGATTATTTTACGCAAGAGAAAAATTAAAATTAATTATAAAAAATAGAAATTATGAAAAATAACAACGAAGAAATAGATCAAATTATTAAAGAATCGTTAACAAAAGAAGAAGCTCAATTTTATGATGAACTTGACGAACAAAACCTATTGCAAATGTTTGGGGGCTTATTTAAAACAAAACACAGTTGGTTGATTATTTTAATGAATGTTGTAAATTTAGTGGTGTTCGGTATATTTATTTATTGTATCGTTCAATTTTTAAATACTGAGGAAACGAACGGACTTATAAAGTGGGCGGCCGCTGGAGTTTTATGCTGGTCAACTTTGGCAATGATAAAACTTTTTGTTTGGATGCAGATGGATAAAAACGCATTGTTAAGGGAAATAAAAAGACTTGAATTACAAATAGCGGCGTTAGCAAATAAAGCCCAATAAAAGAACCGTAAAGGTACTCGCCTAATGTCAGTTCGAGCGTCCCGAGTAATTCGAGAGAGAACCAAAACTATTGAGGTTCAAGACATGTCAACTCTGCTCGATAAGACAGAAAATTATATTGTTTTTTTATAAAAAAATCTATTTTGCGGCATCACGCATGTAAGCAGCTACAGCCTGTAATTCTTCAGGAGTCATATCTTTTACAAATCCATCAATATTTGCTTGCATAATAGCTACTTGACCAGGATCGGTATCAACAATAGGATCGGCATTCCCTTTTAAAAATTGAACAATATTACCGCCTTTTTCATCATAGATTTTCATCATATCCTTTATTGATGGACCGATAACTTTGGTATCCAAAGCATGGCAAGTGGTACAGGTTTTGTCAGTAAATAGTTTTTGACCCATAGCAATTTGACCGTCCTTATCATTAGCACCGGTAGAAGTAGTTTCTTTCACTTCTTCTTTCACATTCTCTACATCTTTTTTTACTTCTTCTTTCTTTTTATCACCACAACTTACTACTAACATTGCAAAGGCTATATAAAGAATTGATAATTTTTTCATGATTTCTGTATTTTAGATTCAGTTGTAAATTTAATTAAATAATAATTGCTTAACCATAAATTTTTATACATATTGTATAGTTTTCTCTAATTTAGAGATATTCTAAATAAATTGATGAGGCACTAAAAGTAATATTAAAAATGATTAAGTTTGTCCTAATAAAAAATTAGAAGATGTTAGAAAGATTAAACATTGTAAAACAGCGTTTTGATGAGGTTTCAGATCTGATTATCCAACCAGATATTATTTCAGATCAGAAGCGATATGTTAAACTGAACAAAGAATATAAAGACCTTAAAACGATAGTAGATAAAGGGGAAGAATATAAGGTAATATTGAGCAGGGTAGAGGAAGCCAAAGAGATTATTGATGATGGTTCGGATGCTGAAATGGTTGAAATGGCCGAAATGCAGCTAGAAGAAGCCTCCGAAAAACTTGAAAAGTTAGAGTCAGATATAAAATATATGCTTATACCCAAAGATCCAGAAGATGCTAAGGATGTTATGGTAGAAATCAGGGCCGGTACAGGTGGGGACGAAGCTAGTATTTTTGCTGGTGATTTGTACAGAATGTACACTAAATTCTGTTCAGATAAAGGTTGGAAGACGGAATTGGTAGATGTAAGTGAAGGCACTTCGGGCGGATTTAAGGAAGTTATTTTCAGCATAACTGGTGAAGATGTTTATGGTGATATGAAATTTGAAGCGGGCGTGCACCGTGTTCAACGTGTACCGCAAACCGAAACCCAAGGTAGGGTTCATACTTCCGCTGCAACGGTTATGGTATTACCCGAAGCCGAAGAATTTGATGTGGAACTGGATATGAAAGATGTAAAGATTATCAGAACCACATCTACAGGACCAGGCGGGCAAAGTGTAAATACAACCTATTCAGCCATACAGTTAAAACACATCCCAACTGGTATTGAAGCCAAATGTCAAGATCAAAAATCACAGCATAAAAATTTAGAAAAAGCAATTAAAGTATTACGTTCCAGATTGTACGAAGCCGAATTGGCAAAAAAACAGGCAGAAGATTCCGCTAGACGAAAAAGTATGGTTTCCAGTGGCGACAGGTCAGCAAAAATTAGAACATATAATTACCCACAAGGTCGCGTAACCGAACATAGAATTGGGCTGACTTTATATGACCTCAGTAATATTATAAACGGCGATATCCATAAAATTATTGAAGAATTAAAATTAGCTGAAAATGCCGAAAAGCTAAAAGAATCGGGCGAGGTGTTTTAAATAGGCCTTTATAAGTTTTAGTAATAATTAGGCTTGTTTAAATACTAACGTATATAAACTATTCGTTTAATTTAAATACATTACCGTTAAATTACAACCCGATTTATTAATTTTACTTTACAATTGTTAAACGCAATGAACTTTAGAGGTTTAAAAAAGAAAACAGCCGTTCAATATTATCAAAAGCAATTAAAAAAATTAAAGAGTACAAACGATAATATTCCAAAAAAAATTAAAAAGATCGGCGTTTTGGCCGATTCACGATTGTTTGGAGGCTATGATATTTCAAGAAACTTGAGTCAAAAATTAAAGATGCCTCATAAAAGTTTTGAAATTATCATTTTCGAAAACCTTAAAGACGATTTTGTTACACAACATTACAATACCTTCTCTGAAAAAGATTTGGGTATGTACGGTAAACCAAAAGCACCAAATGTGGTTGATTTTGTAAATGCTGATTATGATTTGTTGATCAATTATTGCAATCATGCTAGTGTTTATACAAATATTTTGACAATGCGTTCAAATGCAAAATTCAAGGTGAGTTTTGCCAATGAAGAATTACAGAATTTGTATGATTTTACTATCGTAGTGGAGGGTAACAAAATAGATGTGTTTAATGATGAACTGGCAAAGTATTTACAGATTTTTAATTTAATAGAATGACGCAATTTTACGGTACGGGAGTTGCCTTAGTTACTCCTTTTAAAGCAGACGGATCAGTTGATTTTGATGCCTTAAAAAAACTGGTTAATTTTCAGATTGATAATGGTATTGATTATTTAGTGGTTTTAGGTACTACAGGAGAACCTGCAACACTTACCAATGACGAAAAGCAAAAAGTAATTCAAACGGTTATTGAAACCAACCAAGGTAAATTGCCTTTGGTTATTGGTATTGGCGGTAACAATACACAAGCGGTTATTAATGAAATACAACAAGCCGATTTATCGGCTTTTGACGCTATTCTTTCCGTTTCTCCATATTATAACAAACCTACACAAGAAGGAATTTATCAGCATTTTAAAGCAATTGCCCAGGTAAGCCCCAAACCGCTCATCATTTATAATGTTCCCAGTAGAACAGGAGCTAATATGCTTCCAAAAACGGTATTGAGATTGGCTTCTGATTGCTCAAATATAATTGGTGTAAAAGAGGCGGCAGGTAGTATGGATCAGGCTTTTAGGCTCTTACAAAATAAGCCCGAAGACTTTTTGGTCATTTCCGGTGACGATATGGTTGCGTTGCCTATGACCTTAACCGGTGGGGCAGGGGTAATTTCCGTAATCGGTCAAGGAATTCCCAACGATTTTTCGAAGATGATAAAATTGGCTTTGGATGGGAAATCTAAAGAAGCTTCGAACCTTCATTTTAAAATAATGGACAGTATAGATTATATTTTTGAAGAAGGCAATCCCACAGGAATAAAAGCCCTATTAAAAAAACGAGCAATCTGTGAATCTTTTGTACGATTACCTTTGGTAGAAGCAAGTGATGAATTGCAAGAAAAAATTAGTATCTTTATTGACGAATATTAATTCACTAAAATAGATAGATAATGTTGATTAAAGAAGTAGAAAAAGCCCTAAATGGTCAAATAACGGTAGAAGCCGAATCTTCACAAATTTATTTGGCAATGGCCTCATGGGCTGAGGTAAAAGGATTGGAAGGTGTTGCACAATTTATGTATGCTCAATCTGATGAAGAACGAATGCATATGTTAAAATTGGTAAAATATATTAACGAACGCGGTGGGCATGCTAAAGTTTCTCAATTAAAGGCACCACCATCTTCGTTCGGATCGTTCAAAGAAATGTTTGAAACACTCTTTGATCACGAAGTACATGTTTCAAAAAGTATTAACGATTTGGTGCATATTTGTCTTGAAGTTAAAGACTACGCTACTCATAACTTTTTACAGTGGTACGTGGCTGAACAAATTGAAGAAGAAGCTGTTGCAAGAACAATTCTGGATAAAATCAACCTCATTGGTAATGATAAAGGTGGCTTATACCTTTTTGATAACGATATAAAACAACTGACGGTAAAATCTTCTGTTCAAATTGAGCCATAAGCTATTATTAACATATATTTAGTAAGTAATATATGAACATTTGTCCCACAAATTTTACATTTGCTTTCCAATAAGAAAAAGCTATTAAAAAATAGTTTTTATTAATTAGTTTTAAATAAGTACTTTTGCAAAATGTTTAGAATAAAGCAACTTGGTTTATTGGTGGTAATTGGCTTGACCTTTTCTGCTTGTAGCGAATATCAAAAGGTGTTAAATAAAGGCACAACGGAAGATCAGTATAAAATGGCTACCCAGTTATTTGAAGAGGGCAAGTATAATAAATCCATTAACTTATTTGAAAAAGTAATCCCCAAGTATGGAGCGAAACCACAAATGGAGCGTATTCAGTATATGGTTGGGGAGGCCAATTTCAAAACAAAAAGTTATGATTTAGCTGCCTATTATTTTGAACGATTTATTGGTAACTATCCCCAAAGTTCAAAAATTGAAGATGCCACTTTTTTAGCGGCACAAAGTTATTATTTATCTTCGCCAAAAGCGAGTAGAGACCAAGCAAATACACATAAAGCATTGACGGCCCTTCAAAATTTTATCGATAAATTTCCACAATCGGACAAAATCGAAGAGGCAAATAAGTATTATGATGAATTGTCAAAAAGGTTGGAAAAAAAGCAGTTTGACATAGCCAAACAATATTACATTACCGAAAAATACAATGCGGCAATTACTGCATTCGATATTTTTATAGAGGATAATTTTGGTACCGATTACAAAGAGGAGGCATTAGCTTATAAATTCTTAGCGGCTTACGAACTGGGTATGAACAGTATTATTACTAAAAAAGAACAGCGATTGGAAAATGCTATCGCTTCTTACAATAGATTGGAAAAGAACTTTCCTGAATCTGAAAGGTTGAAAGATTTTTCCTCTAAACTTAAAGATTTAAATAAAGAATTAGAAGAAACAAAAGAAATTTACGCTAAATATACAAACAATGGATTATAAAAATTCCGAAGCACCTATCACTACCGTAACGTATGATAGAACTAAAATTGAAGAGCCAACTCAAAATATATATGAGTCTATCTCAATTATGGCGAAAAGAGCGAATCAAATCAATGAAGACCTTAAAAAGGAATTGATTGATAAGTTAGAAGAATTTGCTACGCATAACGATAGCCTCGAAGAAGTTTTTGAAAATAAAGAACAAATTGAAGTTTCTCGTTTTTACGAAAAATTGCCTAAACCTACTGCTATGGCAGTCGAAGAATGGTTAGATGGTGATATTTATTATAGAAACCCAGAAGAAACCGAACCTAAGGAATAATGTCGGTTTTAAGCGGTAAAAATATTCTTTTGGGAGTAACCGCAGGAATTGCTGCTTATAAAACCACCTATTTGGTTAGGCTTTTTATCAAAGCAGGAGCTCATGTTAAAGTTATCATGACTCCTGCTTCTAAAGATTTTGTTACCCCACTTACACTTTCCACACTCTCTAAAAATCCGGTTTATTCTACTTTTTATGATAAAGAAGAAGAGAATGAATTGTGGAATAACCACGTTGAATTAGCTCTTTGGGCAGATTACTTTATAATTGCTCCCGCAACCGCGAATACATTATCAAAAATGGTAAATGGTATTTGTGATAACTTATTATTGGCTACATATTTATCCGCTAAATGTAAAGTCTATTTTGCTCCGGCAATGGATTTAGACATGTATAAACATAACTCAACTAAAGAAAATTTACAACAATTAGAAAGTTTTGGTAATGTTATGATTCCCGCGGAAAGTGGAGAATTAGCTAGTGGTTTAGAAGGTGAAGGCAGAATGGCTGAACCAGAGAATATTTTATCTTTTATAGAAAAAGATATTATTTCAGGGTTGCCGTTACGTAATAAAAAAGTATTGATTACCGCTGGCCCAACACATGAGGCTATTGATCCGGTTCGTTTTATTGGAAATCATTCTTCAGGAAAAATGGGCTTTGAACTGGCTAAAGAAGCTGCTAATTTGGGGGCGGAAGTTATTTTAATTTCAGGGCCATCCAATGAAACTACAAAACATTCGTTAATAAAAAGAATAGATGTTGTAACGGCAGAAGAAATGTATAATGCGGTACATCAATATTACAATACATGTAATATCGCTATATTATCAGCCGCGGTGGCCGATTTTAAGCCGAGTAAATTGGCATCAGACAAAATTAAGAAAAAAGATGCCGAATTAAGCTTAAAATTAGTACCAACGAAGGACATTTTAGCTTCTTTAGGTGAGGTGAAAGACAAGCAGTTTTTAGTTGGGTTTGCCTTAGAGACCTCAAATGAATTAGAAAATGCCAAGGGTAAATTAAAACGAAAGAATTTAGATTTGATAGTTTTGAATTCGTTAAATGACAAAGGAGCAGGATTTAAAAAGCCGACCAATAAAATAACCATTATTGATGCTGATGAAAATCCTAAAAAATTTGATACTAAGTCAAAATCTGAAGTAGCTAAAGATATTTTTAATGAAATACTTAAAAAATACAATGCGTAATTTATTTTTGATTTTATTTTTATGTTCTACTCTTCATATGAGCGGTCAAGAACTGAATGCTTTAGTGATTGTTAATTCAGAACAGATTCAAAATGCCAACCAGCAGTTGTATGATAATCTTCAAACCTCTATTTCGGAGTACATTAATAATACAAAATGGACCGATAAAAATTATAAGCCACAAGAGCGAATTAATTGTGCTATAACACTAACTATATTAGAGCAGCCATCGTCCAATGAATTTAAAGGCAATATTTCTATTATAGCCTCGCGACCTGTTTATAATTCTACCTATCAAAGTCCTATTTTAAATTATAAAGACAATAATTTAACTTTTAATTATACAGAGTTTCAAAATTTGATTTATAATGAAAATAGTTTTCAATCAAATTTGGTATCTATTTTAACTTTTTATGTATATACAGTTTTAGGCATTGATGCTGACACTTTCGAATTGAATGGAGGGGATGAATACCATAAGGAGGCTGAGAAAGTTGTAAACCTTGCCCAACAAGGTGGTTTTTCGGGCTGGAACAGAATAGATGGAAATAATACAAGATATCAACTAAACGAGAATCTTTTATCACCAACTTACAAAGATTTTAGAACAGCGATGTACAATTACCATTTAAACGGATTAGACTTAATGAACGATGATAAAAAGAAAGCTAAAACCAACATTAGCAATGCTGTGCTTACTTTAAAAAATATTTACAACACACGTCCCAACGCATTTTTACTACGTGTTTTTATGGATACCAAAGTAGATGAAATTGTTGATATATTTTCGGATGGCCCGCGAATAAACGCAGTAAACCTTAAAGAAACTTTGCTCAAGATTTATCCTACCTATAGTGATAGATGGGATAAGATTAAAATATAGCTTACCAAGTTTAGAGAACTTTAAAATTAAATTTATGCTTATCTTAGCTTAATATTTGACTTTAAACGTATTCTCTTAAAAATTTGGATTTTAAAATAATTTCTAAAAGTCTTCTATGCTTTCTTATTGTCCTCTCTGTTTGCAGTTGTGGTACTAGAGGGAATAAAAAAGATACTGCACAAACTACATTAAATAAACCAAATATTTTATTTATAGCTGTAGACGATTTACGTCCGGAGTTAGGAAGTTATGGTAATACCATTATACATTCACCAAACATGGACAATTTGGCTTCAGAAGGTTTTGTTTTTACAAATCACTATGTGCAAGTTCCTACCTGTGGAGCTTCTAGATATAGTCTATTGACCGGGCTTAGACCAACTCAAAAAAGTCATCTGTCAAATAACGTTTTCGAAAGAGAAATGGCAAATAAGTCTAAATTTGAAAATCCAGAGTCGTTCGTTCATCAACTAAAACGAAATGGATATTATACAGTCGGAATTGGTAAAATAAGTCATTCGGCCGATGGTTTGGTTTATGGATATGAAGAACAGCCTTCCATCATAAAAGAAATGCCTTATAGTTGGGATGAATTTCTATTTGATAGCGGTAAATGGGAAACTGGATGGAACGCCTTTTTTGCCTATGCAAATGGTGAAAACAGACAGAGTTTAAAAAAGAAGGTAAAACCTTATGAAGCAGGTGAGGTAGATGATAATGGTTATCCTGACGGACTGACTGCTGACTTGGCGGTCTCTAAATTAAAGGAATTAAAAAATAAAAAACAACCCTTTTTTCTAGGTGTAGGATTCTTCAAACCACATTTACCATTTAACGCCCCAAAAAAGTATTGGGATATTTACAATAGGTCTAATATGCCGTTAGTTCCAAATCCGTTTGTTCCCAAAAATGTAAATAAAACGAGTCTCCACCAAAGTGGGGAGTTTAATGGTTATCAACTTACCGATGAAAAAGCGGGTTTGTCTAAGCCGTTATCAGATGAATATTCTAGAAAATTGATTCACGCCTATTACGCATCTATTAGTTATATTGATGCTCAAATTGGTAAAGTGCTTGACGAAGTCAAGGCACTCGATTTAAAAGAAAACACTATTGTCGTAATTTGGGGCGACCATGGTTGGCACTTAGGCAATGGCTTAGTTTGGGGTAAGCATACGTTGTTTGATGTGGCCTTAAAAAGTGCCCTTATTATTAAAGTTCCGGGTAAAGAAGTCATCGGGAAAAAGATTAAATCCGTGGTTGAATCTGTTGATATTTACCCAACGCTAATGGACTTATGTGGTATCTCTATTGATTATCCATTGGATGGAGAAAGTTTAGCAAATAATCTTAAAAACCCAGACTCCATTCAAAATAACGTGGCTTATAGTTATTTTAAAAACGGGATTTCGATGCGAACAGATCAATATAGGTTAACAAAATATTGGCGAAAAGCTGAACCGACAATCGAATTCTACAACCACGATACCGACCCTTGGGAAACCAAAAATATTGCCGATGAAAACCTTGATATTGTGGAAGAACTAATGCCGATGCTGGAAAAGGGAAATACGGGTTTATACAAATAGAATAACTATATGAAGCATGTTATTTACACGTTAACAGTACTGTTTTACAGTTTTTTACCTGGACAAGAAATATTGAAGTTTCAAGTTGAAAGTGGCAACTATAATCGAATGGATTGCCCTGTAGCACTTACTTCATTACCAGATGGTGTGCTAAATGCGATTGATAATTTGCAATTGGTAGAAATAACCAACAATGGAATAAAACCTATGGTCTCACAAATCAATAAGAATTCAGGAGAATTGGGGTTTATTCTAAAAGGATTTACACCTAAAAATGCCACTCGTGAATTTCAGTTGGTTACAAAGAAAATCGATACTCAGGTTTCTCAAATTAATTTACTCTTAAAGGATGGAGCTATACAGTTATCCTATAAAAAACGACCTATTTTAAATTATCGGTACGAAACGGTTTACCCACCTAAAGGAGTAGATTCCTTATTCAAGAAATCAGGATTTATTCATCCTTTGTGGACACCAGAAGGAGAAGTGCTGACCCGAATACAACCCCCAGATCATTATCATCACTACGGAATTTGGGGGCCATGGACAAAAACTAAAATTGATAATCGTCAAGTAGATTTTTGGAATCTGGGAGAAGGGCAGGGTACTGTGTTGTTTAAAAAGTTTACCCAAAAAGAACAAGGTAATGTTTATTCGAGCTTTACAGCCTTACAAGAGCATATTGATTTTGGTGCTAAAAATGAAAACCGTAATGCTATTAATGAAAATCTTGAAATACGAGCTTGGAACTTAGGGGATAACAAACCTTGGTTGGTTGACTATACTAGTGAAATCACGAGCCCACTAGAAAATGGTATTCTCTTTGAAGCCTATCGTTACGGTGGGGGAATAGGCTTTAGAGCAACCGAAATATGGAATAAAGACAATACATCAGTATTAACTTCTGAAAATAAAGATCGTATAACCGCGGATGGAAGCTCGGCAAGGTGGTCAATAATCGAAGGTGCAACCAATACTAAAACAGGTAATGGTGGAATATTATTTATGAGCCATAAAGAAAACAAACATTTCCCTGAACCCATGCGGGTTTGGCCAATGGATGCGAATGGAGGGAGAGGCGATATGTTTTTCGAGTTTTGCCCTATCCGTCATAAACCTTGGCAAATTGAAAGTGATAAAGCCTATAAATTAAAATATAGAATGCTTATTTTTGATGGTTCGTTAAGTGCAGAGCAAGCAGAAATGGCTTGGCAGGGCTTTGCGAATCCACCCAAAGTAATTATAAAAAATAATTAAACCCATATAATGAAGAAAACGATACTATTTATTTTTTGCCTTGTATTGGCATTAAATCTACAAGCAAACAAAACTGGAAGCCATGATTCTTTAGTAAAGAAAAAACGCGTACTGATATTCACTAAAAACGGCTTATCGTTAAATGGAAAAAAAGGCTTTGTCCATAAAAACATTGCAAATAGCGTTAAGGCTTTGGAAGCAATATGTAAAGCAGAAAATATTGATACAGATGTCAGCGAAGATGCTACGCTTTTTACAGAGAAAACCTTGGCAAAATACGATGCCATTATTTTCTCCAATGCCAATAATGAGGTGTTTGATACCGAAGAGCAAAAAACAGCCTTTCAAAACTATATTAAAGGCGGTGGAGGTTTTATAGGTATTCACTCTTCAAATGCGGTGGAAAGAGATTGGCCGTGGTATTGGAAGCTGGTTGGTGGTAAATTTGTTCGCCATGCCCCACATCAGGAATTTGATGTAGTGGTAACAGATAAAAACCATCCTTCTACTTCGTTTTTGCCCGAAGTTTGGAAAGTGGATGACGAATGTTATTATTCCAACAATTTGAACCCTAGTATAAACGTATTGTTATCCGCCGATATGACTACTGTTGAAGATCCAAAGAAGTCTGAATACCCAAACGATATTTTTGGCGATTATTTTCCACTATGTTGGTCCAATGATTTTCTAGGGGCAAGACAATGGTACACTTCATTGGGCCATGATGCTGAAACCTATGACAATCCCACTTTTAGAAAACACCTGAGAGGTGGTATTCTTTGGGTGTTGAAAATTGAAGAGTAATTACCAAGATTGACTGACCTGCAAGGTCTCCAAGACCTTGTAGGTCTAAAAGCATGTTAAAATGAAAGTGAAACATTTTAAATCTGTTGAAAAAGTAAGAAAAAGTCAATAGCATTTAAATCAGATAAACTAAAAATACAATAATTAAACCATTATGCAACGAAGAAATTTTATCAAAAAAACATCAGCCGCAAGTGCTGCAACATTTTTAGCTCCAACCATTTTACCTTCAGGAATATTTGGAAAAACCACGGCGAATAAAAAAATAAACATCGGACAGATCGGTTGTGGGCGTATTGCTCGTGATCATGACATGCCAGGAGTAATGCAATATGACAATGCCCGTTTGATAGCTGTCTGCGATGTGGACAGTAAGCGTATGGAAGATGCTAAAAAATTAGTGCAAACCTATTACAGCAAAAAAACGGGAAGTGATAAAGCGGTGGACGTAAAAATGTATGGCGATTATAAAGAAATGCTCAAAGATAAGGATATTGATGCCGTAGTAATCAGTACACCAGATCATTGGCATTCACAACCAGCAATAGAAGCTGCTTTGGCTGGTAAAGATGTTTATTTACAAAAGCCCACATCACTTACGTTGCACGAAGGTAGGGTGTTGAGCGATATTATTCAGAAAAAAGGAACAATTTTACAAGTGGGCACACAGCAACGTTCCATGCCACAATTTAGAATTGCGGCCGAACTGGTTCGTAATGGACGAATTGGAAAATTGCATACCGTAAAAATTGGATTGCCGGGTGATCCATCTGGTCCCGAAGCACCAAAAATGCCAATTCCTTCAAATTTGAATTATGACATGTGGTTGGGTCAAACCCCTTTGATGGATTATACCGAAATAGGTGTACATCCGCAAAACGATTATAGCCGACCAGGTTGGTTAAGAATAGAACAATTTGGTGCAGGAATGATTACCGGCTGGGGTCAACATCATTACGATTCAGCCGCTTGGGGAATGGATACCGAATTAACAGGGCCAATTTCTGTACAAGCTGTGGCTGAGTTTCCAAAATCGGGACTCTGGAACGTACATGGTGATTTTATGTCTAAGGCAGAATATGACAATGGCATCACAATGTACACCAGTAGTGGAGGTTATACCAACGGAATTAAATATATAGGTGACGACGGTTGGATTTTCGTCTCTAGAGGGGCTTATACGGCATCTGCCTCGGATCCTGTTGAGGCAGCTAAAAGTGCAAAGGCATTGGATGCCAGTGACCCCAAAATACTGACTTCTGTAATTGGACCTGATGAAATTCATTTGTATAAAAGTGATGAACAACATGGTAACTGGTTAGATTGTATAGAAAGTAGAAAAGCTCCGATTTCACCTGTAGAAATGGGGCATAGAGCTTGTTCTATCTGTTTAATAACACACATTTCCATGAAACTGGAAAGAAAGTTAAATTGGAATCCCGAAACAGAAAAATTTATCGATGATGATGAAGCAAACAGTATGTTAACACGCTCACAACGTAAGCCGTATGGGGTTAATTATATAAAAGGGTTATAATCCATGAAGAATCTAAAATATGTTTTAATTTTAAGTTTGTTGATTATTGCCTGTAAAAAGGATATTAAGCAATCGGATAACGATCAAAAAGAAGATAGTTTGAAAACAGATAAAGTTACTTTAATCACCCTAGACCCAGGTCATTTTCATGCTGCATTGGTGCAGAAATCTATGTACGATCAGGTCAATGATACGGTTTATGTGTATGCCCCTACTGGTGATGATCTTGAAAACCATTTAAAATTGATTGATGGATTTAATAATCGAGAAACAAATCCAACCGATTGGAAGGAACAAGTCTATCGTGGTGATGATTATTTGCAAAAAATGATTGCAGAAAATAAAGGGAACGTGATGGTGGTGTCTGGAAAAAACAACAAGAAAATAGATTACATTAAAGCAGCAATTGATGCTGGAATTCATGTATATGCGGACAAACCTTTGGTAATAAATCCTGAAGGGTTTTTAGCATTGGAAGAAGCTTTTAAAATGGCTACATCTAAAAATCTATTGATTTACGATGTAATGACAGAGCGGTTTGAATCTACAACTATTTTACAAAGGGAACTTTCCATGATTCCCGAGGTTTTTGGTACTTTAATTGATGGTACACCCGACAACCCTGCAATTACCAAAGAGAGCGTACATCATTTTTCAAAAACAGTTGCTGGCAAACCATTGACAAGACCCACTTGGTTTTTTGATACCCAACAACGTGGCGAAGGTTTGACTGATGTTTCAACCCATTTAGTAGATTTAATCCAGTGGGAGGCCTTTCCAAATCAAACCTTACAAAAATCCGATATAGAAATTATAGATGCCAAACATTGGGCAACTACTTTGGATAATGCAATGTTTGAGAAAGTTACGGGAGCTTCTTCTTTTCCCGACTTTTTAGAGAAGAATATTGTTGATGACAAGCTTAAAATTTATTGCAATGGTTCAATCCTCTATAAGATTAAAGGAAAAGTAGCCAAGACTTCTGTAATTTGGAATTTTGAAGCACCAGAAGGTACAGGCGATACACACTACAGTATCATGAGAGGTGCAAAATGTGATTTAATTATCAAACAAGGGGCGGAAGAAAATTTTAAACCACAGCTATATGTGAAGTTAAAAAATAAAGTGGATAAAACGAAATTTGAAGAAGAACTAAATATTGCTCTAACGGTTACTTTGGCTGATAAATTTGAGGGATTAGAATTAAAATTGGTAGATGATGAATTAACCTACGCGGTCAACATCCCTGAAAAGTACAAAATCGGTCACGAAGCTCATTTTGAACAAGTCACCGAAAACTTCTTGAAATATTTAAAATCAGGTACAATGCCCGATTGGGAAGTCCCCAATATGGTTGTAAAATATTATACAACTACAGAGGCATTAAAAAAAGTTAATAAGAAATAAAAGAAACTATATTAAAATAATTTAATTAATATGACCGAAATGTTTTCAATAAAAAATAAAATTGCCGTAATAACTGGTGGAGGTGGAGTTCTAGGAAGTTGTATAGCAGAATCTTTGGCTAAATCTGGTGTTAAGCTGGCTCTACTCACAAGGAGCGAATCCAAAATGCAAGGGCAATTGAAGACATTGAACACATATAGTGAAGCTATTGCCATTGAAACGGATATTTTATCCAAAAATTCATTGGAAAAAGCAAAAAAAGAAATCCTAGAGTCATACGGCAGAGTAGATATTCTTTTAAACATTGCTGGAGGCAATTTGCCCGGTGCTACCATTGGTGAAAATCAAACAGTATTTGATTTAAGCATTGAAGATTTTGACACCATAACCAAATTAAACTTAAATGGAACCGTTTTACCATCAATAGTTTTTGGAAAAGTAATGTCCGAACAAAAATCGGGAGTAATTATCAATTATTCCTCCATGGCGGTCGATAGGGTTATTACCAGAGTTGCAGGTTATTCAGCATCTAAAGCGGCTATGGAAAATTTCACTAAATGGATGGCTGTTGAAATGGCAACAAAATTCGGCGATAAAATAAGGGTAAACGCCATAGCACCCGGTTTTTTTGTTGGTAATCAAAATAAAAAACTGCTATTAAACGATGATGGAACACCAACCAGAAGAGGGGAAAGCATACTTAGAAACACACCTATGGGCCGATTTGGTACACCAGATGAATTAAACGGTATTATTCATTTTTTATGTAGTGATGCCGCAAAATTCATAACAGGGGTAGTTGTTCCTGTTGATGGTGGATTTAGCTCGTTCTCTGGAGTATAAGTTATTTATGTTTTATATGGAATATTTAGAAAAAACCTTTAGATGGTTTGGGCCAGAATTTGGAGTAACCTTAATCGATGTTGTTCAGACCGGTGCAACGGGCGTCGTTACAGCATTACACCATATTCCTACGGGTAAAGTTTGGTCATCAGAGGAGATAAAAAAGCGTAAAGAAACTATAGAAAATGCTAATTTACGTTGGTCCGTGGTAGAGAGCGTAAATGTACATGAAAGCATTAAACAAGGAAAACCTGACAAGGAAATCTACATTCAAAATTATATTGAAACCCTAAAAAATTTAGTGGCAAATGATGTAAAAGTGGTGTGCTATAATTTTATGCCCGTACTGGATTGGACTCGTACCGATTTAGATTTTAGAATAAAAGGTAGTTTATCTGCCTTGCGTTACAATCATATTGCTCTAGCGGCTTTTGATCTGTTCATTTTAAAAAGAAAAGAGGCTGAAAATGACTATCCTGAAGATATCCAAAAGAAAGCAAAAACCTATTTTGAATCGTTGAAAAATGAACAAAAAGATGCTTTAAGAGATACAATTCTTGCAGGACTTCCGGGTACTCGTGACGTGCTTCACATATCCGAATTTCAAAAACATTTAGATAATTATGCAGATATAGGTGCTAAATCATTGAAAGGAAATCTAGCTTATTTCTTAAAAAAAGTAATTCCCGTTGCAGAAGAGTTGGGAGTTTTAATGTGTATCCATCCTGACGATCCACCATTTTCAATTTTAGGATTACCAAGAGTTGTTTCTAATTACGAAGATATCAAATTTTTATTAGATGTTTGTGAGAGTCGCTCAAACGGACTTACCTTTTGTTCGGGTTCTTTAGGGGCTAGTGAAAATAACGATATGGTTAAAATAATAAACGACTTTGGCGATAAAATACATTTTATCCATTTACGAAATGTAAAACGTGAGGAGAATCATTCGTTTCACGAGGCCAATCTTTTTGAAGGTTCTGGAGATATGGTTGCTATTATGGAAGCCATTATACGCCAGCAAAAAAAGAGGAATTGTGAAGCTTCGGGCGTAGTTGGAATTCCCATGCGTCCAGATCATGGTCATGTGCTGTTAGACGATTTAAAAAGAATGGATGCGTTTTATCCAGGGTATTCCACCCTAGGAAGAATGAAGGGACTAGCGGAACTAACAGGTTTAGAATTGGGAATCCGTCATAAATTTTCCATATAAAATATAAGATACAACTTAAAAAAACAGCTAAACATTGATGTCGAAAGAGCATTTTTCAATACTGTTAAATAACAAAGTCAATAAAAAAGACTTGGTTGAAAAAATACTATCTGGCAATGCCAAAGGAAAACTCAAAATTTTTAATAAATCCAAAGGCTTGCTATTTTCAGATATCGCTATTGCGGATTTTATAGAAGTAGAACACAAGCACCACACTATAGAAATTACCAAATCAGAAAATAGGCAATTAAATACTTTCTCTTCTGGAGAGCGACGCAAAGCTTTTTTAATGTATTGTTTAGATCAAAATCCCGATTATATTATTTTCGATAATCCATTTGATCATCTAGACCATGAATCGCGGTTAGATCTGGCAAACCAACTATTGGAATTATCCAATTCCATTTCAATAATTCAATTGTCAAATCGCAAAGAAAGTTTTTTACCTTTCATAGAAAATAGATGGTTTATTAGCGACAATTCCTTTGTGTTGTCAGAAATTCCTAGAAAAAATAAATCTGCCGTAAGTATTTTAAAATCCGATATTCCAGATTCTTTGTTATCGTTTAAGGATGAACACAATAGCATTGTAAAATTAGATAAAGTTTCGGTAAGCTATGATGGCAAAATTATAGTAAAAGACATAACTTGGACAGTCAAAAAAGGCGAATTTTGGCAATTAATAGGTCCAAACGGTTCTGGTAAGAGCACTATTTTATCATTAATTACTGGCGATAATCCTAAAGCCTATGGTCAAAACATAATTATTTTCGATAAAAAGAAAGGTAGTGGTGAGAGTATTTGGGATATCAAAAAGAAAATCGGTCATTTTTCGACCAATTTAACGGAGCTCTTTAAAAGAAATCACACGGTAGAGCAGATGATTTTATCAGGCTTTTACGATTCAATTGGCCTATATCATGAACCTTCAGATTTACAGCAACGAAAAACCGCACAATGGCTTGATATTATAAATATGTCACAATTAAAGAACACTTATTTTAATCGGCTTACTCTGGGTCAACAAAGGTTGATATTAATTGTTAGAGCTCTGGTCAAACAACCACCATTGTTAATTTTAGACGAACCCGTTGAAGGTCTTGACCAAGAAAACACTGATTTGGTAATACAATTGATAAATACGTTAATTGAAAAAACGGATATTACCATACTGTATGTTTCCCATACCATTGAAGCTTCTTTAGCACCTACAAATATTTACGAATTAGTGCCAACTGAAAATGGCTCAAAAGGACAAGTAAAAATGTAATTTTAGTAATGTTTTCAATAAAAAAGACTTAATTTTGACCTCTCTAGTTCAGCGTTTAAAAAATAGTGAAACCTGCTCGTCCGGCAGGTGGGTTAGTGCCTAAACGGAACAATTATTTTATGTTAGCATCATTATCCATAAAAAATTACGCTTTAATCGATTCTTTAGAAGTAAATTTTAAAGATGGATTTTCCATTATTACTGGTGAAACTGGTGCTGGGAAATCCATTCTTTTAGGAGCGTTAGAATTAATTTTAGGAAAACGTGCAGATTTATCTAGCCTGAAGAAAAAAGAAGATAAATGCATAATAGAAGGCGAATTTTTGATTGAAAAGTATGACTTGCAGTCCTTTTTTGAGACGAATGATTTAGATTTTGAAAAAAGCACTATTATTAGACGTGAAATTTTACCAAGCGGAAAATCACGGGCTTTTATTAACGACACGCCAACAACGCTTTCATTACTATCAGATTTAAGCGATAAATTGATTGATGTTCATTCGCAACATCAAACGTTGCAATTGGCAGATAATGCGTTTCAATTTCTGATTGTTGATGCTTTGGCGGATAATCACAGGACATTGGTTTCCTACAAAAAGGGATTAAAAATTTATAAAAAGTTAAATAAAGAACTGGACGAAATAATATCTCGTCAGGCAGAAGCCCAAAGTCAACACGATTATAACTCTTTTTTATTGAATGAATTACTCGAAGCTGATTTTAAGGAAAATGAACAGGAATTTTTAGAAGAAACCTTAGAGAAACTCAATCATGTTGAAGAAATAAAACTATTACTGACCGAAGCTCAGCAATTAGCGGATATTGAGGAAGTTGGGATAAGTGATAGTTTACGAAAATATGTAAGTATTATTCAAAAATTAAGTAAGTATGGCAAGACTTATGAAAATTTATCTGATAGAATTACCAGTTTAAAAATTGATTTTGATGATATTACCAATGAACTTGATGATAGTAATGATGCCGTCGATTATAGTCCTCAGGAAATTGAAAAATACAATGACCGACTTCAATTATTGTACAATTTGCAAAAAAAGCACCAAGTAAATTCTATTTCAGAATTGTTAGATAAACAGCAAATTTTAACTGTAAAAGTTAGTGCGGTTGAGAATGCCGATTCAATTATAAATGCTAAAAAAAGTGAAATTTTAGAAGTAGAAAAGCAGCTGAACACAACTTCAGAAATTTTATATTACAGCAGAAAAAAGGCAATACCGGAGCTAATTAAACAATTGGAAACGTTACTAAAGGATTTAGAAATGCCAAATACTTCTTTTAAAATTAATCTGCAAAAGAAAGAAACATTTTTCAATAATGGTAAAGACGAGCTTGAGTTTTTAATTTCTACAAATAAAGGAAGTAGCTATGAAACTTTAAAGAAAATTGCTTCTGGTGGAGAGATGTCTAGAATCATGTTGGCCGTAAAAGCCATCTTATGCAATTACTCTAGTTTACCCACCATAATTTTTGATGAAATAGATACTGGTGTTTCTGGTGAAGTTTCAAACCGAATAGCAAATGTTATGGCAAAAATGAGCGAGAAAATGCAAGTAATTGCCATTACCCACTTGCCGCAGATAGCGGCCAAGGGCAAACATCATTTTAAAGTTTATAAAACGAATAAAGACAAACAGACTTTTACCAATATCAAACAATTATCAAATCAGGAGAGAATTCAAGAGTTGGCGGAGATGTTAAGTGGTAAAGATATAGCGGAAACGGCGGTTGTCCACGCCAAACAATTGTTAGATCAATAAATTTAAAGTTGGTTTAGAATTGTTAAAATATTCCATTATTTTTGTCATTAATTATTAAAAAACTAATTATGTATAACTTATTAAAAGGAAAAAGAGGAATTATTTTTGGTGCTTTAGATGAAAATTCTATAGCTTGGAAAACTGCGGAAAGAGCTCATGAGGAAGGAGCTAAATTTGTCTTGACCAATGCCCCAATTGCCATGCGAATGGGCGAAATTAATAAGTTGGCAGAAAAAACAGGATCCGAAATAATACCCGCAGATGCAACATCAATAGAAGATTTAGAAAATTTAGTTACAAAATCGACTGAGATTTTAGGAGGCAAACTCGATTTTGTACTTCACTCCATTGGCATGTCCGTAAATGTTCGAAAAAAAATACATTATACGGAATCTAATTACGATTTTACAACTAAAGGTTGGGATGTTTCAGCCGTATCGTTTCATAAAGTGATGAGTGTTTTATACAAGCTAGATGCTATGAACGAATGGGGCTCTATTGTGGCTTTGACCTATATGGCGGCACAACGTGTTTTTCCCGACTATAACGATATGGCAGATAACAAGGCATATTTAGAATCAATTGCCAGAAGCTTTGGTTACTTTTTTGGTACGGATAAAAAAGTTAGGGTAAATACAATATCTCAATCGCCTACGCCAACAACTGCTGGCCAAGGGGTTAAAGGGTTCGATGGATTTATAGCCTATGCGGAAAAAATGTCACCTTTAGGCAATGCCTCAGCACAAGACTGTGCAGATTATACCATTTCATTATTTTCTGATTTAACTAAGAAAGTAACTTTACAAAATTTGTTTCATGACGGAGGCTTCTCTAATATGGGTGTTAGTCAGTCCGTTATGAATTATTTTGTAAAAGAATAATTGAATCAAAAATACTTAAAAAACATATTCAATATTTATTGTAATAATATATAATTTTTTCAACAAATCTTCGTTAGTGAGTATTAACAACCTATAATAAAACTATGATGAACAGAAAAACTACATACGTATTTTTAATCGCGTTTTTCTTCTTATTCACTGGGCTTTTGCAGGCCAATGAAAACGAGGCTGATGCTACAGCACCTCCAGTCAATGACGATTGTGTGAATGCAACCACCTTAACAGTCAATACAAACTATTTATGTAATAACGTAAGTTCTGGTACGTTAGTAGATGCGACTGCCTCAACGGTATCTTCAGATGGTGCTATTGGTAGCTGCCCAAGTGTCAGTACCAAAGCAAATGATGACGTTTGGTTTAAGTTTGTTGCCACTAATGTTTCTCACAGAGTGAAAATTTTGAATATTACTGGGAGTATTACTGATTTATATACCAACGTTTACAACGGTGGTGTTTCAGGAAGCTGTCCTACAACGGCCACTCCTCTTTACTGTAGTGACCCGGAAACAATTAATTTGTCAAGTCTTACTATTGGCAATACTTATTTTATCAGAATTTATAGCAATTCTACTGCTAGTGGTGCCACTACAACCTTTGATGTTTGTGTTGGTTCGCAACCGGTAACTCCTGCTAATGACGACTGCTCTAGTGCAGAAGTAATTCTCAGCTTGCCACATAATGCAACTTATGATGCAACAGCCGCAACCAATAATTCAGGATTTATTACAGCCACAGGTTGTTTAAATATGAACGACGGCGTTTGGTTTGAGATTGTAGGTGATGGGGGTACTATTTCAATAACGGCTTCTCCGACATCTT
This sequence comes from Aureibaculum koreense, assembly GCF_034296135.1. Classification (NCBI taxonomy): domain Bacteria; kingdom Pseudomonadati; phylum Bacteroidota; class Flavobacteriia; order Flavobacteriales; family Flavobacteriaceae; genus Aureibaculum; species Aureibaculum koreense. The sequence goes on from NZ_JAXKVV010000008.1 coordinate 136,751, forward strand.
GGGATCTGGGTATAGCTGTTTACACAGGTTCTTGCGGAACTTTAATATGCGAAGGCAGTGCCAATAATGGTACAATGAATGTTGTAGAAGGGGTTAGCTTTGCATCAGCAAGCGGTACAACTTATTATATTAATGTCGCTTACCCTAGTGGAGGCTTAGATAATCCAGAGGGTGTTTTTGACTTAGCCGTAACGTCTTCTACCTTGTCAATTGATAAAATTTTGGATAAAGGGTTTACATATTATCCAAACCCTGTTGAAAAGACACTAAAAATGAGGGCTAACGAGAATATTCAGCAAATTAATTTATATTCTGTTTTAGGAAAAGAAATTATGAGAGTAAATCAGAATGATATTCAAGCTGAACTCAAATTAGATAACTTACCATCGGGTACTTATTTTGTAAAAGCATTTGTGGGTGGTAGCAGTGGAACATTTAAAATACTCAAAAAATAAAAACCATTTTAAAATATTTGAAAGGCTCTCAATATTGAGAGCTTTTTTTATGTTTAAAAAATATAAATGCAATCCTTACCTTTGAGTTTTAAAAATTAACTGTTTGAATCTCAAATTTTCTATAATAATCCCAGTTTATAACCGCCCCGATGAACTTGACGAACTTTTGTCAAGCATTGTTTCTCAGCATTTCAAAGAAGATTTAGAAGTTGTAGTAGTCGAAGACGGATCAAATTTAACTGCTAAACATATAATTGACGGGTTTAAAGATAAACTCAACATACACTATTTGAAAAAAGATAATTCAGGCCCGGGTCTAAGTAGGAATTTTGGTATGCAACATGCGTGCGGTAATTATTTTATAATTTTAGATTCTGATTGCATTTTACCCAAAAATTATTTAAAAGAAGTTTCACAAACTTTATTAAAAAATTTCACAGATGCTTTTGGCGGCTCGGATGCTTCACATGACTTATTTACCAGCATACAAAAAGCAATAAATTATGCAATGACATCTGTGCTTACTACTGGTGGGCTAAGAGGTAATAAAAATTTAAAAAAATTCCAACCCCGTAGCTTTAATATGGGGTTATCAAAAAAAGCATTTGAAAAAACGGGTGGATTTAGTCCGTTGCGTTATGGAGAAGATATTGACCTAACGTTTAGGTTATGGGTTAACGGTTTTGAAACACAGTTTATTGAAAACGCTTATGTCTATCATAAAAGAAGAGTAAGTTGGTCAAGTTTTTTTAAACAAACTTTTAATTTTGGGGCAGCAAGACCCATTCTGAATAAGCTTCACCCTAACACTGCCAAAATAACCTATTGGTTTCCAAGTGTATTTGTGGTAGTTTTCTTGCTATCTGCCGTAGGTTCATTGTTTCATTTCAATTGGCTTATATATTGCATTTCAATCTACTTTTTACTAATATTTTTTGATTCTCTGATCAAAAACAAAAATATAATTGTTGCTTTTTTAAGTATATGTGCAACCTTGGTTATGTTTTTTGGCTACGGATTAGGGTTCTTACGTTCCACGATTAGATTATTGGTAGGCAAATCGCCTAAAGAAGCTTTTCCAAAGATGTTTAGTTAATTTAGAAATTATTAGAACCCATATTTTTATTTTTGATGCTGGATTTTTGTATTTTTAACAATAAAAAAGCTTGAAGTCAGCAGACCGAAGTAAAAAATTACGTAACACGAAGAAGTTAAAAGTACGGTTTTTTAATTGTATATAACAGAAAAACAACAAACAGAAAAACAATATTACCCCACATGCAATACGCAAAAAACATATTAGAAACCATTGGCAATACACCTTTGGTTAAATTGAACAAAATTATAAAAGAAGTTGATGCCTTGGTTTTGGCTAAGATTGAAACCTTTAACCCTGGTAATTCGGTAAAAGACCGTATGGCGGTAAAAATGATTGATGATGCCGAAGCAGATGGCAGATTGAAACTAGGAGGAACAATAATTGAAGGTACTTCTGGTAATACAGGTATGGGTTTGGCTTTGGTAGCCATAGTTAGAGGTTATAAATTAATATGCGTTATAAGCGATAAACAGTCCAAAGAAAAAATGGATATTTTACGTGCAGTAGGTGCAGAAGTTATCGTTTGTCCAACCAATGTAGAACCTGACGATCCGAGGTCTTATTATTCGGTTTCTAAAAGATTGGCTACGGAAACACCAAATTCTTGGTACGTAAACCAATATGATAATCCTTCAAACACAATAGCCCATTACGAACAAACTGGTCCTGAAATTTGGGAGCAAACAGATGGTAAAATCACACATTTTGTGGTTGGGGTTGGTACAGGTGGCACCATTTCAGGAGTTGGCAAGTACCTAAAAGAGAAAAACCCCAATATTAAAATTTGGGGTGTTGATACTTACGGATCAGTATTTAAAAAATACCACGAAACGGGTATATTTGATGAAAACGAGATATATCCTTACATAACAGAAGGAATTGGTGAGGACATTTTGCCCGAAAATGTAAACTTTGATATTATAGATGGTTTTACCAAAGTTACTGATAAAGATGCCGCGGTGTTTACAAGAAAATTGTCAAAAGAAGAAGGTATTTTTTGTGGCAATTCAGCAGGTTCGGCCATAAAAGGATTATTACAACTAAAACATCATTTTAAGCCTGATGATGTGGTGGTGGTTTTATTTCATGACCACGGTAGCCGTTATGTCGGTAAAATGTTCAACGATGATTGGATGCGAGAACGAGGATTTTTAGATGAAGAAATTACCAAAGCCATTGATTTAATTAAAGATAGAGTTGGTAGTCAACTTTTTACGGCTAAAACTGAAGAGTTGGTATCACATGCCATTGAACGAATGCGTAAACATGATATTTCTCAAATCCCCGTTGAAGATCAAAATGGTTTTGTGGGATCAATAGATGAGAGCGATTTATTCAAACTCTATTTTGAAGATAAAAATATTGCAGATAAGCCCATTAAAGAGGTGATGCGAAAAGCGTTTCCAATAGTGAAAAAAGATGCCTCTATCGACAAGATATCCAATCTGATTGATAAAGACAATAAAGCGGTATTGGTCGATTTAGATAACGGTAGTTACCAAATTATAACCAAATATGATGTGATCTCCGCGATACGTTAACATTAAATATTTTAAAAATGAAGACAATACTTGTCAAAATTTTATGCATCAATCTTTTGATGGTAACTAATTTTAGTTTTGCTCAAAAATTATCTAAAAATGAAAAGAAACTTTTAAAAACCATTGAAGCCAACAATGGTGAAGCTATCACATTTTTAGAAAAAGTGGTAAATATAAACAGTGGTACAATGAATCATACTGGAGTTAAGGAAGTAGGGATGGTCTTTAAACAAGCATATGACAATATTGGTTTTACCACAAATTGGATAAATATGTCAGAGGTAAACCGTTCTGGGCATTTATTTGCGGAGGTATCCAGCAAAAAAATAAAAGGCAAAAAATTATTACTTGTTGGTCATTTAGATACTGTTTTTGAAGAAGATAGCGATTTCCAGGAATTTACCATGGTCAATGATAGCATTGCCCACGCACCAGGGGGTAACGATATGAAAGGAGGAGATGTAATTATGTTATATGCTTTAAAAGCCTTGGCAGATAATGGTTTATTGAAAAATGCTCAAATTATTGCTGCTTATACAGGAGATGAAGAAAGTAGTGGCAAACCAATAAGTATTAGTAGAAAAGATTTAGTTGAAGCTGCTAAAAGAAGTGATGTAGCTTTGGGTTTTGAAACATCAACCGGGTTTAACAATGCAACCGTTGCCAGAAGAGGTTCTTCGGGCTGGAAGGTAGAGGTAACAGGTAAAAGAGCTCACTCATCGGGTATTTTTAATGAAAGAGTAGGTGCCGGTGCTATTTTTGAAATCTCAAGAATATTAAATGAATTTTATACCAAAGTTAAAGGTGAAGAATATCTTACTTTTAATCCGGGTGTAATTTTAGGAGGTACTACGTTAAACTTAGAAGAAGAATTAAGTAAAGGTGCTGCTTTTGGTAAGAGTAATGTGGTAGCCCAAACGGCTTATGTTAGTGGGGGTTTACGTTTCATATCAGAAGAACAAAAGGAAAATGCAAGAGCAAAAATGCGAGAAATCGTTGCCGACAATTTACCTCATACCACGGCTGAAATTAGTTTTACAGATAGTTATCCTGCTATGGGTCCAACTGAAGGCAATCATAAGTTATTAAAAGTTTTAGATCGGGTTAGTAAAGATTTGAATCAGGGTGGGGTAGAAGCTTATGATCCAGGTAAAAGGGGAGCAGCCGATGTTTCTTTTGTAGCCGAATACGTCGATTGTCTGGATGGATTAGGAACTATGGGCAATGGAGCACATACCCCAAAAGAAACCGTAAATTTGAATACTATTGAAGATTTAACGAAAAGAACGGCAATACTTATTTACAGATTGATTAATCAGAAATAGTTAATGATTAAAGAAGATTTTCTACATTATATATGGAAGTATAAATTATTCTCTACAGAAAATTTACTAACTACTCAAAAAGAAACGGTTGTAATAAAAAATTGTGGTGAGCACAATTTTAATTCTGGGTCGGATTTCTTTAATGCAAAACTAGTAATCGGAAATCAACTTTGGGCTGGTAATGTAGAAATTCATATCAAATCTTCTGATTGGTATGTGCATGGTCACGAGAAAGATAGTAATTACGACAATACTATTTTACATGTAGTCTGGCAACACGATGTTGATGTACATAGAAAGGACAACAGTACTATCCCTACGTTGATATTAGAAAATTATATTAAAGAAGATGTGCTACACAACTATCTGAAGTTGTTTTCTTCACAGAAAAAATGGATAAATTGTGAAAATGATATTGGTGCTGTTGATAAATTTCAATCTTCCAATTGGTTAGAGCGGTTATATATTGAAAGGTTAGAAGAAAAATCTAAGGTTATTGAACAATTACTTTTAGATTCCAAAAATGATTGGGAAGCGGTATTGTTCAAAATGTTAGCAAAGAATTTTGGGCTAAAAGTAAACGGAGAAGCTTTTTTCAGTCTTGCCAATCGACTTGATTATACTGTTGTTAGAAAACAACTGAACAATGCAAACTCATTGGAAGCTCTATTATTTGGGCAAGCCAATCTTTTGGGCGATGATGTTCAAGATCAATATCATATCAATTTAAAAAATGAATATGATTTTTTAAAATCTAAATATAAGTTAACAAATAATCTGGCTGCAAATTTTCAATTTTTCAGGTTAAGACCTAATAATTTCCCCACCATACGTATAGCACAATTGGCAGCATTGTTCAATAAACACCAAAAATTATTTTCTAAAATAATGACAATAACAGATGCTAAAGAATATTACCAGTTGTTTAATATAGACATTTCAAATTTTTGGAAGACACATTATTCTTTTACTTCAAAATCAAAAAAGAGTAATAAAAAGCTCACAAAATCTTTTGTAGATTTATTGCTGATAAATACAGTAATTCCTTTAAAATTTATGTACTTAAAATCAATTGATAAGTTAAACGAAACTGAGATTATAGAGAGCATCCAGCAATTAAAACCCGAAAAAAATAATATAATCGAAAAATTCAATCAATTGGAAATTACCTCTAGTTCTGCGTTAGAAACTCAAGCGTTATTGCAATTAAAAAATGAATATTGTGCAAAAAAACGATGCTTGGAGTGTACAATTGGCAGGAGCTTGATAGCTTAGTAAAATTTTGAATTAAAATCTTCCACCCCTTAATTCAGGGTAAGCATTTTCACGGAAAAGTGCCATGTATAGCCATTACTTCGGCAGTATGTTTGTAGTATCAAAACAACAACAACCTATGAAAAATTTTACAAACCGCAACAATGTGAAAATTAATTCGTTAAATTTGCGAATTGGTTTTTATATGAAAAAGACAATCAATTCACTATTAATCCTTTTTTTGGTTTTATTTGCATCATGTGCAGAAAAGAGCCAAAAACCGATTATAGAGCTACCAAAAACAGATCATAGAGCCGATTTTAACCAATTCTTTGCCTCTAATAGAAACTCCATTTTATCGGATAAAATAAACGAAATAAAAATTGATAGCCTTCATTGGTTAGAAAATTTTTATAAAAACATCAATTATTCCACACTATGGATTTCCGATTCTATAACACTCAATAATGATGGTAGCAAGTTGCTAGAAACCTTGTCTGATGCCAATGCTTATGGATTGGATACAAGATTGTACCCAATAAATGAGTTGAGGGCCATCCATAAAGAAATTGAACAAACTGAAGATAAAACAAGTAGATATGCTTTACTTGGTCGTTTAGAAGCTTTACTGTCTTACCAATATATGCGATTTGGAAGACATTTGAATTATGGTGTATTAGATTCTATAAACGAAGTTTCTATTTTACCTCGTAAAAAGTTTGATATCAACTTACCTGAATATTTACAGATTGCTTATGAAAAAGATAGTTTAATTGAAAAATTGATAGATTTGCAACCCAAACAACCCGAATACAGGAACTTACAGAAAGGGTTGGCAAAATTTTTGAAACATTCTAGTTTATCTACAGAAAGCGTACAAGTAGTTAATTTCAGACAAGACTCGTTAAAAGCAGTTGCACAAGCTAAAAAAGCCTTGATATTGCATAATTATTTGCCTGAAGAATACAAGGATTCCCTTTATAACAGTGCTTTAGAAAAATTTCAATTGGATCATGGTTTAAAGGCTGACGGTTTAATCGGAACTAATACCGCAAACGCTTTATCATTAAGCCCTTATGAATACTATCAACAAATTAAAGCAAGTTTGGAAAGATGGAGATGGAAAGATAATTGGCCTTCGGATTATTTGTTTGTAAACATACCATCTTACCAATTAAGAGTAGTTAACGACAATAAGGTTTCCAAGAAATTTAATGTAGTGGTTGGAAGTGTTAAAAACCAAACCCCGGAAATTATCGATTCATTGCAATATATAATAGCATACCCTTATTGGAACGTTCCTAAAAAGATTTCTGTTCAAGAAATTTTAGTGAAAGCCAAAAGAGATTCAACCTATTTAACCAGAAATAAATACGAAGTTATCGGCGAAGGAAGTGAAAAAATTGATCCGACAACTGTAGATTGGAGCGAGGTTAATAGGTCAAATTTCAATTATAGGTTTAGACAACAAGGGGGCGGTATAAACGCTTTGGGCTATGTAAAGTTTATTTTTCCCAATAAAGATGCTATATATTTACATGATACACCGTCAAAATCGCATTTTAATAGAGAAATTAGAGCGTATAGCCATGGTTGTATAAGGGTGCAAAACGCTTTGGATTTAGCAGATTATTTGTTGGAGAAAGACAACAATAGATTTACAATGGATACTGTTAGAACTTATATTAAAAAGAAAAAAGAAAAATGGATGCCGATGAAAAAGAACTTACCGGTATTCTTATATTACATATCCGTAGAAGCGGATAGCGATGGTAAGATTACTTTTTACAAAGATATTTACAAAGAGGATAAAAAATTAATTAGAAGCTTGGCAATTAATGCTAAATAATAGTTTGACTATAAAAAAATAGCTCGGGCAAAACCCGAGCTATTTTTTATTTTTAAAATCTAAAAATTATAGTTTTTTAATCGTTAGATGCTAATAGGTTATCAGCAGCAATCAATTTAGATTTAGACAAATAGTGTTCTTGCGGATAATAAATAAACAAACAACTTCCTTCCTTTATTTTTTCAACAATTTCAGAATATCCTTTTTCTGGCAATGACGGGCACCCCCAACTTCTACCTAATCTTCCGTTTGATTTGATAAAATCAGGATTTGCATAATCAGCGGCATGTATAACAACGGCACGTTCTCTTGCTTTGTTATTAGAATATTCTAATCCGTCCAAACGTAATGAAAGACCATGTTTTCCATTATAGGTTTCTGCTGTTTTATAAAAGCCGATACTTGTTTGATGACTGTTAACTTTATTTGAGAATTTTTTCGCAAATTCTAAACCAGATTTTTCACCATGTGCTACAACACTTTTGTGTTCCACAATTTGCGTTTCCATGTTAATGATAAAAAATCTTTCCGTATTAGCAGAAACACTCATATCAATAATGGTTAAATATTTAGAATTGTCTAATTCTTGATTGTCTTGCAATTGCACATAACCTTTTAATGCGTACTTAAAAGCATCAAAATCTAAATCGTTATCATTAATTTTTTGGTATATGTCTTCAGAATACGAAGCAAAAGTACTTTTGGTATTATTCGTTTTTTTGTCTGACTCGTTATTCTCGTTGTAGTTTGTAATTGGTGTTTCCGATGCAAATGCAGGAAAAGTTAAGATAAAACCGATGGTTAGTGTAAGTATTTTTTTATACATATAAATTAGTTTCTTTGACTATAAAACATTCCAAGTGGTATTTTTCCTACCTCTAATGTTAATTTTTTTCAAATCTTTTTTATTATTGATCGGGTTGAAAAAAATAATTAAAAAAAACTTAATTCACAGCAACAAAAAATAATAACAGTTTTATAATAATTTTATTGCGTTTTAAAATGTTAAATATCCATATTTAACATTCACTATTTGAATTATAAATGGTAATGGGTAAATTTTTTATTTTTTCTTGGTAGCTTGGTCAGCATACTTTTGCTTGTTCAATTCGTCTTGCAACTCTCGTCTCAATTTTTGCTCACGTTCAATAGAGCGTTGTCTATGACCTTCATATTCTTCTTCAATTTCGGCTTTTGCTTTCTTTGCCTCCACGGTTATAGCGTTACTTCGCTTAAACTTACCTATAAAAAATAATAGCAAACCTGTTAGGGCAGCAATAATTGTCCAAAGTATAGTGTTATATCCCGCTTTGCTCATAGGAATACCCAAAAGACTAATACTATCCTTTTCTTCGGTAACAGCAGATAAATTTTCTTTTGTAGCCTGTAATTTGACGTTTAATGAGTCGATATTAGCTTTTTGACTAGCAATTACATTTTGGCTTTCTAGATATTTTTTTCTGGCCAGTTTTAACGTGTCCGTAATATTACCTTTAAATTTAAATAGGTTATTGGTTTTAATCACTCTATACTCTTGATATTTTCCAGATTTTTTATATAAATAGTCAAACTGGCTTTCAATAGTACCACTGTTTAAAGAACCTTTTTCCTCTTCTTCTTGGGCAAAAACAGCACCTGTTGTAGCAGTAAACAGGAGCATTGTGATTAGAATTTTAGCAAATTTCATTAGTTTTAATTTAGAGTTGTGTAATTCAGCGTTCAAAAGTAAATAATTACTTCTAAACATGAAAGTTAAAGCACAAAAAAAAGCCCACAGTGTTAGTATAATTTTTTGTACTTCGATGGATTTGCCTCGTTCATCACATTATAAATACCTTCAAATATATCTTCAATAGAGGGCTTTGAAAAATAATCACCATCTGTGCCATAGGCAGGTCTATGGTCTTTAGCTGTAATGGTCAGCGGTTTACTATCTAAAAATTGATAGGCATTTTGTTTGTTTATAATTTGGTCTAAAAGATAAGCCGAAGCACCACCGGGAACATCTTCATCTATAATAACTAATCTGTTGGTTTTTTCTATACTTTTAATTACTTGGTAGTCAATATCAAATGGCAGTAGTGTTTGAGCATCGATAATTTCAATATCAATTTCTGCTTTTAACAATTCTTTGGAGGCTTCTTCAACCAACTTTAGTGTTGAGCCATAAGATACCACTGTTACGTCCTTACCTTCTTTTATAATTTCTACTACACCAATAGGAGTTGTAAATTGACCTAAATTGGTGGGCAAGGCTTCCTTAAGTCTATAGCCGTTTAAATTTTCTACGATTAAGGCAGGTTCATCACTTTTTAGAAGTGTGTTATAAAACCCTGCAGCTTTAGTCATATTTCGTGGTGTTAAAATGTAAACACCCCTTAAAAGGTGAATAACGGCTCCCATATGCGAACCAGAATGCCAAATCCCTTCCAATCGATGTCCTCTTGTCCTTACGATTAACGGAGCCTTTTGTCTGCCAAAAGTTCTATACCGTAATGTGGCTAAATCATCACTTAAAATTTGTAATCCATACAGTAAATAATCAAGATATTGAATCTCTGCTATAGGTCTTAAACCTCTCATAGCCATACCAATGCCTTGCCCCATAATACTTGCTTCCCTAATTCCGGTATCGGCAACCCTTAATTTTCCATATTTTTGCTGTAAACCCTCCAAACCTTGATTTACATCACCAATTTTTCCTGCATCTTCGCCAAAAATTAGCAATGCGTTATGTTGTGATAATAGAGCATCAAAATTGTCTCTTAAAACAATTCTGGCATCTACTGTTTCAGCATCTTTAGTGTAAACAGGTTTAATTTCTTTGACGGTAGTGGCTGAATTTTCGTTTTCGCTATAAAGATGAGTACTATAATTAAGATGTTGTTCCTTATCGTAATTTTTTATCCAATTGATTAATGTTTCTTTAGCTCTGCTATTTTCATTTCTAACATAAACAAGACATTTTCTTGCCGTTGACAAAACATCTTTTTTTAAAGGATCTTTAATTATTTCTAAATCCTTTTTTAATTTTAATATAAAGGGCTTGTTTTCACTTTGGTTAGCTAAATTATCCAACAATCCAACTACTTCTTTCTGGGCTTTTATAATATCCTGCAAATAGGCGGCCCAAGCAGCTCTTTTCGCAGCACTTACATCTCTTTTTGCAGTTTTTTCTATAGCAATAAGTTCTTCCTCATTTTCAAAAACTTCAATAATCCACTCTTTCATTTTGGCATTACAATCATGGGCAGCTTCCCATTCCAAGCGTTCAGGGGTTTTATACCTTTCATGCGAGCCAGAAGTGGAATGGCCTTGAGGTTGTGTTAACTCTTTTACGTGAATTAGAACGGGGACATGATTTTTTCGGGCTATGGTAGAGGCCTCGGTATAGACATCTATTAATTTGGAATAATCCCATCCGTTTACTACAAAAATTTCATATCCATCTTCATCATCGGTACGTTGAAATCCTTTTAAGATTTCTGATATACTTTCTTTCGTTGTTTGGTGCTTTGCATGTACGGATATACCATATTCATCATCCCACACACTAATAACCATAGGCACTTGTAATACACCGGCAGCGTTTATGGTTTCAAAAAAATGACCTTCAGAAGTACTTGCGTTTCCAATGGTACCCCAGGCTATTTCATTGCCATTATCGGAAAAAGTTTCAGATTTTTTTAGTTCTGGAATTTCCCTGTACATTTTTGATGCCTGAGCAAGACCTAACAGGCGAGGCATTTGTCCTGCAGTAGGAGAAATGTCCGCACTTATATTTTTTTGTTGCATATGGTTTTTCCACGACCCATCTTCATTAAGTGTGTGCGTGGTAAAATGACCGCCCATTTGCCTTCCAGCGGAATAGGGTTCTGCAACAATATCTGTGTGGGCGTACAACCCCGCAAAAAACTGTTCGGGTGTCAGTTCGCCAATGGCCATCATAAACGTTTGGTCTCGGTAATAGCCCGAACGCCAATCTCCGTTTTTAAAGGCTTTTGCCATTGCTAATTGAGGTACTTCCTTGCCATCACCAAATATTCCGAATTTGGCTTTGCCAGTCAAAACCTCTCTTCTTCCTAATAAGCTGCATTCCCTACTGATAACAGCAATTTTATAGTCCTCTAGAATTTCTTTTTTAAATTCTTCAAACGATAATTTATGCTCTGATGTTATTGTTTTTTCTGACATGTATAGCTTTTGTTGGAGTTTCGCAAAAGTACGGTTTTTAGTACAGAAAAGAAAATTTACGGTTTTAGAATTTTTGTATTTTCACAATACAAATAAATTATTCCAGTTCCACTTCTTCGTTAAATACATCGTCAATTTGTTTATCCATATACTGCAAGTGAGCCTTTGTCATCCGATCCGAGACTTTAGGCAAAGTTTTTTTTATGTCCTGATGCAAACTGAGCAAGTAACTCAATGCCAAAGCTCGGGTATCTGTATTTACGGTCAAACCTTGTGAGAGGATAGACATAAGTCCGGAAAGTCCCTTATTAGCTTTTTGTGGTTTGTATAAGGCTATTAAGCTTTTTAGATACGCTTTTTGAACATGCCTTTGGTAGATACTGGGTTTGAAATTTTTGCCCATATCCAATGTGTTCCAAACCATATCATAAAGATCGTCTAGGTATTCTTGTGGTTTATATACCTCTAATAATGTCCCAACTGTATCTTTAGGCGATGTTGTCATGTTTTTTACATCTTCATCTTCGGACACTAGAGGTTCATATCTTTCAGCTATAAAACCCATTCTACTTATTAGCATACCGCTTAAAAGACTGGACATAACACTCTCCATAGTTTTAACAATGTCTTCTTTTGATTGAGGTGATTTTATTTTATTTAATACCTCCCTATCCAATAACCAATCGGGTTCTGTTAATATGTGATCTCTTAAAAAATTAAGAGCTTCCTTTTGTTTGCTTTTGGAAACCATACCATAAACATCACCCTCTTCTACAACCGATTTTGGGGTAATGTAAACACCTCCTATATTACTTTTTACATGGTTAACATATCTGGTAAACTGCCCTAAAAGTGCAGTATATAAATCTTTTAAATTCTTATAATCATCACTTTCGTGTTCTTTTGTCCAATGTATTAAATTAGGCAAAATCCGTTTTAGGTTTTTTATTCCATATTCGCTTGCCAATACTGCGTTATCTCCTAAATCTTCGGTTTGAGATCTTGGATCATTATCTCTTCCCTCTCCACCAAACCATAATCTGGGATTGTTAGCAACTCTATTTACGATCAATTCGCTAAGCATTTCCTTTTCTTCGTCCAAGGTCATTTCTTTGGTAAACTTTGTATATCCCCATAGAATAGCCCATTTGTCATAGTCTCCAACTCTAGGCAATAGGTTTTCCCAACTTATGGAATCCTCTGGTTGGGCTACATAATTAAAACGTGCATAATCCATTATAGAAGAGGTGTGACCATGTTTTAGTAACCATTTGTCGCTACGTAAACTATCTACAGGTGTAGCATAACTGGCCCCCATATTATGCCTTAAACCAAGGGTATGTCCTACTTCATGGGATGAGACAAAGCGTATTAAATCACCCATCAGATCATCATCAAATTCCATATTGCGAGCCCTAGGATCTACAGCAGCGACTTGAATTAGATACCAACTGTGCAATAGGCTCATTAAATTGTGGTACCACCCCAAGTGCGATTCTATAATTTCACCACTTCTGGGATCAACAATATTGGGTCCGTAAGCATTTTTAAAAGGGGAAGCAAAATACCTTATAACAGAAAACCGAGCGTCTTCTAAACTCATAGTACTATCGTTAACCGGCCATTCTTTACCTACAATTGCATTTTTAAAACCAGCAGCCTCAAAGGCTATGTTCCAATCTTGAATACCATCAATTAAATAGGGTACCCATTTCTTTGGTGTTGCAGGATCTATATAATATACAATTTGCTTTTTTGGCTCAACCAGACGACCGTTTCTCCATCTTTCTAAATCTTCATCTTTAGGTTCTAACCGCCATCTATGTATAAAAGCTTTCTGTTTGACCTTTTGTTGGTTATCATCGTACTTTAGATATGCACTGGCAAAATAACCTACTCTGGGATCGTATAGCCGTTTCCTCATAGGGGTTTTTGGCAATAGCACAAAAGAGTTGTTAATTTCCAAGGTAACCATCCCTGTTAATACGGCGGCAGGCACATCCTTATAAATGCTTTCAGAACTTGTTTTGGCCTTATAGGTTTTAACCGTTTTGATTTCCGTATTGATCGGATAAGTATTTATCTCAGAAATAAAAGATTTGCCCTTATCTAGCGAAAGCAGTTTATAGCGGGTTTTTTGAGGTTTACTTAAAGTTAATAAATAGTTGTCACTATTTAAAAAGTCGGTAACTTCAAACACGTATGCCCCGGTAGCATCGTTGGTGGCATTAATCTCAAAAGCTTCAACTATTGGAGCCACATTAGAGTTCTGAACGGCTTGTGCTATGGCATCGTTTTCAGAAACTCTACTGATAGACGTTTTTACCCTTAGCAGTATTTTATCGTTTGGTGCTTTTTCAAAAAAAACAACTCTTTCACCTATTTCTTCACCGCCGTAGTATCCTCCCAATTCCGGAGTTCTGATAAAACGAGATACCACCAATATTTCCCTATTTAAAAGCGATTTAGAAATTTCAAAATAATATTTGTTTTTAACTTGATGTACTTTTATTAAACCGTTTTTAGTGACTGCTTCTTTTGTAATAATTTTTTTATAAGGTTCTATTTTTACAACGGTATCGAGCTGAATAATTTGACTATTATCCAATTGAATGGATCTTTTGAAAAGACCGCAAGAACTAATTAGAGATAATATAACTAAGGAAAGAATAATATTAAAATACTTCATAGTGGAAATATCTGAATTTTTAACGTAGTTTCTAATTAAACTGAGAAAATAGTCTAATATTTTATTTTTATCCTATTTCAGCGGTATTTTAACAAAGTTTTAGAATATCTTCAGGTTTTGACCATATATTTATGTGAAGTTACATAAAAAACACAAAAACTTAATGTTATGAGAATATTTATTTAACATTTTTTTGATATAAAAAAAATTAAATTATATCCAATTGTTTTTTATTATATAATATGTTTTGATTTTACCTTGTTTCGGTTCTGAAATGCAATACTTCCCTGATTAAAACAGATGGTTTTTATGTTAGAAATTAAGTGTTGAACACAGTACGTAACGGTTTTTTTTAAATATTTAAAAAAAGCCCCTCCTTATTAACCCGATCAATTTATCTGGGTCTAAGGTAATTACAAATCTGATTTTAGAAGCATAATTTTGTTGTGTAGGTTCAAAGCCTAAACTTGATTGAAGCGGAAAATAAACTTCAAAAAAATTATGGACAAAGTTTAATCTGATTCCACTATCATACCTGAAAATAGCCTTTTCATTTTTGTTTTTGTAGAAACCAGCGTCGGCATAAGCCTCAATCCAACGCCAAATGCTCATACTGTTATTTGTGGTAAACATCCACTGATTGGCATAAGGGTTTTCAAACATAGATTTAAAACCGCCTTCTGCAATAATAATCTGCTGGCTTAAGAAACCCGATTTTTCCGACCTGCCCAAAAAATTGTAATCAAACAGATAATCAGAGGGCTTGTCTAAAGAAAAGCTAAAGAAATCCGTATTGGTTTTATTTGATAAAAACGTACCTAAATAAAGTCTAAAATCATATTGCCTATGGCTATCCGTTAATTTTCTATATCTAAAATCCAAAGCGAGTTTGCTGAACTTATCTGCCAATTGAAAATCTATATTGTAACGTAAGTCCTGAATTATATCGGGTTTGGTGTAATCATAACGTAAATTCAAAATGTTATAATTGTCCGACTCTAATTTGGGAATATTCTTTGGAATTTCTTTATTTACAATAACATAACGTGCAGTTAAAGCACTACCACCAACGTCACGCAAACTTTTTCTTTTGAACTCTACGGATGCAAATGGAGAAAATCTAATATAGCTTAAGTCTCTGTCATAATGAAAATTACTTGCACTCATACCGATTCTATACCTATAAACCGATGTTTCTTCAGGTATATGTTGATACACAAAAGAAGCAGCACCAGTTATTTTGCGACTATTGGTGCCATAAGTTGGGATTATTTTATACAACCATTTTTTCTTGAAAATAGCTTCATTGTACAAGCTTGGTCCTAGAATTAATCCATCATACAAATTATAACCGGCAAACACATTATAAAAAACTTGATTGTAATAAGGGTTTTCTACATCTTTAAAAAATCTAAATTGAACAGGTTTGTTAAATAGTCCTTTTAAATTTTTCCAGTTATCGCGTAAGTTTAGCTCTGGATATAAATATTCGTAGTTTAAGGAGAGGCGATTGTAATCTCCTTTCGGTATTGTTACAGTAGCAGTGGTGTCAATACCCGTGAGCCACTTTCTAAAAATAATATCCTTTCTGTTAACGCCATAAAGTGCAATGGGTACAGTTATGTTTCTTTTGTTTTTGATGGTTACCTTAACGGAATCTTCGGTTTGTTCTACTTTTTTTATGGTATAATCTATTTTTTTCTTGGTATTGATATAATCGCCAAAAAACCAGCTTAAATCTTTATTAGTGTTATTAGTTATTATATTTTTGAACAAATTACTATTGGTCTTTTTATGTAAACTTTCAGTATAAAACTGTTTTATACTACCATAAACAATACTATCATTTAAGTATTCATCTAAATATTGTAAACCTAAACCAGCTTTGTATTTATTGACAATTTTCCTATTAAAATTTGACAATGAATCCGCTTGTGTAGTTAACGCTTGGTCGTAATTTTTACGAGCCGCAAACTGATACACAAAAGGATATTTTTCATTAAAATCTAATTTTGCGATATTAAAACTTCTTACTCCCCATATTCTTGAAATATTACCCATAGCTTTAATTTCTGGGTAATATTGCTCAACATATTTTATCATTAAAAAACTTTGGATTCCATCTAAAATCCAAGCATCTTTTCTTCGGTTAACAATAATGGTATTTTCTAAATACTTACGTGTAAGGGCTTTAAACATTTTAATGTCCCACTCAAAAGCTCCGGAAAAGGGATTAAACATTTTCGGGAGTTGGTTTAATCCATAAATAGGATTTTTACTGTAAGTTATACCATTTACCAATAATTTTTCATGAGGATATTTACCCAAATATTTTTCAATAAAAGCCAGCTCTCTATTAACAATATCTGTTTTTAACGGATTGCTTAAAACAGTTCCGTTCAAGTTGGTAATAACTTTTGGATTGGTTTCAAACTCAATAAAATCGTTAATGACGTTAAAATTAAGTTCAACATCAACTCTGTTTTTACCGGTTAGATGATAGGTGGTGTGAGGTGGATTAATAGATTTTGTATAATTTAAATCTGTATTGATATGAATTCCTTGTGGTACGGAAATTTTAATATCGTAATCCGATAGTGGCATATACAGATCGTCCATATTAAGATTGCTCATGGTTTGCCATTTGCCATCGTAAACCGCAGGTGAAATATACCAATATCTTAGGTTGTAGGTATTATCCTTTTGGCCATATTCCGTAAATACCGAAGAAGGTATTTTTGTTACATAAGTTAATGTTAACCTAACAGAATCATTGACTTTTAAAGGTTTATTTAAAGCTACCTTAATTATATCTGGGCTTTTTTTGTCAATATACCATTTGTCGGACTCAAAATCACTAGAAATATTTTTAATATCTGTATCGCCTCTTAATTCTGATTTTGCAAAATATAGGCTTTTGTCATAATCTTCTATTAGGCGTTTAGACAATGGTGTACGTCTATTTTTATATGCTGCCGCCCAATTGTGAAAATAAAGTGTATCTAAACTAACATTAGAAGTGTTATAATAAATTATTTTTTGTTGAATTTTAAGTTCCTTGTTTTGAAAATCAAGTTTAGCATCAATAATTGTCTTGTTGCTTTGGGCATGACAAATAATGGCTGAAAGACAGCATATTGCGATAATGTATCTTGTAATGCTCAATTTATAATTTAATAAATTTTAGCGGTGAGGTTGTGTGTTGTAGTTTAATATAGTAGATGCCGTTTGCAAAATTAGTTGCGTCAATATTCTCAATTTGTTTGTTCAGTATAACCGATTTAATTTGTTGCCCCATACTATTATATATAACAATTTCGTGATCTAAAATACTAACATCAACTTTTAGAGATATTTTATCAGTTATAAAATTTCCGCTTATAAACTTTAGATAATTATTCGTAAGAATTTGACTTTCAGAACTTAAAACCTTATCTGTTTCTAATTGCATTACTACAGGCAAATGGTCGCTCATATTATATAACGCATCTCTTATAGTTTGACTAAAAACCCCTGTACAACTTACATCATTTACCGCTTTATTGTAACAATTACCATTATTTCCATAAGCTTTATAAGAATTTGGTGTGTATTTTAAGGTGATACTGTTTTCTAAATTTTCTGAAATTAAGATAAAATCGAACCTGTCATCTATGCCTCCACCAGCTCCAAATCCGTCAAAATTCTCATTAGAATCTCTGCTGGATTGTGTATGAATATCTTGGAAAGATGAATTATTGTGCCAATTGCCAGGTTTATTTATTGGATCTTTTAATACCACAGCATTGGTCGATTCCAATAGTTCGTAATATGCATCTTCTTGATCAGTATAAAGATTAAAGTCTCCAGAAATCAGCACATAGTGATCCGACGGAATATTAACTAAGTAGCTGGTAAAATCTAGCACCATATCCAGCCTTTTCTGTTCGTTATCAAAACCTTGACTAGATTTTAAATGGGCCACAAAAACATCTAAATAAATAGGGTTTGTTGCCTTATCTGGTGTGTTAAGTTTAAAAAGATAATGGTTAATAT
Organism: Aureibaculum koreense; assembly: GCF_034296135.1. NCBI lineage: Bacteria > Pseudomonadati > Bacteroidota > Flavobacteriia > Flavobacteriales > Flavobacteriaceae > Aureibaculum > Aureibaculum koreense. Next base: position 155,192 of record NZ_JAXKVV010000008.1, read on the forward strand.
CCCTTATACCAGTATTGATCAAATCTTGACTTTCTAGAATTAATTTTTTTTGGTTAAAAAATACCAATTGCTGTAAATCGGTTGTAGGATTTGATTGATTTGAAACAAAATTGGCTTTAGCATAACGATTGTCTGCAGTTTGCAACGAAGTATTTAAAATAGTATTTGCCCCTTCTTCCGATTCTAATTCGCAAACCATAAATAAATCGGGTTGGTAATCATCCAATATAGTCTTTAAAATTGTTGCCCTATTTGTTGGTGGTGCCTCTGGAAACTCCAATAAATTATAAAACATGGTCTTAATAACACCTTGGGCCTCCAAAAAGGAAGTCCAAAAAAATAGTATTACTATAATTGACCTTAGTTTCATTATTTTTTGATTTCTACTAATTTTTTTACGTTAATTGTTCCCTTGAGGGGACTACAGGGGTGCGAACACTAACCTTATAAATTAAAAGCACCTCATTTTCGTTAAAAATTCGGACTCAAACTATATTTCTTATAGAAGCTATTGAGTAAGTAAATAACTTCTTTTTCGGTATCAACAACTCTAATGAGCTTCATGTCTTCGGGACTCGCATTTCCGAATTTATCGATAAGTACAGTTTTTACCCATTCAAAAATACCACTCCAAAATTCTGAACCTACTAATATAATTGGGAATCTTCCAATTTTTTTGGTTTGAATAAGTGTCATGGCTTCAAAAAGTTCATCTAAAGTTCCAAATCCGCCTGGCATAACTACAAAACCCTGAGCATATTTCACGAACATAACTTTACGGACAAAAAAGTAATCGAACATTAAATTTTTATCAGGATCAATCCATGGATTATCGTTTTGCTCAAAAGGTAAATCAATATTGAGACCTACAGAAGCTCCCTTGCCTCGGTGTGCACCTTTATTACCAGCCTCCATAATTCCGGGGCCGCCACCAGTAATAACACCATAGCCATTTTGAGTTAGCTCGTATGCTATACTTTCTGCCAATTTGTAATATTTTTCATCCGGTTTTGTCCTCGCGGAACCAAAAACACTAACGCAAGGCCCTATCTTGCTCATTTTTTCGTAGCCATTAACAAACTCAGCCATAATTTTAAAAATAGCCCAAGTGTCATTGGTTTTTATCTCGTTCCAAGTTTTATGTTGGAACTTTTCTATTATTTTTCGGTCTTCGTTTGAGTTTAATTCTGGTGACATATTTTTAATTTTTTGTTCAACAGTTGTCTTTTTTGATTATCTTTAACTATAACTGTTTTTGTTATTTCTTGTATTTAGCTCCCTCTCCTAAGGAGAGGGCTGGGGAGAGGCTACTAATGTAACTCTTTTTTAAGAAACTCGGCAGTATAGCTGTTTTTCTCATTTATAATCTCCTCAGGTGTACCCGTGCACAATACTTTTCCTCCATTTTTTCCTCCTTCTGGGCCAATGTCAATTATATAATCGGCCAGTTTTACTACATCTAAATTGTGTTCAATAATCAACACTGTGTTGCCTTTATTAGTCAATTTATTTAAGACTTTCATCAACACATCAATATCTTCAAAATGAAGTCCCGTTGTGGGTTCATCTAAAATATAAAACGTATTTCCAGTATCTTTTTTTGATAGCTCTGTGGCCAACTTTATACGCTGAGCCTCACCACCAGATAGGGTAGTGGACTGCTGACCTAACGTAATATAACCCAATCCTACATCTTTAATTGTTTTGAGCTTTCTATGAATTTTAGGAATACTCTCAAAAAACTGAACGCTTTCATCAATCGTCATATTTAAAACATCAGAAATTGACTTTCCTTTATAACGAATTTCCAACGTTTCCCTATCAAAACGTTTGCCCATACAGGTTTCACATTCCACATAAACATCTGGCAGAAAGTTCATTTCAATAACCCGAACACCACCACCTTGACAGGTTTCGCACCTACCGTCTTTTACATTAAAAGAAAACCTTCCAGGCTTATAACCTCTTATTAAAGCTTCTGGTGTTTTGGCAAAAAGATTTCGTATTTCACTAAAAACACCTGTATAAGTAGCTGGGTTTGAGCGTGGTGTCCTACCAATGGGGGATTGATTAATATCGATAATTTTATCAATATGTTCCAATCCATCTATGCTTTTGTAAGGCATGGGTGCTTTTACACCTCTATAAATATGATGATTTAAAATAGGATATAAAGTCTCATTGATCAATGTCGATTTTCCGCTGCCCGAAACACCCGTAACGCAAATCATTTTACCCAAAGGAAATGATACCGTTACATTTTTAAGATTATTTCCCGTAGCCCCTTTTAAAGTAAGCAATTTCCCGTTACCTTTCCGTCTTTTTTTGGGGACTGCTATTTCTTTAGTGCCATTGATGTAGTCTGCTGTTAATGTATTGCTATTCAATAATTCTTTTGGAGTGGAGTTACTGATAATTTCACCACCGTATTTACCCGCTTTTGGACCAATATCAATAACATGATCGGCTTGTTCGATCATATCCTTATCGTGCTCAACCACAATAACGGAATTACCGATGTCCCTTAATTTCTGCAAAGAATCTATTAATCTGTGATTGTCGCGTTGATGTAAACCTATGCTCGGTTCATCTAAAATATATAATACACCAACAAGTTGAGAACCAATTTGTGTTGCCAACCGAATACGTTGAGCTTCACCACCCGATAATGTTTTTGAACTTCGGCTTAATGCCAAATAATCCAGACCCACATCCAATAAAAATTGGATTCTAGTTTCAATTTCTTTTAAAATTTCTTCGGCAATTGCCATTTGGGTTTTGCCCAGTTTGCTTTTAACATTTTTAAACCAATCAGCTAATTGAACAATGTCCATATCTGCCAAATCAGCAATATTTTTACCTTGAATTTTAAAATGTAACGATTCCACTTTTAAACGTGAACCACCACATACAGAACATTTGTTCTCGTCCATATAGTTTGATGCCCACCGTTTTATGGAAACAGAACTGGTTTCATCAAATTGATATTTAATAAAATTAGCAATACCCTCAAAATCAATACTGTAAGTTCTGGTAATGCCCATTTCTTTGGATAGTACCTCAAATTTTTCTTTACCACCATATAAAATAACGTCCAAACCTTCTTTAGGTATTTTATTTATGGGTGTGGTTAATTTGAATTGATATCTTTCTGCAATAAGTTCAATTTGTTTTAAAATCCATTTGCTTTTTTGCTCACTGATTGGTGCAATTCCACCGTTGGCAATTGAAACTTCCGGGTTGGGTATTATTTTTTCAATATTAACTTCATTAACAGTCCCTAAACCATTACAATTATCACAAGCACCCTTGGGCGAGTTAAAAGAAAATGAATTTGGCTCGGGTTTCGGGTAAGAAATTCCAGTTGAAGGACACATCAAACTTCTACTAAAATATCTTGTTTTATTAGTCTCAACATCTAAAACTAAAATAGTATCATCTCCATGGTACATTGCCGTTTTAACCGTTTCTTCTAAACGCTTTTGTTGCTTTTTTTCAACCAGCATTCTATCAATTACTATTTCAATGTCATGGGTTTTGTAACGGTCTAAACGCATGCCTTTTTCAATATTTATAACCTGCCCATCCACACGCACTTTTAAAAATCCTTGTTTGGATATTTGTTCAAAAAGCTCACGGTAATGGCCCTTTCGGGATTTGATAACAGGAGCTAGAATAGCTACTTTCTTAGAATCAAAATCCGTCAGAATCAAATCAATAATCTGCTCATCAGAATAACTGATCATTTTTTCGCCACTATTATATGAATAGGCATCTGCTGCTCTAGCGAATAATAATCTCAAAAAATCATAAACCTCAGTAATTGTCCCTACTGTAGATCGCGGACTTTTACTTGTCGTTTTCTGTTCGATAGCAATTACAGGCGATAAACCATCGATTTTATCAACATCAGGTCTTTCCAATCCACCTAAAAACTGCCTTGCGTACGCCGAAAATGTTTCAATGTACCTTCTTTGCCCTTCCGCATATATCGTGTCAAACGCCAATGACGATTTTCCACTACCGCTCAAACCTGTAATTACCACTAGTTTATCTCTCGGTATTTTAACATCAATGTTCTTTAAATTATGGACTCTTGCCCCTTGAACATCTATATAATTTTCTGACATATTTTTGAAAAAAATTGGAAAAACGCAAAGGTAATTAATTGTAAAGAGAATTTATAGTTAATGATAATTATAATCTTAATTGAATAATAAAATTATTAAATTGCATCAAAATATAATACAAATGAAAATCATTCATTCGCTGAGGTATTTTTTCGAGAAAAGAGGATTTGAGGTTTCTTCAAGACTAGCAGATAAACTAGGCATGAGAGTGACCAATGTAAGGCTATTTTTTATCTACATTTCCTTTATAACCTTGGGTTTTTGGTTCGGAATTTATTTGACCATAGCGTTTTTGTTAAAACTAAAAGATATGATTTATACCAAACGTAGTTCGGTTTTTGATTTATAAATTATAAAAATGTTTAAATCTAAGCTATATACGGCTCTCTTATTGTTTATTGGTGTAATTTGTGTTGGTGTTTTCGGTTACATGTATTTTTCTGACGATACTTTTATCAATGCTCTTTATATGACCGTAATTACCATAACTACAGTCGGTTTTGGAGAAGTACACCCTTTAAGCCAGTCCGAAAGGGTATTCACAATTTTTTTAATTTTGATGAGCGTTTTGTCGTTGGGTTACGCCGCTTCGGTAATAACGCAGTATATAGCAAGTGGTGAATTCCTTAAAAATTTAAAAACTAAAAAAGTGCAAAAAACTATTGAGAAATTAAACGGACATACGGTCGTTTGCGGGTATGGTAGAAATGGCAAACAGGCAACCGTAAAATTGGGTAAGTTCAAAAAGCCATTTGTAATTATTGAAAACGATGAAGAAAGAATTACAGAAATCGAGGATGAAAATTTATTATATGTTAAAGGAGATGCCACCGTTGACGATGTGTTGGAAAAAGCAGCTATTGATAAAGCTTCAAGTCTAATTACCACATTGCCTTCTGATGCAGATAATTTGTACGTAGTTTTACCTGCAAGACAGTTGAATAAAGATTTGACAATTGTAAGTAGGGCATCTAACGATTCTTCTGATGCCAAATTGAGAATAGCAGGTGCCAATAATGTAATTATGCCAGATAAATTAGGTGGCGAACACATGGCGTCATTATTAGTTACACCTGACATTGTTGAGTTTGTAGATAAATTAGCGGCGAACTCTGAAAATGCCACACATCTAGAAGAAATAATTGTTGATAAGCTTCCAAAAGAATTTTTGTTAAAATCTATTCGCGATTTAGATTTGCGAAAAAAAACTGGTTGTTCTATTATCGGGTTTAAAACTCCAGAGAATGAATATATGATTAATCCTGATGCAGAAACTAAACTTATCTCCAATTCTAAATTAATAGTTTTAGGTAGTTCAAAGCAGATTCAAAACCTAAATAAATTATTTTAATGGAAAAGAAGTTGGTAATTACAGGAAGTAATGGTTTACTTGGGCAAAAATTAGTAAACCTATTTTCAAAATTGGATGATTTTGAAGTTATAGCCATATCCCGGGGTGAGGATAGAAATGAAACTGCAAAAGAATACACCTATTATAGTATAGATATAACCGACCATAAAAAAATAACCAATTTATTAGATGAGATTAGGCCTGATTACATCATTAATTGTGCGGCGATGACAAATGTAGATCAGTGCGAACAAGAGCAGGAAAAGTGTGATGAAATCAACGTTGAGGCTCTCAAAAATATAATTATTTCTGCAAAAAAATATAATAGTCATCTCATTCATATCTCAACAGATTTTATTTTTGATGGTGAAAATGGTCCCTATTCAGAGGATGATGAGCCAAATCCAATTAATTATTACGGTCTATCAAAACTAAAAGGGGAGAAGTTAATTAAAAAATCCCAAATTAAATATACTATATTAAGGACTATACTGGTTTATGGTTTAGTTGATAATATGAGTAAGAAAAACATAGTTTCTTGGATCAAAAATGCAGTGGAAAACAAGCAAACCATAACCATTGTAAATGACCAGTTCAGAATGCCTACTTTGGTAGATGACTTGGCGGATGCCTGTCTATTGGCTATTCAGAATAGAGCCTATGGAGTTTTTAATGTGTCAAGCAGTAAATTGTTAAGCATTTATGAAGTTGCTTTGCAGGTTGCTGATGCTTTTAATTTGGATAAATCCTATATTAAATCAATACCTACTTCACAATTAAGTCAACCTGCAAAACGTCCACCCAAAACAGGATTTGATTTAACAAAGTCACAAAACATTTTGAAATTGCCAATTGCACCTTTCGAAAACAGATTGCAAGTATTTAAAAATCAGCTACTAAAACGAGAGCAATAATATTTAAAGTTAACAAGGGTAATTATTGTTAATAACTTTAGAGGTCTAAATCTGTAAAAAAATCAAGATTATACGTATATTTGAAGCCCTTTTTAAATATTTTGTGCTGATTTTTAGACCTTTAGAAAAGATGCTAAAATAAAAATAAAAAAACTTTGAAATTTATTGGTGGGTAAAAAAAGGTATTATATATTTGCACCCGCTTTGAAAGAGTAAGGAAATTGTTCATTGAAACTATTGAAAATTGACAGCGTAAAAATAGAGTGGAATTATATGGTTCGGCTTATCTTTTTTTATAAAGGGGTAGGTCACCTAGAATTTTTTTTTGAGAAGCTTTTCGTTTTAA
>NZ_JAXKVV010000009.1:0-148832 GCF_034296135.1 Aureibaculum koreense
GCTACAAGATAAAATTACTGAGATGGTAAACCAACTAACTCCTGAACTTATAAAATCTATCACCAGTTATCAATTATACACTAAAACATTTTTTGAGTATTTTTAAATCAGAAATGGTATAAGCTCATAGAAAATGCTCCTAATTTCATAATACATGTTTTAAATGTTTAAATATAAAGATTTTTACAAAAACCTGTTGCAAATTCACAATACTTCTTATTGAAGTAGCGGTGGTCTTATTCTTTTTTAAATTTATAAAATCAGGTATAAGAAAAAAATATCATAATTGTAAATTATAAAAATAAAACATAGTCTAAAATAATATAGACACTCAACTTATCTTAAAATTAATTAGATTTGTCTTTTAAACATATTTACAACCCACCATTTAAAGATTACAACATGATAAAAAGAATTGGATTTCTAATATTAATACTCTTATTAATTACTAATTGCAAAGAAAAAATTAAATGTGAATCAAGCTCAGATATTGTTGTTTACCCAACTGACTCTTTGATTAACACACTTAAATATCCAAAAAATTTGGTTATAACAGGCTTTTCTGGCCCCGAGGTTAATCCTAGTCCAGCTTGTATGGCAGTTGCACCCAACGGAGATGTGTTTGTTGGTGTTGATATGATCGGGTCGCTGGGAAAAGACATGGGTAAAGGTTTTATCAAGAAGTTGATAGACTGTAATCATGATGGCATAATGGATTCTTATACTCAATTTGCCCAATTAGATAATCCGCGTGGAATATTAGCTATTGGGGATCAAGTGTTCGTTTTACATACAACATTTTCTAGTGAAACTAAAAAAGCAGAAAACATGGATCTGGTCGTTTTTGACGATTTGGATAAAGATGGTGTTGCCGACGGACCTGCAAAAGTTTTGATAAAAAATATAAGCAATCCAAAATATTTACGTGAAAGAGGAACAGATCATGCCACAAATGGAATTCAAATGGGTATCGATGGTTGGATTTATATTGCTGTAGGTGATTTTGGTTTTTATAACGCAACGGATGCTAGTGGTAAGCAGCTAACCATGTTAGGCGGTGGCATTGTAAGGGTGAGACCTGATGGTACAGAAATGGAAGTCTATACACATGGATTACGAAATATATACGACGTAGCGATAGATCCATTTATGAATATCTTTACAAGAGGAAATACCAACGATGGTGGTGGATGGAACATTAGGTTCATCCACCAAATACAATCTGGTGAATATGGTTACCCAATGTTGTTTAAGCATTTTACTGAAGAAATTATTCCTGCCCTCGTAGATGTTGGCGGTGGTTCAGGTACAGGTGCATTGTATATGAATGATGACAGATGGCCCTCTGATTATAATAATGTACCAATGATGGCAGATTGGGGAAGAAGTCAACTGTATATTCATAGAGTTGAAAAAGATGGTCCTAGTTTTACCCAAAAGGATGAGCAATTTATCCAAATGCCACAAATAACCGATGTCGACGTTGATGCCGCTGGAGCAATGTATTTATCCGCTTGGGATGGTGCCGGGTATTCAGGAAACCCAGACAAAGGCTATGTTGTACGCGTTACACCCAAAGATTTTACTTATAATCCATTTTTAGATGTACAGGAAGCTTCTATAAATGAATTGGTAGATGCTTTAAAATCTGGTAGTGCAAAAGCCAGATTAAGTGCACAATATGAATTATTAAAACGTCCAAAATCAAAAACAGCCTCTAAAGTATTGCAATTAACAAAAGATAAAAATCAATCTTTAGAAGTTCGTACTGCAGCAGTTTTCACTTATGCTCAAATTGCTGGAGAAGAAGGGATTAAAAATTTGGCCGAACTTACAAACGATGGTGCTTTAAAAGAATTTGCTTTACGAGCAATGGCAGATCGTAAGTCTTATGTTGAAAAAGCACCTATCAACGCCTTTATTGAAGGTTTAAAATCATCATCTGATCGTGTAAAAGCAGCTTCAATTATTGGTTTAGGAAGATTAGGTGATCCAAAAGCAACTACAGAATTATTAAAAATTGAGGTACCCAATTCTTTTGTGGCACCTAAAATTAATACCGAAGGACCACATGCCACCCCAAATTCAGAAATCATATTACCGCACTTAGCGGTCAAAGCCTTGGTAAACTTAAATGCCGTTGATGAATGTATAGCCGCCCTTCAAAAAGAACAGAATGAAATAGCCCTTTGGGCGATGCGTTATATACATGATGCTAAGGTAGTTGAAGGCCTAATAAGTGCTTATGAAAATTCGGACAGTGAAGAATTCAAAGATAAAATATTAAACAACTTGGCCAGAATATACCATAAAGAACAACCTTATGACGCCTCTTGGTGGTGGAGTACAAGGCCAGACACACATGGTCCCTATTATAAAACTTTAGATTGGGAACAATCGCCAGTAATACGTTCATTTTTAATGGACAAGTTTAAAGAGAGCGGTAATAACAAAGCAAAAGATACTTTTTTCGCTGAGCTAAACAGTAAATATAGATTGGGCATAGATGCGTTTGGTGAGATTAAAAAAGAAGAACCTAAAGAAGATATGCCTGTTGTCGATTTCGAAAAAATAAAGAATAAAAAGGGACAAATAGGAGAAACTTCTATTGAAGATGTCATGTTAGCATTAGGCAAAATAAAAGGAAATTCTGAAAAAGGAAAAGCCTTGTTTACAAGTCAAGGTTGCATCGCATGCCATAGCATTACCAAAGATGAAGTTATGAAAGGGCCGTTTATGGGCCAAATAGGATCCATAATGAATAAGGAACAGATAGCAGAATCTATATTAAAGCCAAATGCCTCTATATCACAAGGATTTTCGACGGTACAAATTAAAACCAAAAGTGGCAAAACCTATGTAGGGTTTATCACAGAAGAATCTGCTGATAATTTAACTATTAGAGATATTGTTGGTACAGCCACACAATTAAAGAAAACGGATATAGAAACTAGAAAAGAATTAGAAACCTCAATGATGCCTGCTGGTTTGGTAAATTCCTTAAGTTTTGAAGAAATGGCTTCATTGGTTCAATTTTTAAAGGAGCAGAAGTAATCTGATTCTATAAAAATTCAGTATATATTGAGGTCTTATCAAAGGGAAATGCCACTTGATAAGACCTTATTAATATAACTATTCGTCTAGTTTTGGCAATTCAAAACTATTCAAAACGCTTGTTTCTTTCATTAATTTTTCTATCTCTTCTGCTTTCCGTGGTGCAGCCGCCGATAAATTCACAGGACCATTTTCAGTAACCAAAATATCATCTTCAATTCTAACTGCAATTCCCCACCATTTTTTATCGCACGGACTATTTTCTGGAATATAAATTCCGGGCTCAACAGTAAGTACCATATTCACTTTAAATTCTCCTTGACTGCCGGCATCATGTACATCCAACCCAATGTGGTGTGATGATCCATGAGGATAGTAGTTATGCTGTTCATCAATTGACTTTATAATCCCTAATTTAAACAAGCCTTCATTCACAATTTTACGAGTAGCAGCGTGAGATTCTGCGAATGTACTTCCTAATTTTACCAATGCTATACCCGCTTCTTGTGCATCATAAACAATATCATAAATAGCCCGTTGCTCTGGCGAAAATTTTCCGTTGGCAGGTATTGTTCTTGTTACATCCGCCGTATAACCATGGTATTCAGCACCTAAATCCATCAAAACCAAATCATTTCCAACTTTGGTTTTATTATTCTCAATATAATGTAAAATACAACCATTATGTCCACCACCAACAATAGAAGGGTAACCTTCATACTCTGCACCATATTTCTTATAAACAAATTCATGTACTCCTTGAATTTCCGCTTCTGACATGTTTGGGTGCATCGCTTTCATAATTTCACGTTGTCCCATAGCGGAAATTTCAATTGCTTTTTTAAGTAATTTCATTTCCTCTGGAAGTTTGGTTTCACGTAAAGAACCCATAAGGTGCCCCAAAGTACTGATGTCAATATTAGTCTTTGCTGGAGCTTCTAATTTTAAACTTATCTTTTGCTTAAACTCTTTTCTGAGCTCGTTGTTTTCGGCAGTCTGATATCCTTTTAATAGCTCATCTTCTTTAAGTTCTGGGTAAAAATCCATGTACCTCCCTAAATTCTGGGCAACATTGGCACTATTTTCTATTTCTGTAGCTTTTATCATTTGATATATTCTGTCTTTTGCCGGATTTGGCAATAAACTTTTATCATAATTTGCTTTACCTTTAAATTGTTGCACTAAATCGTATAAATCTGCATTATTTCTTCCAGAATCCCTATAATCATCATGAAAATCGAAAATTAATACTTTATCAAATTTTTTAAAGTCGTAAGACGCAGTACTAAATTCACTACCATTATAAACCATTTTAAATCCCAATTTTTCTTTAGTGCCCTCTACCCCTAATCTCTTACCCGTCCATTGTTCTGCCCTTGGATCTTTTTCTTGCACATAAATTACTTCATTGTAGGTATTAGAACCATCTGATTGGTTTTCAGAAAAAATCAACAGAACGGCATGTGGTTCTTTATAACCGGTTAAATAATAAAAATTTGGATCTTGATGATAAATATATTCAACATCATTAGCCCTGTTCCTAACAGGGTTTGCGAAAAATACAGCCACGCTGTTCGGAGGCATTTTTTGTCGGAGTGCTTCTCTCCTCTCTTTATGGAATTCTTTTGATAAGTAATCCTTTGGTAAATAGTCGTTTTGACTAAAACTAAATTGGGCAAAAAATAAGAAAATTATACAAGTAACTATTGATTTCATTATTAATGGTTTTTTGGTTACGTTCCAAAAATACAATTATATTCCTATCAATTAAAGTCTTAAATATTAATTATTTGTAAAAATTTAATATGGAAATCTAAAAAATTAATAAAAAGCACAACAAATTTAAAAACTTAACTCGTTATTAAAACAATATCCATTACATTTGAACCGTGCAAATAAAAAGATTACATAAAGATTCAACTTCCAGCATAGAAATTATTATTTTTAATGCACATACTACCACTATTACCCTTTGGGGTTAATCAATTATTTATTTTCCGTTTTGGACTATTTTTAAATAGCACTAAGTATTTTTTCAAAATTCAATAATTATCTCATCATGAAAGTTTTAAAATTTGGAGGAACATCGGTAGGTTCTTCAAAAAATATCAAAAAAATAATTGAAATTGTAGCTTCTAATCAAGAAGAAAAACAATTAATAGTGGTTTCGGCTTTTGCAAAAGTCACTAATTTGTTATTGGAAGCGGCACAACTGGCATCTATAAAAAAATCTGCATATACTTCTGTTATCGAAGAAATTAGAACAATTCATGTTCAAATAATTTCTGAGTTATTTACAGAAAAAGATAAAAATGAGTCGTTAAAATTTGTAAATCAGAAATTAGATGATCTTAGTGAAGTACTTCAAAGTATTTCTTTAATTAGCGAACTATCCGCCAAAAGTGAAGCCAATATTGTAAGCTATGGTGAAATACTGTCTTCTTTTGTAATCACTAAAGCGTTGCAAAAAAATAATTTTAAGGCGGTTAGAAAAGACACTAGAGAACTTATTTTAACGAATACCAATTACACAAGTGCTTCCGTAAATTTTGAAATTTCTAACAAGCAAATCCAGGCTTTTTTTAAATCCAATAAAAATAACGTTACCGTTTTACCAGGATTTATAGCAGCTGCCGAAAATGGTGATACTACCGTGTTGGGCAGGGGCGGTTCCGATTATACCGCATCAATTATTGCTGCTGCAATCCATGCAGATATTTTAGAAATTTGGACAGATGTTAGCGGCATGTTTACTGCCAATCCGTCTTTGGTGCAACAGGCCATGCCAATTGAGCAAATTTCATACGAAGAAGCTATGGAGTTGTCGCATTTTGGTGCAAAAGTTATTTATCCACCAACAATACATCCTGTTTTACAAAAAGAAATCCCGATCCGAATTAAAAATACCTTAAAACCTAAGGAAAAAGGTACTTTAATTACTAAAGTAAGCAAAGACAAAAAGAATCCCGTCAAGGGAATCAGTCATATAGACAATGTTACGTTAATAACTCTTGAGGGTTCAGGAATGGTCGGAATTCCTGGATTTTCAAAACGATTATTTGAAACCTTAGCTGCAGAAAAAATTAATGTAAAGTTAATAACCCAAGCCTCTTCAGAACATTCTATTTGTATTGGAATTGATGATAGTAATGCCAATCTTGCAAAAATTGCTATTGATAACACCTTTGAATTTGAAATTTTAAAGAATAAAATCAAGCCTTTACAAGTAGAAAAAAACCTTTCTATTATTGCTATTGTAGGTGATCAGATGAAAAGCCATCAAGGTATAAGTGGTAAGATGTTTGGCACATTGGGAAAAAACAATGTAAATATTAGAGCTATTGCCCAAGGTGCTTCCGAAAAGAATATTTCTGCCGTAATTGCCGCTAAAGATGTTAAAAAAGGGATTAACAGTTTACATGAAAGTTTCTTTAAAAATAATAATAAGCAACTGAATTTATTTATTACAGGCGTTGGCAATGTGGGTGCGAAATTGATTGAACAAATAGCCCAACAGTATAAATTCTTATTGGATAACCTAAATATTAATATTCGTATTGTTGGCTTGTCCAATTCCAGAAAAATGATTTTTGATGATGAAGGTTTGAATTTAGCCAATTGGCAAAAAGGATTGGAAAATGGGGAAAAAGCATCTTTAAATGGATTTTTAAATCGAGTTAAGGAATTAAACTTAAGAAATAGTGTTTTTGTGGATATTACGGCTAATGAAAAAGTTGCAGATATTTACACCGAATATTTAAAAAACAGTACTGCCGTGGTGGCCTGTAATAAAATTGCCAGTTCCGCCAGTTTTAAAAAATATAAAGAACTCAAAGAGCTGTCGCGTGAATACGATGTCCCTTATTTGTTTGAAACTAACGTAGGTGCAGGTTTGCCAATTATTGATACGTTGAATAACTTAATAGCGTCGGGTGATCAAATTCATAAAATCCAAGCCGTTTTGTCAGGAAGTTTAAATTTTATATTTAATAATTTCAATGCAAAAACCGAATTTTATGATGTGGTTAAGCAAGCACAAGAAGAAGGTTATACTGAACCAGACCCTAGAATAGATTTAAGCGGTGTTGACGTTGCCAGAAAAATACTAATTTTGGCAAGGGAAAGTGGTATAAAAATGAACTTAGAGGATATTGAAAATAATTCGTTTTTAACAGAAAATAACCACAATGCCGACAGTGTAGGTGATTTTTATAATTCGCTTAAAAAAGATGCTCCTCATTTTAAACAAATTTTAAAATCTGCCAACAACAACAATTGTCAATTAAAGTATGTAGCCGAACTAATTGACGGAAAAGCTAAAGTGGGATTGAAAGAAATTCCCGTTGGACATCCATTTTATAATTTGGAAGGTAAGGACAACATTGTGATGTTCTATACCAAAAGATATCCGGAACAACCCATGATAATTAAGGGTGCCGGTGCCGGTGCTGATGTTACGGCCTCAGGACTTTTTGCAGATATTATTAAAATAGCAAACAATTAATATGGAGACTATCAAAATTTTTGCTCCTGCAACGGTCGCTAATGTCTCTTGTGGGTTTGATGCTTTAGGCTTAGCGATTAACGCGGTTGGTGACGAGATGATTTTTACAAAAACAGAAGCAAAAGGAGTAACCATTAGCAAAATTGAAGGAGCGGATTTAACTTTTGATAGTCATAAAAATGCTGCTGGGGTTGTTGCTTGGACAATTTTGAAAAGGGTTCAACCTGATTTTGGCGTTGACATACAACTTTTTAAAAAAGTAAAACCTGGTAGTGGATTGGGCAGTAGTGCTTCCAGTTCCGCCGGTGCGGCTTTTGGCGTTAACGAATTATTGGGCAAGCCATTTTCAAATCTTGAATTGACGGAATTTGCCCGTTTAGGTGAACAAGCAGCTTGCGGGTCACCTATTGCAGATAATGTTGCCGCAGCAATTTATGGCGGATTTATACTTGTAAAGAGTTACGAACCTTTGGAAATTGTAAAATTACCTGTTCCAAAAGAGTTGTGGGTTACGGTTATCCATCCTCAAATAGAAATAAAAACCGAGGATGCCCGAAATGTATTACAGCCCACAGTTACAGTAGCCAATGCCGTAAAACAAAGTGCCAACCTAGCTGGATTAATTAGTGGTTTATACACTGATAATTATCAATTGATTGGTAGGTCTTTAGAAGATGTAATTGCTGAACCGTACCGCAAAAAATTAATTCCACATTTTGATAAAGTAAAAGAGGATGGATTGAAAGCAGGTGCCTTAGGGGCAGGAATTTCAGGCTCTGGCCCTACACTATTTGCTTTATGTCAAGGTGAAAAAATTGCCGAAAAAGTTGCTGAAACCATGAAAAGCATTTATAAACCAACCGATATTGATTTTAATATTCATGTTTCCAAAATCAATTTGGAGGGTTGTAAAGTAATTTCGGATATTTAATAGACTACGATAACCAATCTTTAAAGTCCCTTACCCGTTCTCTACTCACTATTATATCTTGATGCTTATAAGAATTCAATTTAATTTGAAGACGTGAGTTTGTGTAAGAGATAATATCTTTTATTGCATTAATGTTTACATAAAACTTACGGCTAGTCCTAAAAAAAGTTTGTGGCTCTAATTCATTTTCCAACTGTTCTAAGGTTAAATCGATTAAATAGTCCCTACCATCGATAGTGTGAATATAAGTGCCCTTGTTTTCACTATAAAAACATTCAATATTATCAATGGTTACCATTTTTAAATGTTGGCCAACCTTAATGGTAAAACGCTTTTTATATTCACGTTCAAGAGGATTTACCAATAACTTTTTTATATCATCAAAATCAATTGAAACCTTTTGTTTTGCGGGAAACCTGTCTTTAAACTTTGATACCGCTTTTTCTAAATCTTCCGTATCAATTGGTTTTAACAAATAATCGATACTATTTAATTTAAAAGCCTGTAACGCATATTCGTCATAAGCGGTTGTAAAAATTATAGCACTTTTTATTTCAATTGTCTCAAATATTTCAAAAGACAAACCATCAGACAATTGTATATCTAAAAAGATTAAATCTGGATGTGTGTTTTCTTGAAACCATGTTAGCGATTCTTCAACAGAATGTAACATGGCATTGGCTGAAAATCCAATTTTATGTAACATCCTATCCAACCTTCTTGCAGCTGGTTTTTCGTCTTCAATTATTATTATATTCATTCTAAGGTTACTTTTTTGCCCGCTTTCCAAACTGTTTTTATTTTGCTAATATCATCAATATTTTCTAAGGGATTTCCATCAATTAAAATCATATCTGCTACATAATCTTTTTTGATCATGCCTTTATTTCCCAAGTTAAATCTCTTAATGGGTGAGGAAGTTGCTCCTTTTAGCACATCAATGTTTGGAATTCCAGCTTCAACTAATAATTTTAGTTCTTTATATAAATCCGTACCATAATTTATTTGCAAATTCGGTGGATCTGTTCCTGCTAAAATAGGAACTCCCATATCATATAACCTTTTAACCTCAGCCTTTAGTTCATCCTCCGATATTCTTTTGACATCTGGGCTTTGTTCTTTTAGCATTTTGTGAAATTTTAACGTGGTCAATACCGTTGGGATTACAAAAAAATCTTTTTCCTCAGTTAATTCCTCTAATTTTTCTTTAGACATAACCTTGTCATCCCAAATATGTACCAAACCGTCAGCATTATTGCTGAGTACATTGTAAGCATCTTGAGCTTTTGAAACATGAACTACAGCTATTTTTTTATTTTTATGGGTTTCATCGATAATAGCTTTCACAGTTTCAATATCCAAAGTGGTTTTCCAAGGTTCAACAATAATTTTGATATAATCTGCTCCGCCATTAATCCTGTCAGAAACAAATCTTTCTGCTTCTTTAGGCGATGATAATGTAGGTACCGGAAAACCATATTGTGTTCCATGGCCGTCAGGTGCCGTTGCGGCATAACCTGCAATATAATAATTGGCGTAATTGGTGGAATCTTTTAAAGCAACCATCGTTTTTTGATAAGGCTCAACACCGTGCATATCAAAAAGGTTTAACACACCCGCTTTTGCCGCTTCTTGCAAAGAAGCTGATGCCCAAGCATGTACGTGTGCATTGGTCATTGCAGGTATTAAGGTTTTTCCTGAACCATCTATTGTTGTATGATTACCTTTAATTTCAGAATTAATTTCAGCAATTAAACCATCCTCAACTAGAACCGATGTTTTTTCAATTGTTTTTTCTCCATCAAAAACACGAACATCCTTGATTATAAAAGAGTCTTGAGCATTAAGAAAAATTGAATATGCTACAAATAGTAAAGTGAATAAGTTTTTCATTTTTTAAGTTTTTTGAATTGTTTTTCTTCTTCTTCCATAATTTTTTTGATTTTTCGTTCTTCCCAGTCTTTACCTAAAATTAATGGGTATCCAAAAACATTGAATGCGTGAAAAACAATACCTATACCCCAAAAAATCCACACGGAAAAAGTACCGAAATCCCAAAAGGCTTCGCTCCAGGTTTCACCGTTATAATAATTTCTAATTACTTTATTTGCGGTTATAAATGTATTAACAATCAGATAGATAGCTAAGTGCCAATAAAATCCTTTTAACTCATCAACCCGCTTTTTAGCTAGCCTATATTTTTTATTGTTTTTATATGATTCTTCCATAATGTTTTTATTAAAATTGATCTCTTTCCAATAATTCTTTAATCTTCCTTTCTTCCCAATTTTTAAAAAACGACAATTTATAACGATGGAGATATAAAAACTGTACTAAAAGTGCAACGCCCCAAATAACTGGAACTAAGGCAATATTTATCTTTAACCAGTTTAAAAAACCCTTCTCAATATCTGGTGTTTGTTCAATAACAAATGTAATGAGTTGATTTTTAAAAATCAGCCACGCAATTAAAAAAATAGCATAAACTACTAGGTGTTGATAGAACTCTTTTAATGCTGTTACGTGCTTTAATGCTCTTTCGTATTTACTGATATTTTTTTGTTTTTTCATTTTTTATAAATTATATAATCTAAAATGAATGTCTTAAATCTCATATCTAAATTTACTCCCAATGTTGTCTTTTTTCAAACCCTTTGGCATCCTTATCCATATATTCTTTTATTTTACGCTGCTCCCAATCACTCCCGAAAAAAGGATTCCATTCAAAGGCTTTAAGAGCGTGAAAAAAGACTCCAATACCCCAGCCAAATGCTGCCCATAAAAACCATGGGTGATCCCATCTATCAATATAGTAATTCAGTCCAGCTAAAAAGCCTATAAATATTACATACGAAAGTAAATTATTGTAGAACTTTTTAATTCTTTCAACGCGTTCTTTTGCTTTTAAATATTTGTTTTCTTTATCAAAATTTTCCATGATGTTTAAATTTAACTATTCCCTTTATTTTCTATTTTCTATATTCTATGTTCTATATTCTTTACTTTATTTCCCAAAGTCCAATATCTAAAATCTCAAGTCTCACATCCAACTCAATCTTTCTCCATAAATTCCCTAATCTTACGCTCTTCCCAATCCTTACCTAGTAGCGGATTGTAACCATAAGCCTCCATACCGTGCATAATTAGTCCAAAGCCCCAGCCCAATACCGGGAAAATAATCCATGGGAAGCTGGTGGTTCTATAATTTAGATACGCCAAAAAAGGAATGACAATGATGTAACTAATTAAATTGGCATAAAACCCTTTCATTTTTTCTACCTTTTCCTTTGCCTTTAAATATCTTTTATCTTCTATATAATTTTCTTGTGTTTGCATAACTGAAATCTGTTTTGTCAGCATGGGTAGTTTTACGATAAAAGACCCTACTGTTTTGTTAATATCTACTTTACGATCTGTTACCAATTGGTAACGTTGTTGAATGTTAGAAAGCCCTACTCCACTACTCTTTTTTAATACTTCTTTGGTTTGTAAATTATTTTCCACCACTAAGTGTCCGTTTTCTTCGTAGATTTTTATAGTAAGTGGATTTTTACTATTTACCACATTGTGTTTTACCGCATTTTCCAACAATAATTGTAATGCCAATGGAACCACCTTCGCTTCCGGATTACTTGCTTTGTCTGGAATACTGAAAACAATACTATCTTCAAAACGCATTTTCAATAAGCTGACATAGGTTTTGGCAAATTGCAATTCCTCGTCAACACTAATTAGTTCTTTATTTTTTTGTTCTAATACATAGCGGTATACTTTTGACAATGCCGTGGTAAAATCTTGTGCCGCATCAGGATTTTCATCAATTAAACTGGTCAAAACATTTAAACTATTGAATAAAAAATGAGGATCTAATTGATTTTTTAAGGCATCAAACTGTGCCGATGCCGTACCCGCAATTATTTTTTGTTCGGTAACTTTTTCCTTTTGCGATTTTTGATAAAAATATACCGCGTGGAAAAATATACTTATAACTAAAGTGATAATTATCGAGGTAAAATAAAACGTACCATTGTTTAACTCTTGCGTATAGAATTCGTTGAACCCCTCACCTTCAATTGCCATTTCTTGAAACATTCTGATAAAAACAATTGACACCATGGTCAACAGCACACTGCCAATACTACCGATTAACATTCTGTATTTACCGTACTTTTTCCATTCAATATTATCTAAATAGTCAAAGAAATAGGAGTTTACAAAAGTCAGTACGATGGAATACATTTGGTAATACCCAAAAGCGATCAATAAATTTTTATCAAAATTGATAGTTTGGCCAGAAAGCATTTGGTAAACCATGAAGACAGTCATTAGCAAAACACCTATGATAAAACCAACTCCAATTGTTTTTTTTATTTTAGACATTCTTAATCGTTGTAATTAATTGTGATCGATGTATCAGATTTTTCCAAATTAAATTTAGCATCTTTAAACTTTGGTGGTCCCAAATTTGCTTTTGCATTATTACTACAAGCATTGGGTTCGTTAGGTATTCCAACCCAATTCGTATCTAGCTTGCCGTTATCGTTTTCATCATGAAAAGAGGAAACTGCATATATACCTTTGGGTAATTCGGTAAATACTACCCTAGCTTTACCGTTTTTAATTTCAACAATCTCTCCTTTAAACGGTGTTTTAAGAAAATCATCTTCGTGATTGTAAACCGCTACAAACAATTTGCCTTTGTCAGATGCCAACCCTTCAAAAGTTACGGTCAAATCTGTTGTTGATTGCGACCATGAAACCAGTGAGCTACATACAAATACCATAAATATTAATCTTCTTAACATAGTTCTTAAAATTTAATAGTTAAATCTAAGGATTTATTTTCAACTGTAAATTTAGCCACATCAAAAGTTGGAGGTCCAATTAAAACAGGATTATTTGACATACTCCAATCCTCTGCCGGCATTCCGTTGGCATCAAAATCAAATTTATCATTATTATTGCTATCATGGTAACAAATAATGGCGTATTCACCTGGCTTTACACCTTCAAATTTAGTTGCAGCAATACCCTCTTTTATTGTACTCATTTTTCCACTTAAAGGAGCTTGCATAAAAGTAGTTTTATCGTAAAGAGCAAATCTAACTGCACCTTTATCACTGGTTACATTTGGTACGTTTACGGTAATGGTTACTGCTTTAACTTCCTCAGTAGCTTCTAACACATCGCCACAGCCTTTTAATACTTCTAACACCCATTCTTTGCCCCAATTTGGGTGAAATTCAGATTCAGGTTTAAAATTATCATACAAAGCAACGGTTTCCTGTAATCTTTTACAATGTGGCGTTAAGTCTTGTCCAAAATAACGTGCACCACCCATTTCAAACTCAATTAAACCACTACGGGCTCTCGGATTATTTGTATTCAATCGAATTGCTTTTTGATATAAATCTGTCGTTTCTGGTGTTAAACTTGCACCGTAGGTCATTGGATCCATCACTATTTTAGCTACATTAATAAATGCTTTTAATACATAAATCTCTGAGTTGTCAGGTGAAATATCATCTGCTTTATCGGCAAATTCTTCGGCCGCTTTTAATTGTGCAGCTACTTTGGTTTTGTCTTTCATTTCAAAAGTAGTTCTGGCTTTTAATAGAGCCAAGTTATAATATGGTAACCAATTGTCGGTTTCCACTTGGGCGATACGTTCAAAAGTATTGGCGGCCTCCTCATTTTTATTTTCTTCCATTAGTTTAAAGGCTTGTTGCATGCCTTGCTCAAATTTTGTTTGTGAATAGGTTACTTGGCATACCAAGAAAATTACGAGTGCTGTTACAAGTCTGATCATGATTTTTTGTTTTTTTAGATTATTAATTACGGTTCAAAAGTCCATAAAAAACAAGGTGTTTAAAAAAAGTGTTGACTGAATTGTGTTATTTCGGGGATGAATTGTTAATTTGGTTGAGTTAAGAAAAAAAATTACTTAGTTTAATTAACAATTATTGAATCGTTTGTTCTTCAGATATAATATTTGAAGTAAAAAATCTAAAAACTCATTTATAAATTATATTAATGTTGTATTTTTATATCATAAAATGAGATTTAATGAATAGAATTAAAGAGATACTTGAATCTAAAGGAATAAAACAGACTTGGTTGTCTGACAAACTAGATAAAAGCTATAATATGACTAATTCTTACGTCCAAAATAGAAGACAACCAAGCATAGAAGATTTATATAAAATCTCTGAAATATTAGAGGTTGATGTAAAAGACTTACTTGTTTCTAACAAAAACATAAAATAAGAATGAATTATAACACTGTAAATATTCAAACTATCAATAAGTTAAAGTTAGAACTTGATAAACTTATTCCGTTCTCTAAAGAAAATCAAAATAGACTTCAAAAAAAAATCAGACTTGAATTCAATTATAATTCGAATCATCTTGAAGGAAACACATTGACTT
Organism: Aureibaculum koreense; assembly: GCF_034296135.1. NCBI lineage: Bacteria > Pseudomonadati > Bacteroidota > Flavobacteriia > Flavobacteriales > Flavobacteriaceae > Aureibaculum > Aureibaculum koreense. Next base: position 14,919 of record NZ_JAXKVV010000009.1, read on the forward strand.
ATGGACAAACTCAACTTTTACTTTTTTTTGACAAAAGTTCAGGAGATGTTCCCGTAAGTGATATTGAAGAAATGAAAGCTCATGATGCAGCTCTTTTTCAAATTATAGAAATGGCAAACGATGACGAGCGTCCTTTGTCTGAATCATTTATAAGAGAATTAAATGAAACTATTCTTGTAAAATCATTTTGGAAAGATGCTATCTCTCCAAATAGTGAAGTAACAAGAAAAAAAATTGAAATTGGTCAATACAAAAAATCTCCAAATAGTGTCCAATTAAAAAATGGTGAAATACATGAATATGCTTCGCCAGAAGAAACTCCTGCACTAATGAGAGATCTATTGAACTGGTATCAAGAGAAAAGCAAGAAATTACACCCTGTCCATTTGGCTGGAGAATTTCATTATAGATTTGTATGCATCCATCCTTTTGATGATGGTAATGGTAGAGTTGCACGATTATTAATGAATTATATTTTGTTAAAGCATAATTATCCTATGGTAATTATAAAATCAGAAGACAAGGAAAATTATTTAACCTCCTTACAAAAAGCGGATACTGGTGATTTATTGTCTATGATAGAATACGTAGAAAAACAATCTATAGCTTCTTTAGAGCTTAGTATTAAGGCTGGAAAAGGAGAAAATATTGACGAGCTAGGAGATATTGAAAAACAAATAGAAATTTTAAAAAGGGAAAAACTTACACAAACAAAAATTTTCAAGACACCAAAAGTTAGTTATGATTTAATTAAACATATTGATAATGATTTTTGGAATCCTCTAAATAATATTTTAGAAAAATTTAGTGATTTTTTTGCAGAAACAACAAATGAAGTACATATTAATCATTTAAAGTATAAAAAAACAAGAACTATTACGCCTTCAATAATGAGAACTGCAAGAATGTTTGCAGACAAAGAAGTTGAAGTAAAGCAATACGAAATATTTGGAAAAGATTTAGCTGAAGAAGAAATCGATAATATAAGATGGACTAAAAAAATGCTTTCTTTAAAGTCCGCTACCAAGAAGATGGATTATGAGGTTTCTTGTTCATTAAATTTAGATGAATCAAGTTATAACTTAAAGGTTATAAAATCTAATTATTCGGATGGTAATGGTATTATGAAAAATAAAACTATTCTTTTTGAAATAGAGAATGAATACAAATCTTATTTTATGAATGATATTATTGATAATATTTTAAAAGGAGTTTCAAATCATTTAATTACAATAATTCAAAATGAAAAGTAACACAAAAACTTCTCCTACAAATTATCCAGCTGATTCTTACTTTTATCATCACTAATAGTCCAAAAGAAACCTACGAAAAAGAAACGGTCAGCACTTGGTATAATGGCTTGTCGTTGAAACATACCGTTAGCATCTGGTGTATTGGCATAGTTATAACCGTAGGTATTTTTAATGCCCAGAATGTTAGAAACAGAAATAAAAAGTATTTTTTGTTGCGAAATTAAATAACTCCAATTCACACTAAAATTGTTATAGGTTTTGGTTTTACCATCCATAAAATTGTTGGAATTCGGGTTGTCATAAGGTCTTCCACTGGCAAAAGTATAGGTTGCCCCTACTTGGCTACGCCAGTCGTTAATCCAATATTTAGTAACCAATGAGGCGTTGTGCGTGTTGGCAAAACTAGGGGTAACGGATTGCCGAAAATCTCTATACTTACGTTCGGTATCTAAATAAGAATACGAAAGCCAGTACTGAAGGTTTTTGATATTTTTACTGTCTTTCCAAAATAAATCCAACCCTTTGGCGTAACCAAAACCATTATTGCTGAAATTGGCTGACGGTTGGTCAAATTCGGTATCATATTGTAATAAATTATTATAGTCTTTATAATAGATTTCCGCTCTAAATAATTGTCTATTCTTTTTATATTGATAATTTAAAATATAGTGTGTGGCTTTCTGCAAACCTAGGTTTTGTTCAATTTTTAATTCATTTTGCTGTGGGGTTTGGTAAAAATCGCCATAGGCCAAAGACAATTGCGATTGATTACTAAGCTTATAGGCTAAAGATATTCTTGGAGAAAAAGCGGTTTGGTTTAATAATGCGTTGTAGTCGCCTCGAACACCAAATTTACCTGCAAAATTATTAGAAAAGAATATTTCCGCTTCGGTAAAAGCTGAGCTCATATTGTGGGTAAACTTAGCACTCAAATTTTCAGTTTGATTTGTTATTCCTGTTTCTTTAAAATTAATTGAGGTCAATTCTGCACCATAAGATAATTTAAAAGCATTGCTAAAAGAATGTTTTAATTTGGCTTTTAAATGTACTGCATTTTCAATGTTATTTACATCTGTGTTTTCAAAACCCACATTGGTATTGCTATTACTGTAACTTAATCCCGTAGTTAATTTTAGGTCGTCGCCTATAAATCCGTCATAAGACAAATTCGTGTACCAATTGCTGTCTTTTAGTTTAAATCGTACTCTATTTTCATAATTTATATTTTCCTGCTCCACATCAAATTTTGAAAAATCATACGCCGAGTAAAATTTGAACAAACCATTTTTGGTATTATGTCTGTAAACTGCCTCCCCAGCAAAAGATTCGGGTAGTTTGTTCCATGTATCCCTATCCGGGGCTATTTTGTTATATGGCCCTAAATTGATATAGCTCGCATTAATTGTCAACGCATCTTTTTCCCATTTTTTGGTATGCCCTACTCCAACACCTAATGATATTAATGAAATATTGGTTTCATTTTGTTTGGGCTGGTTAATGGTATTTAATAACAAAACACTTGATAAAGCATTGCCATATTCAGCAGAATAACCACCTGTACTAAAGGTAATTCCATCAAATAAAAATGGAGAATACCGACCACGGGTAGGCGAATTATTTGTTGTGGAGATATAAGGTTTAAAAACTTGTAATCCGTCAATATATACTCCAGTTTCATCGGCAGTACCGCCACGCACAAATAACCTACCGTCTTCACCAACTGTTTGTGTGCCTGGTAAGGTTTGTAATGCCCCAATAAAATCACCAGCAACACCCGCAGTTGTAACCACATCTAAAGGACTCATTACCGAAGTTGCCGTAGTGCCACCCGCTCTAAACGAACCAGCAGAAAGTACAACGGCATCCAACGTATTTACCGCTTCATTAAGTATAATGCGTAATGAACTCAGCCTCGCTACATCAGTGGTTTGCCTATAAGTTTTGAAGTTTAGGTTAGATACAACCAAGGTTTGCTCACCAACTTCATTGGTTGTAAAAGTGAATTTTCCATCAATATCTGTTGTAGCACCATCATAGGTGTTTTCTAAATAAATGTTGGCACCAACAATCGGTTCACCTTTTTTATCTACTACTCTGCCAGAAATAGTAATTTGAGCATTTACATGACTGAAAATTGTTAAAAGTAATAATGCTAAAATTTTTTTTGTGAATTGCATCGTGTCGATTTTATGATGCAAATATGAATCAACCTAATAATTAAGCATAAAAACAATTTCTGAAATGTAATTTTTTAAGGATGAACTGTTGGGTTGCTAATATTTATGCCCTAATTGCGTTATATACTAAAAATTATATGCAAAAATATTTTATTTTACTCCTTTTAATTACCGCAAATACTTTTGCTCAAGTAACACATTATCAATTGGAAGATGAGGAAATCGATACTATTTTTACGGATAATCTAAAGCAAGAACTGGGTTTAGATTTTGAAATTTTCTCAGTTTATCAATACAATGATACCAGTGGAAAACACTTTTTGGTTTTTACTGAAAATACCTATTATGAACTCGGCGAAATCAAAAAAATGGACGGTATTGAGGGTTTTGATATTAAAAAGGACGATGATAACTACAATTTGCTTTATACCATAGAGGATTACTTGGATAAAGATATTGAAGAAGTTTCATTGTGGTTTTGGACCAAATACCTGAATTTAGATGATTTAGACGGTGATGGATTTGCCGATATCATCATTACCTACGGTTCTCACGCCAGTAACTTATATGATGATGGTCGGATTAGAATAGTAATAATTTATAAGAATAAAAAAATTGAAATCTCCCATAAAAATGGGGTCGAGGACGGTGAGCGGAATACTAAAGTTGACAAAGTGTTTTATAACTTGCCTATATCCATTCAAGAAAAAGTAAAAAGTATTATGGAACGGATTGCTGAAGCTGAGCATGGTATTTTCCCTGCCGGATGGCAAGAAGCTCTTAACCAAAAAAAGACATATTTTGATGAAAATTAATAGTTATATTTTATTGGCATTAATCATTCTGTTAAGTTTTACCAATTGTAAATCGACAAAAGGTATTTCTATTGTTCAAAATAAAAACAACGTCAATATTGCAAAGGACATGGAGATAGTGGCAATTGATAAAAGCCCTTTTTCATTTTATTTTAAACTTAAAAAATATACAGAAAACACTCCAGAAGTAGCAAAATTAGCAGCATTCTCTAACAAAAACGACTTGGATGCGTTACAAATCGGATTAAATATTAACCAGACCAAATGTTTTGATAAAGGCGATGCGTTGGCACTAAGACCAATTACTGGCTATGATGCACTCTTTATTGTCGATTATGGATTTCATGCTTTGTATTATGATAATCCAGAGGACAAATCAGTAGAACTTCTTTCTGAAAAAGACGGTATGGCAGATGTTGCATTTCATGTTAATCGCTTATTTACAAACGAAAAATACATTGAAATTACCGAGTATGAATTATCAGAAATTTACGTTGCTCTTTTTATTGACACTAACTACAACGAAACTATTGATGAAGGCGAATTGACAAAGTTTACCATCCAATTTAAAAACTAATACCGAGGTAGTAAAAAATCCTCTACATCAATTTTCCAAAGAAAATTGAATTCATCAACAACTTATTGGTGCCGTACCAAAAAGCCCTAAAATTGGTATTATCGGTAAATGCTATAACCTGACCTCTCCCCATTCCTGTGGTTTTAAATGGTAAGGTTTCCTTGATAGCCTTTAAATTTTCTTTAGAAATATACCCACTTAACAATGCTTTTTTGGTGTATTGCAAAGGATTTTTATAGTTAGACGTACTATCAGGTTTTATAAATAAAGTTGTATTTCTAAACAATGCAATTTTGTCTTTGTTATAACCATACCCTATGGGATGAGTAAGATCTATATCGGCTTCAAAAATAGCACCACCAATTACCTGTGCCCCTCTAAAATCTTCACGGTCGGCAAAAGATACATCTTTGGCTTCAACTTTCGATTTTTTAAAATCCAGTTCAATAAACTTATTGGTATCCAACCAGCGTATGGCATTTCTATATCCGATTAAAACGCCACCATTTTTAACAAAAGTTTTTAAATTTTCAGTAGCATCCTTTAAGGTGCTTCCTGAAGTATTTGCCATAATTATAGTTGTGTATTTATTTAGGTCGGCTCTATGCAAATCTTTAGTATCAAGTTTTGTAATGGGCATTTGATATCTGGTATCTAATAAATGCCAGATTTCCCCAGCATCATATGAAGATATTCCCTCACCTACCAATACGGCGATTTTAGGTTCTTCTAAAATTCTAAAATAAGAACTTCCCAAATCTATCCCTGTCGCTATTCCTGTATTTACAGCATTAAAATCCACCCCAGTTTCTTTAGCTGTTTGTTGTAATAAGTTATAAATTTCATCACTTATCTTTTCTTGATTAGCGACTGGAATTAAAATTGTACCATAATCATAATTCTTACCGCCAATACCAAATGGTTTTACAGCCACTTTTGCTCTTAAGTCGTTCTTTAAAATAGTATAAAGAGCTTTTGGTGTATAATATTCGTCCCATTCAAAAATATATGCATAATCACTTTTTGAACTCACTTTTCCTTCGGGAAAATCAAGAGAAGTAACCGCATCTCCTGCCGAGGCAACAGAATTGGTATATCCATAATTTAAATCGAAAGCCATAGGTAAGGTCCATGCTGAAACGTCATAAAATAAGCTATCTTGAAAGCTAGTTCTGGTTTCGAACATTGCTTTTATCATTCTATAATTAGGCTGATTTGCAGGGATTATATAGCTGTTGTCAGCAGAAAACCTATTTCCGCTGGCATTTACGTCTCCATTTAATTTATGGAATTTTATATGTTGACGTTCCAACATTTTAGCAAACTGATAGGTTTTACCTTTATCGTGGGCATCACCAAAAACAATGGCTTTGTTTCTGTCCTTTTTTATCTCATTTTGAGCCTCTTTATAAAAATCATTTTGGTATTTTAATAATTCTTCCCGCATGTTTTTACCCGCTTCTAAGGTTGACAATGCCGCTGTGAATTGATTACGAATCGTAAATGGAAAAGTCAACAAACCGTTGTCCGTGTCTTGTGCATGGCCTCTAGAACTGGCCTGTTCGAATAAAATACCAATACCGCCATTAATGTCAGGAAAAGTTGAGCCTTTTCCATAATAAAAATCGTCATAACGTTCTTCGGTAAAGTATAACGAGCCTATTTTATCCAACGCTTTGGCGTGATATTCACCAATTTTTGCGGTTAATTGTTGATTTAATTTAGGTGTTAACGGATGTGTCCTTGACGGAATTCCCGGCTGAAAAAAGAAAGTGGAATTCGTTCCCATTTCGTGGTGATCTGTTAAAATATTTGGCTTCCATTTATGAAAAGTTTTAATACGAGCTTGTGATTCTGGCAATTGTGTTACCAACCAATCTCTGTTCATATCAAACCAATAATGATTTGTTCTTCCCCCAGGCCACGCCTCGTCATATTCTCTATCATTGTTATCTGAAGTAACATTCTGATTTTTATGAACATTTACCCAAGACGCAAAACGATTCAATCCATCAGGATTAAAAGAAGGATCAAATAAAATTATGGTATTATTTAATAACTCATCAATTTCATTACCCTCGGCAGCAGCTAAATAATAGGCAACCAACAATCCGGCATTGGCACCACTCGGTTCGTTACCATGTATGGAAAACCCTTGATAAACCACAACAGGCATATCACTCACATTAACATCATTTGCAGAAGCATCTGACAATTTTAAATGCTCGCTTCTTATACTTTCAATATTCTGATGATTTTTAGGTGAGGTAATAGTTAACAACAAAATGGGACGATCTTCATAAGTCTTCCCTCTAGTTTCTATTGTAATTCTGTCAGAAGATTTAGCTAAAGTTTGCATATAATGCACCAACTTATCGTGAGAGATGTGCCACTCACCCACTTGATGCCCAATAACACTTTCTGGCGTTGGTATCTCAGAATTATAGGTAACATTTTGAGGTAAGTAATAATTAAGGTCTATTTTTTCTTGTGCATTTACAGTAAGAAAAGCGACAAGAAATAAAAACGTGATAATTTTTTTCATGATGGGATTGCTTTAAAAAAAGATTGTTAATTGCAAGTTTAAATCTTAGAATACCTTAAATACATAACCTAACAACCAATATAAAATGATAAAAACGAAAAAAGTGCCTATACAGCCACATTTACCACCTCCTATTTTTTTAGCACCGAACCAAGCGAGTATTATTCTTAATAATTTTTCCATTGTAGTATTTATTTAGCGTAAATATACTTTTAATTTCATAATTTAAAAAATGATATTTTTTGCAAAAAAAAAAGACTATCGTTTACGATAGCCTTTAATTCAATTTGAGTTAGTAATCTTTTAAATATCATCAAAATCTACATCGGTAAAACTAGTAGTTGATTTATTTTCTTGTTCGCTTGCAACTTCTTCAGTTGGTTTTTGATAATCTTTTTGGTGACGTTCAGAAATTACTTCTTCACCTTTTTCATTAATAATATAATCAGTTGCTTTGACTAACATTTCATTAAACTCGTTAAAATCTTCTTTGTATAAATAGATTTTATGCTTTTTATAATGAAAAGAACCATCATCATGGGTAAATTTTTTACTTTCTGTAACGGTTAAATAATAATCACCGGCTTTTGTAGATCTTACATCAAAAAAATAGGTTCTTCTTCCAGCTCTTAATACCTGAGAAAAGATTTCTTCTTGCTCGTTGTACTCTTTATCACTCATAATAATCTCAACTTAATATTTGGTAAAATTTGTAAATTACATGACAAATCTAAAAAAATAAATCATTTGCACAACACTTTATTAAATTTCTTTTTAATTAGCCTCACCCAAAACTAGCTTAAATACTAGTTTTGGCCTCTCCCAAGGAGAGGTTATATCGGTACTCCGACAAAAAGTCGGAGCGTTTTTTACGAATTATTGAGAACTTTGCTCCATCAATTGTTGGTTATAAATTTTCTGATAAAAACCTTTTTGGTTCAACAGTTCGTCATGTGTGCCCTTCTGAACAATTCTACCTTCGTCCAAAACAATTATTAAATCTGCATTTTTTGCAGAAGACACTCTATGCCCTATAATAATGGTAGTTTTGTCTTTACTAACCGCATTCAAATTATTTAGAATAATCTCTTCTGTTTCGGTGTCAACGGCGGATAAACAGTCGTCAAAAATTAGTATTTCAGGTTCTTTTATAATGGCCCTTGCAATGGATATTCTTTGTTTTTGACCACCGGATAAAGTAACACCTCTTTCACCAACAAAAGTTTCGTAAGATTTAGAGAAATCTTCAATATTATTGTGGATATGTGCATTTTTTGCAGCATTGACTATTACCTCTTTAACAGCATCTTCATCACCAAATTTAATGTTATTGGCAATGGTATCCGAAAACAAAAAGGCTTCCTGTGGCACAAAGCCTATACTGTTACGTAAACTTGTTAAATTAACTTCTTTTATAGGTACGTTATCAATAAGGATTTCTCCTTCGTCAACATCATATAATCTTGCAATAAGTTCCGCAATGGTTGACTTGCCCGATCCGGTTTTACCTAAAATAGCCAACATTTTGCCTTTTTCCAAAGTGAAACTAACATTTTTTAATGCAGTTGTATTGGTGTCATCATAAGTAAAGGTTACGTTCTTAAATTCTATTTTGCCCTCAATATTGGTAGGTGTTTCAACTGAATTTCGTATTTCTGGCTCTACCTCTAAAAACTCGTTAATTCTTTTTTGAGAAGCTTCGGCTTCTTGTACTATAGAAGTAACCCAACCCACAACGGCCACTGGCCAAGTTAACATATTGACGTAAATTATAAACTCGGCAATAACTCCAAAATTGGTTATTTGACCGTTTATATATCGTAAACCACCAATATAAATTACCATAATGTTACTAATACCGATTAATAAAACCATTAATGGAAAAAATAAGGCCTGCAATTTGTACAGATCGATGTTCTTTTCTTTACTTTCGTCGGCAACCTCGTTAAAATCCTTAAAAGTTGGTTTTTCAATGCCATAAGCTTTAATCACGTTCATTCCAGAAAAGAATTCTTGGGTTATGGAAGTTAATTTTGACAAAGTTTCCTGTTTAATTCTACTTCTCTTGTTGATTTCCCTGCTCAAAAAATAAATGGAAACGGATAAAACCGGCAAGGGTATAAGTGTATACAGGGTTAATGTTACATCCTTTTTTACCATATAAGAAATTACAACAACAAACAATGTTATCATATTAATGGAGTACATAATAGCAGGTCCAAAATACATTCTAACCTTGCTCACATCTTCACTGATTCTATTCATCAAGTCGCCAGTTCTGTTCTTTTTATAGAAATTTAAAGAGAGTTTTTGATAATGTTCAAAAATTTCGTTCTTAAGGTCGAATTCTATATAACGAGACATATTAATGATTGCCTGTCGCATAATAAATGTAAAAACACCTCCCAATAAAACCGCACCCAACATTAAAAGGATGTTTTGCAACAATAGATTCTTTACTGCTTGTAAATCACTGGTTTCACCATTAATATACTTTTCAACGCCATCTATAGAATCGCCAATTAGTATAGGTACAATTAAAGATAAAATCTTAGCAATTATTGTGCAAATTGTACCAATGATTAATCGGTATTTATACTTTACAAAAAATTTATTTAGATAACTTAAAGCTTTCACCAGATAATTTTAAATTGATGAGTACTGAATTGATTTAAATCAATTCAATAAAATTTTGACACCAAAGCGTAATACTATACCTTTGTCAAGATTTTTTTATATCGCCGAATATACAAGTTTAAAATGATAGTACAAATTCTAAGTTCTTTGACTTATAAAATGCGAAAGGTATGCTAAACAGGAGACACCTGAGAATTAAAGTAATGCAATCTGTATATGCTTTATTGCAATCTAAAAGTGATGATATAGTTAAAGAACAAAAATTCTTGAACTATAGCATCAACAAGATTTACGATTTGTATGTACTTCAATTAAGTTTACTTGCAGAGGTAAGAAATTTAGCAGAAAAGCATCAGGAAATTGGCAAAAAGAAATATTTAGCTACTTCAGAAGATAAAAATCCGAACAGAAAATTTATAGATCACCCTTTTTTATTGGGATTGAAAAATAATGTCTCATTGCAAAATTATATTAAAAACCAAAAATTAAAAAATTGGAAAGAAGACAGTGAATATGTCAGATTAATTTGGGACGCTATTAGAGAAAGCCATATTTATGCTGATTTTATAAAAAGTTCAGAGCATACTTCGCCCAAAGGAGATTTAAACTTTATTAGCGAACTTTATAAAAACGTAATTGCACCTAACGATAAGCTATTTGATTATTACGAGAGCCAACTGATAACTTGGGTAGATGATATTCCATTCGTAAACACATGGATTCTTAAAAATTTAAAGAAAATTACCGCCAATTCAAGTTTTGATAAAAATTCATTATATAAAAACAAGGATGATGAAGAGTTTGGAGTAGCGTTGTTTAAGAAAACAGTATTGCACCATCATGAATTTATGGACGATATTGATGCTAAAACACCAAATTGGGATACAGACAGAATTGCGGAAGTGGATTTTATACTTATGAAAATGGCCTTAACGGAGTTAATCTATTTCCCATCAATACCAACTAGGGTAACTATAAATGAGTATATAGAGATTGCCAAAGACTATTCTACCACTAAAAGCAGCTTTTTTATTAATGGTGTTTTAGATAAGTTATTAAAGGAGTACTCGGCAGATGATAAAATCAAAAAAATAGGAAGAGGATTATTGTGAAAATTTCTTAATTTTACACACGTTGAGGAACTTGGTAGAATATATCAAATTAAGACACAATTTTTGTGTCCATATAATTAAAATATTGTTTCTCGCAATGACAAAAAATAAAACTAAAATTATGAGATTACAAGTAAAATTAATAACAGTATTAGCGGTATTTTCTCTGATTTCATGTAAAGAAAATACGACTTCAAAAATTAAACAAGAAAATCTGGAAATAGCCAAACAACGTGATTATAAAATGACGGAGGGTGCGTCGGAAATTACATTTTCTAAAACTGAATATGATTTTGGCACCATCAATGAAGGTGATGTAGTTGAAACTACTTTCGATTTTAAAAACACAGGAAAATCAGCACTTATTATTTCAAATGCCACAAGTACATGTGGTTGTACAGTACCAGATTATCCAAAAGAACCTATACCTGTTGGCGGAACAGGATCTATTAAGGTGAAATTTGATTCGTCAGGTAAACCAAATCAACAAAATAAAGTGGTTACGTTAACAACAAATACTTCAAAAGGTAAAGAAACTGTTGTTATAAAAGCAAACGTAACACCAAAACAAACAGCAAGTTAAAACAAGTTATTTATGTATTCAATTATAGTATTACAAGCCGGTGGTGGTGGAATGGGGAATTTTATATTAATACCCGCAATGTTATTGGTTATTTATCTTTTTATGATAAGACCACAAATGAAAAGGGCAAAAAACGAGAAAAAATTCCAATCAGAAATAAAAAAAGGCACAAAAGTGATTACCACTAGCGGTATCCACGGTAAAATAGTAGATTTGACCGACGATGCCTGTGTAATTGAGACAGGAGCCGGTAAAATTAAATTTGAACGTACCGCAATTTCAATGGAACTAAGCAAAAAATATTTAACTCCCGCCACTAAGAAATAAACTTTTTTATACATTTTTTTTAAGAGTGGGTTTTATTTTGTTAAAACTCACTTTTTTGTTTACATTTATTAATGATGGCAAAAAAAAATAAAACGCCCGTAAAAATAAAAAACGCGAAAAAAACGAAAATGATATTGGGCTTTTTATTATTGTCCTTTTTGTTTTGGATATTGATAAAACTATCAAAAGAATATATTGACGTTGTACCGGTTAACGTAGAGTATATAAACTTGCCAGAAGGTAAAATACTACAAAAAGAACCGCTAAAAACAGCAAACATAACGTTAAAAACACATGGTTTTAACCTGATAAAATACCATCTTTTTAAAAGAAAGGTAAAGGTTGATCTAGAATCCATAAAACAAAAAAATAAGAATATTTATTATCAGCGTTCGGAAGACCTGTTATCGGAAATTAAAAGCCAATTACTATCAGATGTAGAAGTTTATGCTATAAAACCTGACACTTTATTTTATAATATAGGTCAGGGAATTACAAAAACAGTTGGTATAAAAACCAATTTAGAAATAGAATACCAATCTGGTTATAATTTGTTTGGAGATTTAAAAATAGAACCTAGCGAAGTTACAATATCCGGTCCTGAAATTTTAATAGATTCCATAGTTGAAGTTGAATCTAAAAAAGAAATATTACAGGATGTAAACACAGATTTTGAAGTTACCGTTCCATTAATGCAATTAGAAAAAAAATCGAAGGTGACTTACTCGGTAAATGAAATTAAAGTTAGCGGTAAAGTAGAAAAATTTACAGAAGCGAGATTTACAGTACCAATAACTATCGAAAATCTACCGGAAAATTACAGCATTAATACTTTTCCAAATCAAGTTGAAATTATTTTTCAAGTTGGTATATCAGATTATAATAAAATAAATAAGAACGATTTTAAGATAACTTGCGATTATGAACGGTCGGTAAAAGATGGACTAAATTATTTAATACCTGAAGTGGTGTTAAAACCATCTTATATTTCTGATATCAGAATAGTTCCGAATCAAATAGATTATTTAATAAAAGAATGATAAAAGTAGGTCTTACAGGCGGTATTGGTAGTGGCAAAACTACTGTCGCCAAATTCTTCAGAGAATTAGGCATCCCAGTCTATGTTGCTGATGTTGAAGCTAGAAAGTTAATGGATACCTCAAAAAGTATTCAGAAAAAACTGATCGAAGCTTTTGGTGCCGTTGCTTATATTAACGGAGAATTAAATAGACAATATTTAGCTCATCTGGTTTTTAACGATAAAGAAAAGCTAAAAATAATAAATAGCATTATTCATCCAAAAGTTTCCAAACACTTTTCTAAATGGTTAAAACTACAACACGCTCCCTATAGTATTCAAGAAAATGCAATTATTTTTGAAAATAATAAAGCTGATGAATTTGATTATATAATTTCCGTAACCGCACCCCTAGATGTAAGGATTAATAGAGTCATAACAAGAGATAACACTTCAAAGGAACAAGTATTGGCCAGAATCAATAACCAATGGGATGAAGAAAAGAAAAACAAGTTAGCCGATTTTGTAATTGAAAATATAGATTTATCGGAAACTAAAAAGCAGGTTAAAAGCATTCATCAAAAACTGTTAAAAATTTCAAAAAACAGATAGATTTCTTAAAAAACTGTTAAATAATTACGCTTTTAGTTAATCTTAGTTAAATCAATACTAAATCTTAAATAGATAAGTTAAATTTGTTAGAATGAGCAAACGGGTATTTGTACTACTTATTATACTAATGAGTATTGCTTTAATAGGCATCATAGCTGTACAAATTTATTGGATAAACTACTCTATTGATATTCGTAAGAAGCAATTTACAAATGATGTGAAATTTGCTTTGGCTAAAGTTTCCGAGAACATTCAAGAAAGGGAAATCAGTGATTATTATAGAAAATTTAAACCAGTAATTGATAGTGCATCCAGAATAGGTGATACAACGAAAAAAGAATTTATTTTCCAACAGGTTGATACCGCTAAAAACGAAGTTTTTTCATTCAGAAAAAGTATTTTAGAAAATGATAACAAATCGAGTGTACCACTTTTTGAAAGCGATTCTTTAACGTTTAAAACCTTTTTTGGTGAAAAAGAAGAAAAAATCACCAAAATCGACAATTTAAATTTAAACGATTTTAAAGAACAAACACCTGAACAGCGGATTTATGAAGTTGGTAGAATGACAAGATTGGAAGCTATACAATACGAAGATATTTTTAAAGATTTAGCTCCCCGACAACCTATATATGATAGAATTGGAACAAATGAAATTTCATTAAATCTAGAAAATGAATTAAGGGATAGAGGGGTTGATATTAAGTTCGAATTCGGAGTATTTGGTGATGGTTTGGCTACTAAGGTAAAGTCATCGAAATTTAAAAGCATAAAGGGGAAAAGTTATAGCGTACCTTTATTTATTGATAATGATGGGGATAGTGATTATGAATTACGTGTTACTTTTCCATCAAAAAATGAATATATTTTAGCTTCAATTACTAATATTTTGGTTTTGGCAGCTATTTTCATCTTGGTGATTATGTTGGCTTTTGGAAGTGCCATTTACCAATTAATTAAGCAAAAGCAGATTTCGGCAATTAAAACCGATTTTATTAACAACATGACGCATGAGTTTAAAACACCTATTGCAACTATAAATTTAGCTTTAGATGCTATTAAAAACCCTAAAATAATCAATGATAAAGAAAAGGTGTTACGTTATACGGAAATGATCCGTGAAGAGAATAAACGAATGCACGGTCAGGTGGAGAATGTATTGCGAATTTCAAGGTTAGAAAAAAATCAATTAGATATTACGCAAGGAGTTAATGATTTGCACGACATAGTTGAAGAAGCAATTACACATGTTGAATTGATTATAAAAGACAAAGGTGGTTATATTAATTTGCATTTAGAGGCTTTGCAAAGTGAGGTTATGGTCAATAAATTTCATTTTACAAATGTAATTACCAATATTTTGGATAATGCAATAAAATATACCAATGAACCACCTAAAATTGACATTTATACTGAAAATGCAGGTAATTATATAATTTTACATGTTAAAGACCAAGGAATTGGCATGAACAAGAATGTCCAAAAACATGTATTCGATAAGTTTTATAGAGAGCAAAAAGTTAATATACACGATGTAAAAGGGCACGGCCTAGGCTTGTCTTACGTAAAAAAAATAGTTGAACACCACCATGGTAATGTATATGTTGCAAGCGAAAAAGGAAAAGGAAGCACATTTACAATAAAATTACCGTTAATTTAATTTTAAAATTATGGCAAATAAAAAAATATTATTAGTTGAAGATGATCCAAATTTCGGCACAGTATTGAAAGATTATCTTATGTTGAACGATTATTCCGTTACCCATGCAAAGGATGGGCTAGAAGGTTTGATTATGTTCAAGAACGATGAGTTCGATCTTTGTATTTTGGACGTTATGATGCCCAGAAAAGATGGTTTTTCTTTAGCTAAAGACATAAGAACAACAAATACGGATGTTCCCATTGTTTTTTTAACGGCAAAAACCATGAAAGAAGATGTTTTAAAAGGGTACGAATCCGGTGCGGATGATTATTTGAACAAACCTTTTGATTCAGAAGTTTTGTTGCACAAAATCAAAGCGATTTTGCAACGTAAAGAAATTGATATGAGTGCCGATGATGAAAAGCACAAATTTCAAATCGGTAAATTTTTCTTAAATTCTAAGCTAAGACATTTATCTTTTGATGGCGGTGAACCGAGAAAACTTTCTCCAAAAGAAAATAAGTTGCTAAAAATGTTGGCTATTCATCTTAATGATTTAATGCCCAGAGAATTAGCATTAACTAAAATTTGGAGAGACGACAATTATTTTACTTCAAGAAGTATGGATGTATATATCGCCAAACTCCGTAAATATTTAAAACCCGACCCCAATGTTGAAATCATAAATATTCACGGTGAAGGTTTTCGATTGATAGTTGGAGAGAATAATCAATAATAAAAATTAGGGACAACTCGCGAGTTGTCCCTAATTTTTATTTTCCTTCTTCTGATTCTATTCCCATTACTTTGCCCTTTTCATTGACAAGTAATATATAGGGATAAGTTTTCCTTTCAATTTTGAATCTGTAAATTTTATCGGCCTTACTCCTTTTAGAAGGACTCAATTTATAGCTCACATCTTTTGAAATTTTGTATCCTGAATAGCTTTTGAGTGTTTCTTTTACACTCTCGGGAACTTCAAGCATTTGCACTTTATACACTCTATCTTCTTCTTTGTTTTCAGATTGTGCATTGCTATTTTGCAATCCAAAATACCCAAAACAAAGTAACATCGTAATAATTCTTATATTTTTCATTATAGTGAATTTTTAATTTTATTATTTTCTAGAACTCCAGCTCGTGTTATACCTGCCGCTATCAAAATCGTAACCCAATACCAATAATGGTGTTCCGTATGATCCTAGTTGTACGGACTCGTTAATATTAAATTGATAGCCCAAACCTAAATACATTTTATCTTTTTTCATTCCCAATAAAGGAGAAACAGAAAGTGGCTTAAAACTTTGGTCGTTTAAGAACCTGGTGTTAATACCTGCCCAATAATAACCATCATCTGTTAATTTTCTTGCTTTAAAGTTAATATCTGAAACGGAACGTCCATCTCCTTCAAAATATTTAAAGAATAAAGATGGTTCATATTCATATTCGTCATTATCACTTAAAAATGTGTAGCCCGTATATAAATAATAGTTTCTTAATTTAACAGGTTCTGAATTGTCGAATATTTTTGTTGTTTTGTTCAGAATATTCGATGCGTTAATGCCGACAAAATAATTTTTAATTCTATACAACCCTCCTACTTCAAAATTATGATTTGCAGTAGATTGGCTTGCACCCACGTTAGGGTCGTTATGGCCTGTACCCGTACCGTCATCAAATTTATCTGTGTCTATTTTAAAATGATTGAATTTATAAGACAGTCCTAATGATAAATATTCATCATCAGCCTGAGATAAAGTTAAGTGATACGCATAAGATAACTGTGCTCCCATTTGTTTGGTGTTACCGTTGCGGTCGTTATATAAAATAACTCCTATACCTGTATTTTCATTTATTCTGGTATCATAAGACAGCTGTTGCGTTAATGGTGCGTTTTTGACGCCCAACCATTGAGCCACGCCACTTAAGCGTAACTTATGTACGTCGTCAATACCTGCATAGGCTGGAGAGATTACAAAGGTATTCTCAACCAAATACTGTGAATATGGTGATAATTTTAACTCTTGTGCATTTGCCAGAAAAGTAAAGGCAAATAATATGATAGATATATATTTTTTCATTGGGTTGACTAGTTTTTTAATGTTATCTATATAAAGTAAAGTTGCCTTTAAACTCTCTTTTGTCATTCGGTGCATTTAATTTGATGATATACCAATAATCACCTGATGGTAATAGTTTACCCTTATAAACTCCGTTCCAAGATTGTTGAGTTCCTTTATATTCGGTAATTAATCGTTGATATCTATCAAATATTTTTACGGTTATGTCCGGATATATTTCAATATTTCTAGGATACCAAGTATCGTTTATACCATCTCCATCTGGTGTGAAGAAATTTGGAATTTCAATATCTTTAACTTCAATAATTTCTGAAACTATACATCCTTTATTGTCTTTAACATAGAATGTGTAGAAACCTGCTCCGCTTACTGAAAATACATTATTACTTCCAAAATCACTTTCATTAACATCTGGTGATATAAGTTTATCCGTATTTTTAAGCATTGCATATTGATATTCTGGCTCACCATTAGAAGCATTGACTACGTACTCTACTAAAGAATTCGTATTCTGAATATCAAGACTTACCGGTGTATAAGCTTCTACATTTACTACAACAGGCTCATCTGTACAACCAGTACTGGTATTTCTAACTCTAACGGTATGTTCTCCATTGGGTACATTTTCAAATACATTTGAAGATTGATAAGACCCACCGTTTAAACTATATTCAACTTCATTTTGATATTGTGCCGCTACATTTGCAATAATTTGATTTTCAGATCCTTCACATTTGAATCCTGCATCAGCTGTTAATTCTAAAAATGTTAATTGATCTATGGATACCGATTCTATAGTTTCACATGTATTTACACCTTTTACTTTGCGGATTATAATTTGGTAATCACCACTTGTCAATCCTGTAAAACTGGACGATGATTGGAAAGTTGTACCTCCATCTATACTATATGACAACGTATTACCCGCACTATTCTGACTCACATTGATGTTAATAGATCCATCACTTCCTCCATAACAAACAACATCTACTTTTTCAACAGCATATTCAATTTCTTGGTCAAAATCGATATTGGCAACCGTAGTTGTAGTACAACCGTTCGCATCTCTTACGGTAATGGTATGATTACCTTCAGTAGTAACTTCAAAAATATTTGAATCCTGATAGGTTGTTCCGTTATTAATACTGTATTGGTAAGGAGCTGTACCTCCAGTTCCGGTAGCCTCTATTCTTCCACTTAAAACATTACCGTTACAAGGCATAATATTATCTAAAACACTATTGGTAGCTTGTAATAAAGTTGGCTCTCCAATTGTAAATTGTTGTACGTCAAAACAACCATCAGTATTCGTAACTTTTACTGAATAAGTACCAATGTCTAAACCGGTAAAGTCGTGTGATTTTGAAGCGGTTGGCCCTTGAGTAGCAATTACCGAACCTCCTTGAGACAACTCATAAGTAAAAGTAGCTGCATCATCTACAACAGTAATATTAACTTTTCCGTCAGCACTATCTTTACACAACGCATCTGAAGGTGTAAATGTTACATCCAAACCAAGTACAGTAATAGTTCTAGTAGTAACGGTACAACCTGTTTTGGTTTGTGTTACAGTATAAATACCTGGACCGGTAACCGTAATAGTCTGACCAGTTCCTAAGTCATTATTATCCTGGTCAACCCATTCGTAAAGGTTATATCCGTCGTGACCAGAAATTGTTAAGTTGTTATTACAATATTGTTCAGTACTATCAAATTGACAAGAACTCGTATCAACAAATAAATCCATGGAACCCACATTAGGTAACCCACAACCATTGATGCCAATTAAACCTGGTTGATCTGAAACATTTTCGCCAGAAGTAACACCTCCATAGGAAGAGCTGATTGTATTTTGTAATAGATTAGTACAAGCATCTGTATAATCAAAACAATTATCAGAAGCAGTTACTTGATATCTTATATTATATGAATCTGAAGCACTATTCTTTAAGACTAACGTATCATCAATAGTAAACGTTATTTGTCTTGTGGCAGCATTAAATGTATATGTAATCAAACCGGGGGCCAATGGAGTACCTGATGCATCCAAAAATTCGAATGTAGTATCATCTAAGGTTACATTTATTGGCAATGTATTGGTTACAACAGTGTTTGTAGCATCATCTGTACCAATGTTTTTAAAATTAATATTGTACCAAACGGTTGCACCTAATGGTACAGGTGAGTTATAAGTTATAGGATTGTTAGACGTATCTTCAACACTAGTAAGGACCTGTAAAACAGGTTCAATAATATTGATTGAAAATGTATTTAAAAAGGTGAAGATGTGATCACCTCCGGTGGTATTTGTTACACGTACGGTGGCTCCGGTCTCTCCATTTCCTATTAGTGAATTACCTCCATTTAAAGGAGTAATGTCCAATATTTTTTGATCCCAACCCAATGTGTTTGTACTATTTAAATTTCTGTTGGTTACAATAGCTCCATCATGAGTTATATTACTGCTAAAGAAGTTATCTACATCGTTGGCTGGGTCATAAAGTGCTGTAAAACCAGGCTTTCCGTCTGCTTTAAATTGCATTTGATCACCGTACAACCCTAAATCACCTTCTAAAGCTGCAACTCCAACTTTTCCCTCAACAGGTCCTGAAGGTGGTGTTGTAAATCCTGAATAGCTAAAATCAACCGTCTCATATGGAGCATCGTTTACATAAGACAATCCGTCAAATGTACTAATGTATTTTCTTGGTTCGGACGGATCCTCATATACAATAACCAAAGACCAACCTGCTGCATTATTAGTACCTTCATTTGTGCTTAAATCCGCTACATAATAATCACCATTAGGGTTAGTAATTGAAGTTACAATTGATGTAACATCTTTGTAATAAATTAAACCTAAATCCTCTCTGAGTGATGAATTTGTAATATCTGCTGTTAATGTTTGATAACTGCCTCCAGGAATTTTAAATTTAATAACATTTGGAGCTGGATCAGAGGGTGCTGACACTGCACCCCAATATAAACCTGCATACACCACTCTATTACAAGAGCCTGTTGTAAAATTGGCACTACTGGAATTAAAAGTTGAAGCATCTCCATCAATATCTACAAAAACCATTTCAATATCATTGTTACGGTCAGTTCCATTATATGGTTGATTACTAGTTTCGCCTAGAATTGAATTACCAATTATGGTTAATTCACCATTTATACCAGTGCTTTCAAATCTTTTCTCAAAAGGAATGGTAGTTTGGGCATTTGATAATAACGGGAAAATTAATAATGCTAATAAAAGTAAAAGTGTGATATAGATAAAATTACACTTTTGATTAGTCTGGGTTGGTTTCATATTGTATAAGTATTTAGCGAAATTATAAGGTTAAACGCATGTTTGCTTCTTTTAGTATATACATAACAACTAATAATCAAAATTTCCTACCTCAAAGCTTTTTTCTGTTATTTTAGAATAAGTGCTTAAAACCAATTTAACATCATAATGTCGTGTAATTGAATTGTTTTAAGAAAAAAGTTCAGGAAGTTTGTAAACTAATGTTATATGGAGTTTTAATAATAAAACTAATAGTGATTTGGTAAGAAAAATGTGGAAGTGTATTATTTTTTAGAAGCTACAACTTTTACTGCAGATAAAACAACATAACTGATTATAATTAAAGGAATTGCAATAGTTTTAAGAAATACGGTTAGTATAATGGAAATAATTAAAAATAATATTTCTATAAAATTATTTTTTAACGTGAAATTTTTAAATTTTAATGAAAAAAGTGGAATCTCGGCATTCATTAAAAAACTAAAAATCAAAGTAACCGCTATTAAAAAATACGGATTTGAAATTAAATTAATAGCAACATCATTATTGCTGTAAGCCAAAATTACAGGCAAACTTAAAACGAACAATGCCATTGCAGGGGTTGGCAACCCAATAAAAGAAGATGTTTGTCGCTCATCTAAATTAAATTTTGCCAATCGATATGCGGCTGCTAAGGTTAGTAACAATCCAATAAATGGTAATAATTGAATTGGTTGAAACTTAAAACCAACCCAAATCATCGTTTCCGTATTTTCTACTGTGGTAATTTTCTCAAAAAAAGAAGATTGAAAAGAATTTTCATTGATAGAACTTAACATCAACTGAAACATAACAATTCCGGGTACTACACCACTGGTAACCACATCTGCTAACGAATCTAGCTGTAACCCCAACTCACTTTGAACATTTAACAGCCTTGCTACTAATCCATCAAAAAAGTCAAAAAATATTCCAATACAGACAAAAATTGCAGCCGTTACCAAGTCGTTATTTGCAGCAAACATTACCGCAATTACGCCCGACAATAAATTTAACAAGGTAATAATATTAGGAATATGCTTTTTGATAGGATTTGGTTTTTAGAATAGCAAATTTAGTTAAAAACATTTGAGATTTAAGATTTAAGATTCAAAATTGTCGGAAGACCAAAGACAGACAAAAGAAACTACTGCTAACTGAACACTTAACACTGCCAACTGAATAGTCATAACTATGTTAATAAAATATATTGATACAGTTTTATATTTTAAAGTGATTTGTTACTTTAGCAAACACACAAAATTTCAAGCAATTTAATGTCAGAACAAACCAAATATACCGAAGATAATATTAGGTCGTTAGACTGGAAAGAGCATATCCGTATGCGTCCAGGTATGTATATCGGTAAGTTGGGTGATGGTTCTTCTCCCGATGATGGTATCTACATCCTTATCAAAGAGGTGATTGACAATTCTATTGACGAATATGTGATGGGTGCTGGCAAAACCATTGAAATTTCGGTAAGGGACAAAACCGTTACCGTTAGGGATTATGGGCGAGGCATTCCACTTGGCAAGGTGGTTGACGTGGTTTCAAAGATGAATACGGGCGGTAAATATGATTCCCGAGCATTTAAAAAGTCTGTAGGATTAAATGGTGTGGGCACAAAAGCTGTAAACGCTCTGTCCTCCCATTTCAAGGTACAATCCGTTAGGGACGACAAAACCAAAATAGCAGAATTTGAGCAAGGAAATTTAACCAATGACGATAAAGTTCAAAGTTCTTCATTGAGAAAAGGCACCAAAGTAAGTTTTACACCTGACGAGACCATTTTTACCAATTACAAGTATAGAAACGAGTATATTATAAAAATGATTAAAAATTATGTCTACCTTAATCCAGGGTTGACAATAGTTTTTAATGGGGAAAAATATTTTTCAGAAAATGGATTAAAAGATTTATTAGATGAAAACATTTCTGAGGAAGATATGGCCTACCCCATCATACACCTCAAGGGCGAAGATATAGAAGTTGCCCTAACTCATAGCAAATCACAATATAGTGAAGAGTTCCACTCATTTGTAAACGGACAACATACCACGCAAGGCGGTACGCACCAAAACGCATTCAGGGAGGCCTTGGTAAAAACGGTTAGGGAATTTTTTGGCAAAAACTATGAAGCTTCGGATGTTAGAAAATCAGTAGTTTCCGCCATTAGCGTTAAAGTAATGGAGCCTGTTTTTGAAAGCCAGACCAAAACTAAATTGGGCTCAACGGAAATGGGCGGTAACCTGCCAACGGTAAGAACTTTTATTCTTGATTTTGTAAAGCGTAACCTTGACAATTACCTGCATAAAAATCCGAATACTGCCGAACAAATGCAAAAGAAAATCCTACAAGCTGAACGCGAACGCAAGGATTTATCTGGAATTAGAAAATTAGCTAGAGACCGGGCAAAAAAAGCAAATCTTCACAACAAGAAATTACGCGATTGCCGTGTCCACTTGGGAGATATGAAAAAAGAAAATCGATTGGACAGCACGTTGTTTATTACCGAGGGCGATTCGGCTAGTGGTTCTATCACAAAATCACGTGATGTCAACACCCAAGCGGTATTTAGCTTACGGGGAAAACCGTTGAACTCCTTTGGAATGAGCAAAAAAATCGTTTACGAAAACGAGGAATTCAATTTGCTTCAAGCCGCATTGAATATTGAAGATGGCATTGAAAACCTTCGTTACAACAACATAGTAATTGCCACAGATGCCGATGTTGACGGAATGCACATTAGATTGTTGTTGATCACATTCTTTCTTCAATTTTTTCCTGAATTGATTAAAGAAGGGCATTTGTATATTTTAGATACGCCTCTTTTCAGGGTGAGGGATAAAAAAGAAACCTTTTATTGCTATTCCGAGACCGAAAAACAAGAAGCCATAAGTAAACTGAGAGGAAAGCCAGAAATTACAAGGTTTAAAGGATTGGGGGAAATTTCGCCTGATGAATTTGCCAATTTTATTGGTGATAGCATTCGCTTAGACCCAGTAATGTTGGATAAAGAAATGTCTATAGAACAATTGTTGACTTTTTATATGGGCAAAAACACACCCGACCGACAAAAATTTATCATTAATAACCTAAAAGTTGAACTTGATTTAGTTGAGGAAGTATAATGCAAGAAGAAGAAAACCAACCTGAAAATAATTCCGAAAACCACACAGAAGAGACCATAACCAAGGTAACCGGTATGTACAAAGACTGGTTTTTGGACTATGCCTCTTATGTTATTTTGGAACGTGCCGTTCCCGCTATTGACGATGGGCTAAAACCCGTACAACGTCGTATTATGCAGTCCATGAAAGATTTGGACGATGGTCGTTATAACAAGGTTGCCAATTTAGTTGGTCATACCATGCAATACCATCCGCACGGCGACGCAAGTATTGCCGATGCCATGGTGCAACTCGGCCAAAAAGAACTGCTGATAGATATGCAGGGTAACTGGGGAAATATCCTCACGGGGGATAGTGCGGCAGCATCCAGGTATATTGAAGCCCGACTGTCGAAGTTTGCATTGGAAGTAGTTTTTAATCCAAAAACAACCGAATGGCAGGCTTCTTATGACGGAAGAAGGAAAGAACCTATTGATTTACCGGTAAAATTCCCTTTATTGTTGGCACAAGGTGCAGAAGGAATTGCCGTTGGTCTTTCAACTAAAATACTACCGCATAATTTCAATGAACTTATAGATGCTTCCATAAAGCACTTAAAAGGCAGGAGTTTTAAACTTTTCCCTGATTTTTTAACAGGTGGAATTGCCGATGTTACCAATTACAACGATGGTAAACGCGGTGGTAAGGTTAGGGTACGTGCTAAAATTTCTCAATATGACAAAAACACACTGGTTGTTAATGAAATACCTTACGGAACTACAACCTCATCTTTAATAGATTCTATTCTTAAAGCCAATGATAAAGGTAAAATAAAAATTAAAAAAATAGAGGACAACACTGCTGCCGAAGTTGAAATACTAGTGCATTTGCCCAATGGCGTTTCTCCAGACAAAACCATTGATGCTTTATATGCGTTCACCAACTGTGAAATGTCCATTTCCCCATTATGCTGTGTAATTGAGGACAACAAACCTATTTTTATTGGAGTTAACGAAATGCTTCGGAAATCGACAGACCACACCGTAGCTTTGTTAAAACAAGAACTCGAAATACAACTTAGCGAACTGGAAGAACAGTGGCATTTTGCTTCGTTAGAGCGTATTTTTATAGAGAACAGAATTTATCGTGATATAGAAGAAGAAGAAACTTGGGAAGGCGTAATTTCAGCTATTGACAAAGGTTTAAAGCCTTTTACCAAAAATTTAAAAAGAGCCGTAACCGAAGAAGACATAGTACGTTTAACAGAAATCCGTATCAAAAAAATATCAAAATTCGATATTGACAAAGCTAAACAACATATTGAGAGTCTGGAAGAAAAAATTGCTGAAGTAAAACACCATTTAGCCAATTTAATTGAATTTGCCATTGATTATTTTAAAAATTTAAAAGAAAAATACGGTAAGGACAAAGACCGAAAAACAGAAATTAGAATTTTTGAAGATATTGTGGCGACCAAAGTGGCAATGAAAAATGCCAAATTGTACGTTAATCGAAAGGAAGGTTTCTTTGGCACATCGCTGCGAAGGGAAGAGTTTGTAGCGGATTGCTCTGATATTGATGATATTATCGTCTTTTTGGAAGATGGCAGAATGATGGTTTCCAAAATAGATTCAAAAGCCTTTGTAGGTAAAAACATTATACATATTGCCGTCTTTAAGAAAAAAGACAAACGTACCATTTACAACATGATTTATCGTGATGGGAAATCCGGACCTACATACATGAAACGTTTTGCTGTTACCAGCATTACGAGGGATAAAGAGTACGATTTAACCGCGGGCAGTAAAAACTCCAAAGTATTGTACTTTTCCGCTAATCCTAATGGAGAAGCCGAAGTGGTTATGGTTTATTTAAGGGCATTGGGTAATATCAAAAAATTAAAGTGGGAAATCGATTTTGCTGATTTGGCCATTAAAGGTCGTGGAAGTAAGGGAAATACTGTTACCAAACATGCTGTTAAAAAGATAGAACTGAAAGAAAGAGGCATTTCAACATTAAAACCGCGTAAAATATGGTTTGACGACACAGTACAACGCCTTAATGTTGAAGGAAGAGGCGACCTATTGGGTGAATTTACCGCAGAAGACCGCTTGCTGATCATTACCCAATCAGGAACTATAAAAACCATTATTCCTGAACTTTCCACGCATTTTGACGACGATATGATAGTGCTGGAAAAATGGATACCGAACAAACCTATTTCGGCCATCCATTACGATGGTGAAAAAGAACGTTATTTCGTTAAGCGTTTTATGATAGACAATCCCAATAAAGAGGAAATTTTTATTACTGAACACCCAAAATCGCAATTGGAGATCGTCGCTACGGATTTTAGACCTATGGCAGAGATTGTTTTCTCAAAAAGATCGTTGGAAAACGAAATCATAAATTTTGAAGAATTTATTGCGGTAAAAGGAATTAAAGCGGTTGGAAATCAATTAACTACAGACAAAATAAAACAGATAAATTTATTAGATCCTTTGCCGTATGAAGAACCTGAAGTAAATCAAGTTGAGGTGGTTGAAGAGGAAGAAGTTAGTGATGAAAACAATGACGAAGAATCAGGTCTCAACGAAAAAGAAACACCCAATAAAGATATCAAGAAAGACTCAAATGATGATGATGATGATGACAACCTTGATAAAGACGGACAAATAAAATTGTTTTAGACGGTGAATAATCGAAATTTTCAACCTTTTTTATAATTCAAATAACTTTATGTTGACGGTTTAGACCGTTAGAGATGGCATGTTGATGCGATAAGCGTAGCGGTGCTACGTTTCTAACGTTTCCATTTAATATTACAGCCAATACTTGGTTTTTGAAGGGCATTATTTTCTTTATCTTGCAATAAGCAATCCAATGCATGGCGTAAATCCTTACCTGTTACTTCTACCCCATTCCCTGGACGGGAATCGTCCAATTGACCTCGATATACTAACTTCAAAACTTCATCAAAAACATAAATGTCTGGCGTGCAAGCCGCATCATAAGCTTTTGCTACTTCTTGAGTTTCGTCATACAAATACGGGAATGGATAGTTCATATCACCAGCTACCTTTTTCATTAATTCTGGTGAATCTTGTGGATAATCTTCAACATCATTGGAAGAAATAGCCACAAAAGATATCCCTTTGTCCATATAATAGTTCGCTACGTTGACCAACTCCTCATTTACATGAATTACGAACGGGCAATGGTTGCAAATAAAGAAAATAACTGTTCCTTTATCACCCTTTAGTCCTTTCAATGATAATATTTTATTGGTAACAGAATCCATTAAATTAAAATTGGGAGCTTTAGTTCCCAAGGGAATCATATTTGAGGGTGTCCTAGCCATTTTTTTAAATTATATTTGTAGCTTTAAACTATAAAATTACAAAATATATGTCAGACATCATTTCTTTTGAAGATTTTACCAAAGTAGATATCCGAACTGGGATTATTATTGAGGTTAACGATTTTCCTAAAGCTAAAAAACCCGCTTATCAATTGACTATTGATTTTGGCAAATTAGGAATCAAAAAATCAAGTGCTCAAATAACTGAACTGTATTCAAAAGAAGATTTACTGAACAAACAAATAACCGCTGTGGTTAATTTTAAACCCAAACAAATTGCTAATTTCGTAAGTGAATGTCTGGTTTTAGGTGTTTACAACGATAAAAATGAAGTGGTACTTTTAAAAACATCAACAAAAACAATCAGCGGTACACCCATAAATTAAGATGCCTTCAACAACCAAAATAAACCTACCAAGATTAGAAGAAAAACTGTCTGGCGAACTCTTTTTTGACGATTTGCACAAGAGTATTTATGCTACGGACGCTTCTGTTTATAGAAAAATTCCATTAGCCGTAGCGTTACCTAAAAATAGTAACGATCTAAAGTTACTTATTGATTTTGCACAAACACATCAAATTACATTAATACCAAGGGCAGCAGGAACTTCATTGGCAGGGCAATGTGTTGGTGATGGCATTGTGGTCGATATTTCCAAGTATTTTACAGAAATATTGGAGTTTGACGAAAACGCAAAAACCATAACAGTGCAGCCCGGTATCGTGCGGGACGAATTGAACCTTTACCTTAAACCTTTTGGACTTTTTTTTGGCCCCAATACTTCTACCAGTAATCGGTGTATGATTGGTGGTATGGTGGGCAATAATTCCTCTGGAACAACCTCCATTCAATATGGTGTTACACGAGATAAAATTATTAGTTTAAATGTTTCATTATCAGATGGTTCAGAAACTGTATTTGAATCATTAGACAAGGATACTTTTAACCAAAAATTAAAAGGAAAAAATTTAGAAAGTGGCATTTATAACACACTTTTCCATGAACTTTCAGACAAGGAAAATCAACGGGAAATCATCAAGGAATTTCCTAAACCATCTATCCACCGAAGAAATACGGGTTATGCGGTTGACGAGCTTTTGAAAACATCAATATTTACAGATTCCAATGAACATATAAATATCGCAAAATTGCTTTGTGGCAGTGAAGGAACATTGGCATTTACAACGGCAATCAAGTTACAATTAGATGATTTACCACCGCCTAAAAGTGTTGTGGTTGCAGCACATTTCAATAGCATTCAGGAAAGTCTTGAAGCCACCGTTGTCGCTATGAATCACAATTTATATACCTGTGAGTTGATGGACAAAACCATACTCGATTGCACGAAAAACAATCGTGAGCAACTTAAAAATAGGTATTTCGTTGAGGGAGATCCAAAAGCTATTTTATTATTAGAAATAAAAGCGGATACTGATGAGGAAACCGATAAATTGGCGGATATATTGATTGTTGATCTCAAAAAACACAATTTTGGCTATGCCTATCCAAAATTGTTTAATGAAGATAGTGAAAAAGCGGCTGAACTTCGTAAAGCTGGGCTAGGCTTACTCGGCAATATTGTAGGAGATAATAAAGCCGTAGCCTGTATAGAGGATACTGCGGTAGATTTAAAGGACTTACCCGAATATATCAAGGAGTTTACCGCTATGATGGATAATTATGGCCAGAAAGCCGTGTATTATGCTCATGCAGGTGCAGGTGAATTACACCTCCGCCCTATTCTGAATTTAAAAAAATCAGAAGACGTAGTTCTATTCAAAACCATCACAACAGAAACAGCAAAATTGGTCAAAAAATACAAAGGCTCATTTAGTGGTGAACATGGAGATGGTATTGTACGTGGAGCTTTTATTCCAATGATGATCGGAGATAAAAACTATGAACTGCTCAAACGGATAAAGTACGCTTTTGATCCTAACAACATTTTTAACAAAGGTAAAATTGTGGACGCTTTTCCTATGGATGAATCTTTGCGTTACGAAGTCGACAGAAAAGAGCCTGATATTAAAACCCTAATGGATTTTTCGGATTCCGAAGGCATCTTAAAAGCTGCCGAAAAATGTAATGGTTCCGGAGATTGCCGTAAAACCACGAATATGGGTGGCATGATGTGCCCAAGTTACAGAGCTACTTTAGACGAAAAAGACACAACAAGGGCGAGAGCTAATGCCTTACGTGAATTTTTAACAATCCCGATAGCTATCGGGACTGACAACGACAATAAATTTGACCACGAAGAGCTTAAAAAGGTATTTGACCTATGCTTAAGTTGTAAGGCGTGTGCAAGTGAATGTCCTAGTAATGTTGATGTTGCCAGTTTTAAAGCGGAGTTTTTGTATCAATACCAAAAGGTGAATAAACCTTCTTTTAGAACAAAAATGTTTGCCAATAATGTCAAATATAATAAATGGGGCAGCATTTTTCCAACTTTAACAAACACCATTTTAAATACATCCGTTTCCAAAAAGGTTATGGGTATTGCCATTGAGCGAAGTGTTCCTAAATTGGCAAAACAAACCTTGAGAAAATGGATTAAAAAAAACAAGTCCCAATTAAAGCCAACCCTACCACTTAAAGGCAAATTGACGCTATTTTGCGATGAGTTTACCAATTATTATGATGTTCAAATAGGAATTGATGCTATAAAATTATTGACCAAATTAGGATATAAAATCAATTTTATTGATCATGTTGAAAGCGGTAGAAGCCATATCTCAAAAGGATTTTTAGATGAAGCCAAAGCATTAGCGAATAAAAATATTGCAGTTTTTAAAGATAACATTCACAAAGACAATCCTCTGGTGGGTATTGAGCCTTCGGCGATTTTAACCTTTAGAGATGAATATTTACGTCTAGCAGAAGATAAAGAAGCTGCTAAATCGTTGGCATTTCATGCATATACCATTGAAGAGTTTTTAAGCAACGAAATAGTAGCAGGCAATATTAATACTTCGCAATTTACTAGAGAAACTAAAGAAATTAAAATTCACGGTCATTGTCATCAGAAATCGCTATCTACGATATCAGCGACTTTCAACATGTTAAATTTGCCGGAAAATTATGAGGTAACTATTATCAATTCAGGATGCTGTGGTATGGCAGGTTCTTTTGGATATGAAAAAGAACATTATGAATTGAGTATGCAAGTTGGCGAACAATCGCTTTTTTCTAAAATCAGGAAACTTAATCCCAAAACTGAAATTTCTGCTGCTGGAACTAGTTGTAGACATCAGATTTTTGACGGAACACAAAAGGTTGCATCGCATCCGGTGCAAATACTTTTACAGGCCTTGGAATAAACTTAATTTTGTTTGTTATTCAAGTTTTAATTATATTATTACCATAAATCCAATAAAAATGAACAAAAATAAAGTTTTAACAACGGTTGCAATTTTACTTATACTATTAGGAATAGCTATGATATACATCGGCGGTTTCTACGGGCCCAAAGTAATGCTACCACCAATTATTACGGGAGTTGGGTTCTTTTTAATAGCATGGGCATTAAATGTGTTAAAAGATAAATTATAACCACAAACAATCCAATGCATCGGTTATTAAGTGAAATAGCAATCCCACAGCTACTATTCGAGTGATTTTGAGGAATAGCATTCCAACGTAAATTACGGCGGCATAATAGGTATGTAACGGATGGTAATTTATACTACATCTGAGTGGATCAAAAAAAGGTGTAGCCAGCAAATGGTCTAAATCTATCACCATAGTTAAAATTAGTATTAACCATGCTTTCTTCCATATTGATGGAAAGAAAATATATGCCAAAATTCCAGGAAAAAGAAAATGCAAATTGTAATGGATAATACTTCTAACAACTTCTAAATCCATTCAACTTCTTGATTTTCTAGATAATTAATAGCATTTGGCCCTTCCATAAACAATAAATCCAATATACTTAGGTTTGGAATAAATCCATGTTTATCAGAAAAAACTTGGTAGTACTTTGGTAAATTGTATTTCTTTTTTGATTTGGCATCCGCCAAAAAACGGAAGTCAACACTCTTGTGATAATTTAGCTGGAAATCCTTTGTTCTGTGGATAGTAATTTCCATAGGTAAATTGTCAATCATCAATTCCTGGGAATCCAAATTTAAATCAAGTAGATATTTATGTTTTTTTAAAAGCAATGCTCTCAAATCATCCTCATAAAACTCATAAAATGGTGACGACTTATACGCAGATGCCATAGATTTGATATGCTGTCGCTGCCAACTAATGCTATTGTCCAACAACACGTCTTTTGTTTTTTGCTTACTATTGCCTTGTAATACAGGTATATTAAGTAATTGTTTGCCATTTGCACCGTAAATATAACATCGGGTTCTGTAGGTTTGCTTTTGGTAGTTATCCTCAACCTCAAAAGTAGCTTCGTTTGTATGAGCCAACGCAATAAAATGGATTATTGGAGAGAAATATGTTGGATATAAAATGATAATGAAAAAATGAATTAATGACTAAGACAAAAACTATTGCATTAAAATACTGCTATCTATTTTTTCCTTCTTTTCCTAAAAAAGTCGAAAACAAACCAAAGCACCACTAAACCAATAAACCATTTAAAATAGGATACTGGTTTTCCGTTACCACCAACAGTTGTAAAGAAACGTTCCCAACGTGGGCTCCAGCCTTCCCAGCTCATCCAAATTAATACAGGCTTGCCTACGACGTGATCAAAAGGTACAAAGCCCCAAGCACGAGCATCTAAAGAGTTTTGACGGTTATCACCCATCATCCAATAATAATCTTGCTTGAAAGTATAGCTATCAGCATCTTTTCCGTTAATGAGAATTTCATCTCCGTTAATAATCAAGTTATTTCCTTCATATTCTCTGATAAGCCTTTTATAGAAAGGTAAACTTTCTTTTGTCAATTTAACAGTTTCCCCTTTTTTAGGGATGTAAATGGGGCCAAAATTATCTGTATTCCATCCCAATGAAGGTACATGTGGAAAAACACCGCCATCCCTACCCTTAGGTTGCATAGATTTTGTAACGCTTTTTACAGCCGGGTTTTTAGCAATAAGAGCTGCTTCTTCATCAGTTAAGGTTAAAAAATAATTTCCATTTTGCATACGACCACCTTCCCTTACATTATACCTATTGGCCAAAGCAGTTTGGCTTATTGCTTGACCCCCAGTATTGACGTTAAAATTATATTGTATTTTAGCTCTATCGTTATAAGTTGTACGTTCTCCATTAATATAAATATAACCGTCACGTATTTCCAATGAATCTCCAGCAATAGCCACACAACGCTTAACCAAATTCGTTTTTTTATCAATGGGCTTGTAATAATTTCTATCGGGATTGAATTTGTTCATATCCAACAAAGTATCCGCAGGTTGATTGAAAACCACAATATCGTTACGTTTTATTTTTTGGAAACCGGGCAATCGCATATAGGGCAATTGCAATTTATTTTTCCAAGAGGTTTCCTTTTTCTCAATGTTATCATTAAAAAGATATGATTTACTATTGGTAAAAGGAATCGTGTCATGTACCATTGGCAAAGCGACCGTAGTCATTGGCACCCTTGCTCCATAATGGAATTTACTCACGAACAGGAAATCGCCTATTAACAATGTCTTTTCCAAAGAAGAAGAAGGGATTGTATAAGGCTGCATTACATAGGTATGAACCAACGTAGCTGCTATAATTGCAAAAACAATAGAGCTAATCCACTCCCCTGCGGTTGTACGTGGTTTTAAACTTCTATCTTCAATATACTCAACATCAGTCGCATAATTGACGTAAAAAATATAAAGTCCAAGCGTTATAATTACAAGAATAGTATCTAATCTTGAATTTTTACCAAAACTTCTAATGGTTTCTACCCAAACCACTGGAAACATCAGCAAGTTGACGATAGGAATAAATAGTAAAATTACCCACCACCATGGGCGATTGATAATTTTCATTAATATTATGGCATTATAAACGGGTATGGCGGCTTCCCAAGCCTGTCTTCCTGCTTTTACATATAATTTCCAAGTTCCTAAAAAGTGGATTACTTGTATTACTAGGAAAAATATAAACCATTCTGTAAATGTCATCTTTGTTGTAAGTTATTGTGTTATTAGTTCAAGGTTTAAAAAACAAATTTCAAGTACCAAATTCCAATTAAACTCAAGAAATTAATTTCAAAAAATCAAAACTCTCCAATCGTAATTCGTATATTGATTATCCGTTATTAGTAATAATATTGTGCACGTCATGCTGAACTTGTTTCAGCATCTCATAACTGCTTAAAATTCAGATATTTATTTGATGCGACCCTGAAACAAGTTCAGGGTGACGAACCGATTATGTCACATTACGGATAATCAATTCGTATATCAAATTCCCAACACATCTTTCATGGTGAAAATTCCTTTTTTATCTTTTAGCCACTCTGCCGCAATAACGGCACCTAATGCAAAACCATCTCTATTTTTGGCGGTATGGGTTATTTCTATTTCATCAACATCCGATGTATAGGAAACTATATGCGTGCCTGGCACATTTTCTATCCGTTTTGATGTTATTGGTATGGTCTTTTCGTTTTCTGTTACATCTAAACTCCAGTTTTGTTTATTGGTTTGTTCAATAATTCCCTCTGCCAATGTTATTGCTGTACCGCTTGGAGCATCTAATTTTTGTGTATGATGCGTTTCTTCTAAACTCACATTATAAACATCAAAATCCTTCATTAGCTTAGCAAGTTGCTTGTTCAATTCAAAAAATAAATTAACGCCTAAACTATAATTCGATGCGTAAATAAATGCTCCATTTTTTGATTTGCAATTTGCCACTGCCCTATCAAAATCATCTAACCAACCTGTTGTACCCGAGACAATTGGAACATTGTTGTTAAAGCATAAGTTTATATTGTTAAAAGCTTCTGCAGGTACGCTAAAATCTATGGCAACATCAGCTTTTGACAACTCATAATCGGTTGTATCTACATCTATTTTAGCCACAATTGTGTGGCCTCTTTCCAATGCAATTCTTTCAATGGTCTTACCCATTTTACCATATCCGAATAATGCTATTTTCATGCGGCTAAATTAAAAATTAAAACTGATTGTTGCACCGAATCCCGCTTGATTTGTAGCGGGCATCGTAAAAATTGTGGGATTGAACGAAATATTGGTATTTAAGGCTTTATCGGGTAAATGGGCATCTACGTTGGCTTCAATAATATTTAAAATGTACAAACCTATGGAAATGAACAACGATAAATCCCTATTTTTTTTGTAAAAATTCTGAGCTCTTTCCAAACTGGCTTTAGTTAATTGAGGTTTTTCGCCTGTACCATCAAATTCATGTGGCCTGTCGGCAAGTTCCAATTTAAAAGCTTCTCTGTATCTGTTATATTTATTGTTATTATCAACATAAAAATAAACACCAGTACCCACTGCTGCCCAAACTATAGGCGTTTTCCAATACTTTTTGTTGTAAATCTGCCCCAATCCAGGAAAAACAGCTGAATAAAATGCCGCTTTTGAAGGTGCTAAAATATTAATTTCATCAGCTACAAAAGTGGTATCGATTTTACTGACTTTCAGTTTAGATGGAATCGTGTCTTGTGCAAAAACATTAGCAAAAGAGCTTAAAAAGAATGCAATATAGACACACCATTTGAACATCTATTGCAATAATTTTTTTATGCGATTAAAATCTTCTTGTGAACTAAAAGGGATTTCTATTTTTCCTTTATTTTCGCCCGAAAGTCTAATTTTTACTTTGTTTCCTACAAAATCACTAATTTCTTTAGTGCTTTGTTTGATATATTCCGGGACAGTATTGGTAACGGTAACTTTTTCAGTTGATTTACCTTCACGTACGTTCTTCACCAATTGCTCGGTTTGCCTTACGGAAAGGTTATTTTTGATAATTTTCTCGTAAATATCCAACTGCTTTGCAAAATTATCGACACTAATTAATGCCCTTCCATGCCCCATGGATAAAAAACCATCACGCATACCTGTTTGTATGATCGGGTCTAATTTTAACAGTCTCAAATAATTGGTTACCGTTGACCTGTCTTTACCAACACGCTTACTTAATTCTTCTTGAGTAAGGTTTATCTCTTCGATTAATCGTTGATAAGATAAGGCAACTTCTATAGGATCTAAATCTTTACGCTGGATGTTTTCAACCAATGCCATTTCCAGCATTTCTTGGTCATTTGCCAATCTAATATAGGCTGGAATGGTTTTAGAACCAATAAGTTTTGAAGCTCTAAAACGACGTTCACCAGAAACCAGTTGGAATTTATGACCTTCTAATTTTCTAACGGTAATAGGCTGAATCACGCCCAATTCCCTTATAGAATCTGCTAACTCTTTTAAGTCTTCTTCGTTAAAATGGGTTCTGGGCTGAAAAGGATTTACCTCAATTGAAGACAACTCGATTTCAACAATATTACCTACAACTTTATCGGCGTTTTTGTCTCGTACAGAACGAATATCATCAACAGGGTCTTTTAACAATGCTGATAATCCCCTACCTAATGCCTGCTTTTTTACAGCTTTAGCCATTCTTGTTCTTTTTTAAAATTTCGTGTGCTAAGTTAATATAATTTACCGCACCTTTACTCGTGGCATCATACGCAATAATGCTCTCGCCATAACTCGGTGCTTCGCCCAAACGTATATTTCGTTGGATTATAGTCTTAAACACCATATTCTGAAAGTGTTTTTTTACTTCCGCAACTACTTGATTGGAAAGTCGTAAACGAGAATCGTACATGGTAAGTAACAATCCTTCTATATCCAAATCAGGATTATGGACTTTTTGAACGCTCTTTATTGTGTTTAGCAATTTACCCAATCCCTCAAGTGCATAATATTCACATTGAATGGGAATAATCACGGAATCCGCTGAAGTCAGAGCGTTTAAGGTTATTAACCCTAATGATGGAGCACAATCTATTAATATGAAATCGTAATCGTTCTTTACTTCCTTAATCGCTTGTTTAAGCATGTATTCTCGATGGTCTTTATCAACCAATTCCAATTCAATGGCAACCAAATCAATGTGCGAAGGAACGACATCAACATTTGGCGAATTGGTCGTAACAATAGCATCCTTAATATTTACTGAATGTTCCAATAATTGATAAGTACCTGCAGTAACACCATCAACATCTATTCCCAAACCTGAAGTTGCATTGGCTTGTGGATCTGCATCTATCAATAAAACTTTCTTCTCCAACACGCCTAAAGCAGCAGCTAGGTTAACTGTTGTAGTAGTTTTTCCTACGCCTCCTTTTTGATTTGCAACGGCTATAATTTTACCCATTAAACTCCTTAAATTTTTAGGGTATAAAAATACAACTATTTATGAGTTATAGAAATGAAGTTGTAAACAAAACATGAACAAAAAAACTGCCTTAGGATTGTTTCCAATCTCTAAGGCAGTTTATTATAATGTTAATAAGTTTTATTCGTGATTTTCTGGATATAGGATAGCCAAGATATAACCATCGGTAAGATATTTATTGGCAACCGCTTGGATACTTTCAACAGTAATATTGTCGATTTGTTTTGTTTTACCTGTTATTCTGGACTTATCCAACTTGTCAAAATCGACACTTTTTAAAGCTCCTATCCAATAATCGTTTTTCTTCAAGTTTTCTTTATACTCCATTAGTTGAGCTTGTTTCACCTTTTCAACATCTTCTTCCGTAGGCCCGTTTTCAATAATTTCTTGAACCTGTGCCAAAGCCGCTTCTTTCAATTTTTCAACATTCTCTGGTCCGCATGGGAAAGAAATGGTAAAACTATAAGCACCATAAGGTAATTTGCTCAATCCTCCTCCTGCACCAACTCCGTAAACACCAGCTTCTTCTTCACGAAGTTTTTCAACCAACTTAATTGTTAAAATTTCGCCAAGACTTCGCAATAGATGGTCGTCTTTGGCATTATATTTAGTCTCACCACTATACTGAATCAGTACATTACTTTTGGGTTCTGTACCTTTTTTAATAATTTTTTCGTGAGAGCCCGATAGAGACCTAAATCCTAAATCTTTTATATCTTCTTTTGTATCGGTACTTGGAAGGCTTGCTAAATATTGTTTTGAAAATTCTCTTAATTTGGCTTCATCAAAATTTCCTACAAAATAGAAATTAAAATCTCCGGCATTGGCAAAACGCTCTTTATATTTTTCATATGCTAAATTATAATCGGCGTTATCAAATTCTTCTGGGGT
This sequence comes from Aureibaculum koreense, assembly GCF_034296135.1. NCBI lineage: Bacteria > Pseudomonadati > Bacteroidota > Flavobacteriia > Flavobacteriales > Flavobacteriaceae > Aureibaculum > Aureibaculum koreense. Next base: position 52,318 of record NZ_JAXKVV010000009.1, read on the forward strand.
TGGAAAGCCCAAATATCTTTCGTTTTTTTGGTTCATGAATTTTCCCAATTCTATTTGAAAATAAACATTGGGGTTGGACATTATACTCGCTAAAAAAGCTTTTTGTTTACTAGCAAAAGAAGCAAATGCTTTTTCATCTTTATTTAAAGCGGTAAAATTCAAATAAATTAATTGGAATAAGGTTTCTAAATCTTTTGGGGTTGACCTGCCAGATAGTCCTTCACTCGATGCTCCAATAAACGGGCTTACAGATGCAATTTTACCCGTTAGCATTTTACCGAGATCTGTTTTATTATAACCATTTACTCCCGCTTCGTTTAAACCGGCATTGGCTCTTGCCGTTTTTTTATAGGTATCTAAATCATATTCATTGGTTCCTCCGTAACTAAAAGCCTCAAAAAGTACCTCATCGTCTTTAAAATCTGTTTTTTTATACACTACCGTTGCTCCATTGACCAAGGTTAATGTAGTTGTTCCTAAATTTTCGTCTTTAACTTCTTTGATTATTGCTCCTGCTTTCGGAATTTCTGACATTAAAGATTCCCCTAAATCAGAATCTTCATAAGGTTTAATGTCAGATTTTTCTACTTCGGCCAATAAATCAGTCACTTGTTGTTCGGTAATTTTAGGAGTATCTTCTTTATCAGAACCCGTTAATATAACCACTCTGTTATCTTTGTGCAAGTAATTGGAAATTAATTTGTTGATTTCATCCAATTGAATGGTTGGCAATGTTTTTTTATAAAAATTATATTCCCAATCAATTCCGGGTATAGGTTCTTTTTCTAGAAAATTACGTGCATATTCCCCTACATAGCTGGCCGATTCGTTTTTATCCTTATTTTGAAATGCCTTTTCTATACTGGCTAAAATTGCTGTTTTGGCACGTTTAAGCTCATCTTCCTGAAAACCGTGACGCTTTACACGTTCGTTTTCTTCTAACAACGTTTTTAAAGCTGTTAGTTGACCAGTTGGACTGGACATTGCTCTTGATTGATAAGCATTTTTGCTTCTGGCCAGAGTACCTCCGTAGAACGAAGAACCAAAGACAAATGGAGGGTTTTCACCATTGGCCAATTCTCTTAATCGGTTATTTATCATTTGGGAAAATAAGCTTTTGACTATTGATTTTCTATAATCTTCTAAGGTAATTGTGGACTTTGGAGTCTCATGGTCTTTATGCAATAACTGCACTTGGTTAAAAGTAGCCTCCTTATCTGTTGATATGGAAATGAGTGTCTCTTCATGATTTGGAACTTCAAATACTTTACGCTCTCGTGGGTTGGTTTTAGCTTTTGCATTGCTAAAATGTTCTTTAATCTTAGCCTCCAACTTGTCCAAATCAACATCACCCACGGCAATAACCGCCATTAAATCTGGTCTGTACCAATCGTCCCTGAATCTTTTAATAGCTTCGGGCTTAAAATTCTCTAAAATCTCTTTTTTACCGATAGGCAATCTTTCAGCGTACTGAGAATTGTACATCATTTTAGGTAAATAATTGGCCAACATTCGTTTATTCGCCCCTAAGCCTATTCGGTACTCTTCTAGCACCACACCTCTTTCGTTCTCAATTTCTTCATTTGTTAGCAATGTATTAAAAGCCCAATCTTCGATAATTTGAAATCCCTTTTCCAATTTTTCTTCATCATCACTCGGAATTGGCAACTCATAAACAGTTTCGTCAAAACTTGTGTACGCATTTAAGTGTGCACCAAATTTCACACCAATACTTTGTAAATAATCTACCAACTCGTTCTTTTCAAAGTTCTTGGTACCGTTAAAATTCATATGCTCCATAAAATGGGCCAAACCTTGCTGATCTTCGTCTTCTAAAATTGATCCAGCATTTATGACCAACCGCAGTTCAACTTTATTTTCTGGTTTACCATTGTTCCGAATATAATAAGTGAGTCCATTTTCTAATTTGCCAATCCTTACGTTCGGGTCGGTAGGAATTTTAGCGTTTAAGTCTGTTGTTTCTTGTGCAAAAGCTGTAGTACTAATAAATAGCACCGCTAATGCGTAAATTAGTTTTCTCATTGTAGTTTTGGTTTTAATGTTCCTATTATAATTATTTAGTTTTTATTCTTTTTGGACCGAATCATCATTTCTAACATATCCCACATCTCCTGTGGTATTTGCTCCAACATATTAAATTGTCCCGCACCTTGCAACCATTCGCCACCATCTATTGTAATTACCTCACCATTAACATAGGCAGAAAAGTCTGACATTAAATACGCTGCTAAATTTGCCAATTCTTGGTGTTCTCCTACCCTACGTAATGGCACTTTCTTTTTCATATCAAATTTATCTTTTAAATCTCCAGGTAATAACCTGTCCCATGCACCTTTGGTGGGGAATGGTCCTGGTGCAATGGCATTAAATCTAATATTATACTTTGCCCACTCTACTGCTAAAGAACGTGTCATGGCTAATACTCCTGCTTTTGCTGTTGCCGATGGCACCACATAGGCAGAACCTGTCCAAGCATAGGTAGTTACTATATTTAATACCGTAGCTTTAGTTTGTTTTTCGGCAATCCAGTGTTTACCAAAAGCCAAAGTACAGTTTTTTGTACCTTTTAATACAATATCAATAATGGTGTCAAATGCATTTGAGGATAATCTTTCTGTGGGACTTATAAAATTACCGGCCGCATTGTTCAACAGTCCATCAACTTTTCCATATTCGTCCAAAGAAGCTCTGAGCATGGCTTCTACTTCATCATAATTTCTAACATCACACTGTACGGGTAATACTTTGCCTCCTGTTTTTTCTTCCAACTCGGCTTTAACAGTATTTAATTTTTCTAAATTCCGAGAGGTGATTACCACATTTGCCCCCAGTTCTAAAAAATAAGTGGTCATTGCTTTGCCAAGCCCACTTCCGCCGCCTGTAATTACAATTACCCTATCCTTTAAACTGCCTTCTTTGAGCATTGACTCTTGATATGTATTCATTAAGTTTATTTTCTTGTAAAATTATTGAAAAATCCTAAAAACGACCAGAATAAATCTCTTTATTTTTTTATTAAAAAAACTATTGTGCAAAACAAAAGGATTTGTATATTTGCGGTCGATTTTAGCAAGGGCTTATAAAAAGCTTATTTAACTGATAAGAAGATTTTTAAAGATATAGAATAATGAGTAAAAGAACGTATCAACCGTCAAAGAGAAAAAGAAAGAACAAACACGGCTTTAGAGAAAGAATGGCAAGTGTAAACGGAAGAAAAGTTTTAGCCCGTAGAAGAGCTAAAGGTAGAAAGAGACTTTCAGTTTCATCTGATCCTAGCCCGAAAAAATAATGAAATTCAATTTCAATTATATACAAGGTGTTACTTTTTTAGTAACACCTTTTTTTTATATCTTCTTAATAAGTTTTTAAAATTATTAGGTTAAAGAAAATAGAAATTTTAAATATTTGTATCCGCAAAAAATAAATCCATAAAATGCCAAAAAATACAGCCATCAAATCTGTTTTAATTATAGGTTCAGGTCCAATCATTATCGGTCAAGCTTGTGAGTTTGATTATTCAGGAAGTCAATCTTTAAGATCTTTAACCGAGGAAGGAATCGAAACTATTCTCATCAATTCGAATCCAGCTACTATCATGACGGATCCCTCAATGGCTGATCACGTTTACTTATTACCCTTGACTACAAAATCTTTAGTTAAAATTTTAACCGATCATCCTCAAATAGATGCGGTTTTGCCAACAATGGGAGGGCAAACTGCATTAAACCTTTGTATTGAAGCCGATAATAAAGGTATTTGGAAAGATTTTGGTGTAAAACTTATTGGCGTTGACATAGATGCCATCAATATTACTGAAGATAGAGAACAATTCCGAAATTTAATGGGTGAAATTGGTGTTGGTATGGCTCCTCAAGCTACCGCAACATCTTTCTTAAAAGGTAAAGAAATAGCACAAGAGTTTGGGTTTCCACTTGTTATTCGCTCGTCCTATACTTTAGGAGGTGCGGGAGCATCGATTGTTTATAAGCCAGAAGATTTTGATGAATTGCTAAGAAGAGGCCTTGAAGCCTCACCTATCCATGAAGTGATGATTGACAAAGCCATGATGGGTTGGAAAGAGTATGAACTGGAACTATTACGTGATAGAAATGACAATGTAGTAATTATTTGTGCTATAGAAAATATGGATCCGATGGGTATTCATACCGGTGATTCCATTACGGTGGCTCCAGCAATGACCTTGTCAGATAAAACCTATCAGAAAATGCGTGATATGGCCATACACATGATGCGTTCGATAGGCGACTTTGAAGGTGGATGTAACGTACAATTTGCGGTAAGTCCAGATGAAAAAGAAGAGATAATTGCCATTGAAATAAATCCTCGTGTTTCGCGATCTTCAGCATTAGCATCTAAAGCAACAGGATATCCCATAGCGAAAATAGCAACAAAATTGGCCATTGGATATAATTTGGACGAACTGGACAATCAGATCACAAAATCTACTTCTGCCCTCTTTGAACCTACATTAGATTATGTAATTGTAAAAATACCACGTTGGAATTTTGATAAATTTGAAGGTTCAGACCGTACTTTAGGCCTACAAATGAAAGCTGTTGGTGAAGTTATGGGGATCGGAAGGTCTTTCCAAGAAGCTTTACATAAGGCAACGCAATCACTTGAAATTAAGCGTAATGGAATCGGTGCAGACGGTAAGGGCGAAAAAGATTATGAGAAGATTATCGATAAATTAAAAAACCCGAGTTGGGATCGTGTTTTCATCATTTACGATGCCATTCAAATGGGAATGCCATTGAGCAGAATACACGAAATTACCAAAATAGATATGTGGTTTTTACGTCAATACGAAGAACTGCACTTTTTGGAAAAAGAAATATCAACACATAGTTTGGAAACGTTACCGAAGGACCTATTATTGGAAGCAAAACAGAAAGGTTATGGAGACAGGCAAATTGCCCATATGCTAGATTGTTACGAAAGCGAAGTCTATAACAGACGGAAAGAACTTAACATTAACCGTGTTTACAAATTGGTAGATACTTGTGCAGCAGAGTTTAAAGCCCAAACACCTTACTATTACTCAACTTTTGAGAATAATAGTATTATAAACGGTGTGGCTTCCGCCGAAAATGAATCTATAGTCACAGACAAAAAGAAAATCATTGTGTTGGGCTCTGGCCCTAACCGTATTGGACAAGGTATTGAATTTGACTATTGTTGCGTCCATGGGGTGTTAGCTGCTCAAGAAGCAGGTTATGAAGCAATTATGATTAACTGTAATCCTGAGACTGTTTCTACAGATTTTGACACTGCCGATAAACTGTATTTTGAACCGGTTTTTTGGGAACATATATATGACATTATTCAATTGGAAAAACCCGAAGGTGTAATTGTACAATTGGGCGGACAAACCGCATTAAAATTGGCTGAAAAATTGGATAAATATGGTATCAAAATCATTGGGACTTCCTTTGAAGCTTTGGATTTAGCTGAAGATAGAGGTCGTTTCTCTACCTTATTAAAAGAACTGGACATTCCTTATCCCCGATTTGGAACTGCCACAACTGCGGATGAAGCATTAGCAGTTGCCGACGAATTGGACTTCCCTATTTTGGTAAGACCCTCTTACGTATTAGGCGGACAAGGTATGAAAATCGTTATCAACAAAGAAGAATTAGAAAATCACGTAGTTGATTTATTACGTAAAATTCCAAATAACGTATTGTTATTAGATCATTATCTTGACGGAGCTATTGAAGCAGAATCCGATTCCATTTGCGATGGCGAAGATGTTTACACCATAGGTATTATGGAACATATTGAACCGTGTGGCGTACACTCGGGCGATTCTAATGCTACTTTACCTGCTTTTAACTTAGGTGAATTTGTTTTGCAACAGATAAAAGACCATACCGTAAAAATCGCAAAAGCATTAAAGACAGTAGGCCTTATTAATATTCAATTTGCTATAAAAGACGATATTGTATATATTATTGAAGCCAATCCAAGAGCTTCGAGAACTGTACCGTTTATTGCCAAAGCTTATGGCGAACCTTACGTAAATTATGCTACTAAAGTTATGCTTGGCGATAAAAAAGTAAAAGACTTCACTTTTAACCCACAATTAAAAGGGTTTGCCATTAAACAGCCCGTATTCTCGTTTAATAAGTTCCCTAATGTAGATAAAAAACTAGGTCCTGAAATGAAATCTACCGGAGAGAGTATTTTGTTTATCGATAGCTTAAAAGACGACCAGTTTTATGAATTGTATGCCCGAAGGAAAATGTATTTGAGTAAGTAGGGAAAAAGTACGAGGGACGATTTTAGAGGTACGAGGGAAAAGATTAACGATTAACGAATATTGATTAACGATTTCTGAAATTAAAGTTCAAAAATCAAAATTCGTTAATCGTTGTTCGTTAATCAACTAAGGGATAATCAGTTCCTGCAAGGAACAGTCTAACATCTTTCAATTCCAGACTAATAAAATTATATCTTATATAGAATCTTCATTATCTCTCCTACTTTCTATATCTTCGCGTTATGCAACAAGAAAAAGCCTTGGCCATATTAAAATCGGGTAAAAATGTTTTTTTAACAGGTTCGGCAGGTACAGGAAAAACGTATGTGCTTAACGAATACATCAACTATTTACGAGCTAGAAAAGTGCCAGTTGCAGTAACCGCCTCCACTGGTATTGCAGCCACACACATGAACGGTATGACCATCCATTCTTGGTCCGGCATTGGCGTCAAAGAACATCTTACACAAGGGAATTTGGCAAGCATGAAATCCAAAAAATACCTTAAAAAGAACCTTGGTAAAGCAAAAATTCTGATTATTGACGAGATTTCCATGTTGCATAAAAACCAACTTAATCTTGTAGATAAAGTGCTACGGTATTTTAAGGAAAATCAAGAACCCTTTGGTGGTATTCAAGTGGTATTGAGCGGTGATTTTTTCCAACTTCCGCCAATTGGCAACTATGGAGAAAAAAGTAGGGATAAGTTTTCTTTTATGTCCGAAGCGTGGGTAAATGCTAATTTTAATGTGTGCTATTTAACGGAACAATACCGCCAAACCAATAATAGTTTAAACGTTATTTTAAATGAAATCCGTACCGGAAAGGTATCACAGCACAACTTGCAAACCTTAAAGGAAGCCACTGAACACAGCCTTAAAAACAAGGAAATACCCACCAAATTGTTTACACACAATATAGATGTGGATAGAATAAATACGGAACATTTGGTAGCATTAGAAGGTAGAACCAAAACTTTTAAAGCCTCATTCAAAGGAAACAAAAAATTAGTTGACACCTTAAAGAATTCCGTTTTGGCAAGCGAAAATCTACAATTGAAGATCGGTGCCAAAGTGATGTTCGTTAAAAACAATACCGAAAAGGGATTTGTTAACGGCACATTGGGAAAAGTAACTGGATTTAATGAAGATGGCTTTCCAAAAGTACAACTATCAAACGGTAGGATTATTACCGTAGAAAAAGAAGATTGGTCCATCCAAGACGACCACAACAAGGTGCTAGCCAGCTTTAGCCAGTTCCCATTGCGATTGGCTTGGGCAATTACCGTACATAAATGCCAAGGGATGACCTTGGACGAGGCTGAAATAAACCTTTCTAAAACCTTTGAACGCGGACAAGGTTACGTAGCGTTGTCGCGATTAAAACGAATAGAAAATTTACAACTAAAAGGTTTAAATGAAATGGCGTTAAAAGTTGATGCTTTAGCCCATAAAGCGGACGTTCGTTTTCAAGAACTCTCAAAAGAAGTGGACGAAAAATATACACTCGACGAATTAAAAAAAATGGCACCGCCATTTATTAGAAGTTGTGGAGGCACTACCAATGCAGAGGATATTGAAAAAAACAAGAAAAAAATAAAAGAGAAAAAGTCCACCAAACAATCTACCTATGAAGTTACATTGTCTTATTTAAGACAAAAGAAACCTCTTTTTAAAATCGCAAAAGAAAGGGGATTGACGGCAGGGACCATCTCAAGTCATGTCATTAGAATCCGCAAGGATTATCCCAAAGAAGATTTGAGTTTTTACAAACCCAAAAAGGCACTTTTTAACAAAGTAAAGAAAGTGTATGATCTGCAACCTAAAGATAAACCTTTAAGTTCAAAAACTATTTTTGATGCGTTGAACGGTGAAGTAGGTTATGAAGAAATTAAGTTATGTATTGCGTTTATGTAAAAATTATTTATCAATTATATAATTAAGTAAACCCATTTAACTCTCTCAAAATATGAATATTACTGATTTTATTGCTAACTTTCCCAAGTATTTCAATACAAATCAATACCCATGGAAATTGACCAGTAACTTAAATGAAATATTAGAAGCTATAATCCCTAAATTACAAGGAGATTTTAATATTAACAATGGAGTCGCCATACACAAATCAGTTACAATTGAAAGTAATGTTACTGTTAACAGACCATTTATAGCGATGGAAAATTGTCATATTGGTGCAAATACCTATTTTAGAGAAGGTGTTTTTTTAGACCAATCAGTTAAAATTGGTCCCTCAACTGAAATTAAAAGCAGTATTATCTGCTCAAATACGGCCATTGCTCATTTAAACTATATTGGAAATAGTATTATTGGTCAACATGTAAATTTTGAGGCAGGTTCTGTAGCAGCTAATCATTATAATGAAAAGATAGATAAGAAAATAATCGTCAAATTTAATAATCTACGCATTGAGACCGGTGTTATCAAATTTGGAGCTTTAGTTGGAGACAAATCAAAAATTGGGGCGAATGCGGTGTTGTCACCTGGGACTATTTTGGAAAAAAATTCAATTGTAAAAAGACTTCAATTAATTGAATAAAAAGCAGTTTTAAGTTTTTATATACAAAAAACGCACTTTTAATATAGATGAGCAAACGAAAAATAGAAATTACTAGAACTAAGCAATATGCCAATAAGGCAAGATCCATTGGAATCTATATTAACAATAAAAAGGTTGATACGATTAAAGATGGAGAAACAAAAACTTTTGAACTCGACGCTGAAGAGAATGATATTTATGCAAAAATAGATTGGTGTCAAACAGAACCACAAAAAATTATTACCAAAGAAAATGAAACGACAAGACTTGAATTGGGTTCAAACCTGTCAGGATGGAAATTATTATTGGCTTCTTATTATATAACCTTTAAGACTTCTGAATTTTTATATTTGAGAAAGAAATAAACAAATCGGGACAAGCATTAATCATTTCACTCTTTAACAACAATTTAAAACATAACAATCGCTTTTTTGTTTAGTTTTGCAACAAATAATTACCGTTGAAATATTTTTTGCTTTTAATTGTATTCATCACTTCATTCACTTTGCAGGCTCAGCAAAAGCGGATTCAGATTTTACATGCCGATAATTCCATTGAAGATCAAGATAAATACCCAAACCAAACCATTTTATTGGGCGACGTGGTTATTGAACACGAAGGTATAACCCTGCGTAGTAAAAAAGCGGTGCATTATAAACTTGAAAATTTAATTAGGGCTTATGGTAATGTAGTTTTAAATCAAGGTGATACCATTACCCAGACCAGTGATTACGTGCAATATGATGGTAAAACTAAAAAAGCAAAGTCTTGGGGAAAAGTTGTGTTGACCGACCCAGTAATGGTTTTAACTACCGATACCTTGGATTTTGATCGCGTCAAACAATTACTCTTCTACAAAAGTGGAGCAACCATTAAAGATACCGCCAATGTTCTAGTGAGCGAAAAAGGAAATTATTTTCTAAAAACTTCTAAATTTCAAGCACTTTCGGATGTTGTACTGACCAATCCTGATTATGTGCTTGAATCTGACCATTTGGATTATTTTACCAATAACGGTCAAGCATTTTTATATGGCCCTTCTACCATTACAGGAGAAGACAACCATATTTACACAGAAAATGGATTTTATGATACTCAAAAAGACATTTCGCACTTTACCAAAAATTCTGTAATAACCTATAAAAACAGATCCATTACCGCTGATAGTTTATATTATGATAGAAATTTAGCCTTTGCCTCCGCTACCAACAATATAAAAATGTTAGATACATTGAACAACGCCGTAGTACGTGGTAATTATGGTGAATTTTATCAAAAATTGGATTCTGCGTTTGTTATTAACAGAGCGGTTGCCATTACCGAAATTGAAAAAGATTCTATGTACGTCCATGGTGATACGTTATTGGTTACCGGAAAACCAGAAAATAGAATTGTTAGGGCCTATAACCGCGTAAAGTTTTTTAAAAGCAATTTAAGTGGAAAGTGCGATTCTATCCATTCCAATCAAAAAACGGGATTGACTCAATTGTTTAGAAATCCCGTATTATGGTCTCAAGAAAGTCAGATGACCGGAGACACCATTCATTTGCTTTCTAATCCCGAAACGGAAAAAATGGACAGTTTAAAAATTTTGAGAAATGCTTTTGTCATTCAAAAAGATTCAGCAGGCTACAATCAGATAAAAGGTAGAAATATTTTAGGGAAATTCATTGAAAATGAATTGGAAGATGTAAATGTAATCGGAAATTCCGAGAGTATATTTTATGCCAGAAACGATGAAGATGAATTGCTAGGCATAGATAAAAGCACATGTAGCAGGATAAATTTTAAAATAAAAGATAAAAAAATTAGAAACGTTACCTATTTTATTGATCCAGAAGGAAGTCTTTTTCCACCATCAAAATTATCCGAAAATGAACGAAAATTTCCAGGTTTTATATGGCGTGATGACGAACGACCTTATAAAATGGAAGATATCTTTATAAAAGATAGCGAAAATAAAGTCGATACAAAAGATAAACAATCTTTAGATGTAGAAAAGAATATTAAAAAAGTCGTTGAGTAACAAAAATAAAAGTCCTCTCCCCCCGCCCTCTCCCAAGGAGAGGGAGCTCGATTCTTGATATTTTTATATTTTTGTTAAATATTGCTATTTCGACTTTTAAAAAAGATGTCAATAGTAAAACAATTAAAATTTCATCATAAAAAATACATGCCAAAAGCTGATTTTTTTAAATATCAAGCACAAACTTCACCACATCCGTTAGCACTAGAAATTTCACATGCAGAAGGGTCTTATGTTTATGATACCAAAGGGAAAAAATATTTAGATTTTATAGCAGGAGTTTCCGCCAATAGTTTAGGGCATAATCATCCACAAGTTAGCAAAGCTATTGTAGAGCAAGTTAAAAAATATACCCATGTTATGGTGTATGGTGAGTTTGTTCAAAAACCTGCTGTTGAGCTTTGTAAATTGCTAACCGCTCAACTTCCAAGGCAAAAAGATTGGTCTGTATATTTAACAAATTCGGGTACGGAAGCTACCGAAGGAGCTTTAAAATTGGCTAAAAAGTTTACGGGCAGATCAGAAATTATTGCAGCCAACAATGCTTATCACGGTAATACGCAAGGTGCAATGAGCGTATGTGGCAACGAAAATCAGAACAGAGCATTTAGACCTTTAGTTCCGGGAATTAGATTTATCACCTTTAACGATGAGGATGAAATTAAAAAAATCACTTCAAAAACGGCCGCTGTTATTTTAGAAACGATACAAGGTGGTGCGGGATTTATTGTACCTCAAAATGATTATTTGGCAAAAGTAAAAAAGCGTTGTGAAGAAGTTGGAGCATTATTGATTTTAGACGAAATTCAAACTGGAATTGGAAGAACAGGTACTTTTTTTGGGTTTGAAAATTATAAAGTTACACCAGATATTATAATTACAGGAAAAGGATTGGGCGGCGGAATGCCCATTGGGGCTTTTATTGCTTCATTAAATATAATGGCGATTTTAAAAGAGAATCCGAAACTAGGACATATCACAACTTTTGGTGGACATCCTGTTATTGCAGCATCTGCATTGGCTACGGTTAAGGAAATTACTTCATCTAATATTATGGTCGATGTCTTGGAAAAAGAAAAATTGTTTAGAGAAAAACTCCAACATCCTTTAATCAAAGAAATTAGAGGGACAGGATTGTTATTAGCACTAATTGTTGAAACACCTGAATTGGCCTCACAAATTATTTTAAAATCGCTAGAAAAAGGCGTATTACTTTTTTGGTTACTTTATGAAGAGAGAGCCGTTAGAATTACACCTCCGTTAAATATTTCTGATGAAGAAATTAAAAAAGGTTGTGAAATTTTGCTTGATATTATGGATAATGTTAGTTCCTAAGGTTCATTTCGATGATCTTCATATCCTTCATTTTCAAAACCTTTTTCGAAATCATTTGTTTCAATATTATCTTTAGCTTCTTCTAAAATCTTCTGTTCATTCAACTTGTCTTCGGCTTCATTACGCTGAAGTACTTCCTCATCAATTTCATCTAACATCGTACCCATTTTCTTCTTATCCTTTATCATTGCCCATGTCATTAATAAACTGGTTGCAATAATTACAAAAAGTAAAATACCTGATTCAAAATTTTCAACTTGCCCCTCCACTGGAATATTATAAAATAACAAAATGGTAATCAGCCCACGAGGTGCGATAAACAATTGTGGAAAAATATCTTTACCAATAAAAACCCTTAAAATTAAAAAACGAATGATATAAATTGAGACAATAATTAAAAGACTTATACCAACTACGCTCAAACTTACTAAAGAGGCCAAAACAATAGTCAATCCAAAAATTACAAAGAAAAAAGTACGGACAACAAAAGCGGTTTCTAGAGTTATAATATGTAACTCATGGTAAATTTGATCGATTTTGCCCTTATCTAGAAATATTGCCGTTTTACCGGGGAAAAACAATTTTACATTGGCAATTACCAACCCAAAAATAAGGATAATGATTAATGAGGATAAATGGAATTTCTTTCCAATGGCATATAATAATAATAGTACCGCTATCAACAAAAACAACTTAGCTTGACTTTTAATTTTTTGAAAAATAAGGATGATGGCGTAACTGGCTACAAGAGCAATTATAATGGTTAAAACCGTAGTAAGTGCAAATTCTGTACCTCCAACAGCGTGTTCAGGATCCAATCCGCCAATCATAAAATAGAACATCATAATACCCATAATATCCGAAAAGGTACTTTCATAGATATGGAATTCTTTTTTCTTTTCGCCCAATCCGCTAACGCTAGGAATAATAATAGCACTTGATAAAATTGAAAGCGGAATAGCATATAACCACGCGGAAGCCATAGACATATTGTCAATGGTATTGTATAAAATTAAAGCCGCAACCCAAGCTGAGGCGACCAAGCCGAGCAACGCTATGGCCATTGACTTTAAAATAGGTATTATTTTTTCTCGTTTTAATTCCAACTCCAATGCGGCTTCGAGTACGATCATTATCAGACCGACCGTACCCAATATTTCTAGCGAAGGTTTAAAATCAACCTGATCGATTACAAAATAATCCATGGCAAATTTTAAAATTACACCAAGCATTATGAGCATTAAAACTGCGGGGATATTGGTTTTTTTTGATATTCCGGTAAACCAAAAAGATAAAATAATAATAATAGAAGCTTCAATAATTAAGTTGTACGAGGACAATATTTCCATAGAACAGGTTGGATTGATTATTTTTTAAAAATACTATTTAATCTTTTAATATTGAGCTTATTTTTACTTTTTGTGATACTTGTTTAAAGGTAAGACGATTACAAATAAAATAATAAAAATAAACAATAAAAGCATGCAAGTTTTTTAACCGATATGATATAAACTCGTTTAAATGTTAAAAATGTTAAGATTTGCTAAAATTTAGTTAAAATAAAATTTAAGAGTAACATTTCATTCTATTAAAAGTCTATTAGATGTAACATAAAAATTTAATCAAAAAAACACAATTATCATGAAAAAATTAAAATTAATCGCCCTGTCATTTGCACTTTTATTTGGTTCATTTGCTTTTGCCTCAACTATTGAACCAGATACTAAATCAGAAATCAGAAAACAAATTATTGATCTATTAAGTAAAACTGAAATTGACATTGATTCAAACGAATTAGTTGCTAAAGTTTCGTTTATGTTAAATGAAAAATCAGAACTCGTTATTATTTCGGTCAGATCAAAAAATGATTCAAAAAGCAATTCTGTAGTAGATAACTACATTAAAAAGCACTTAAATTATAAAAAAGTGAAGGTTAAAAAACTAAAAGCTGGTAAAGTTTATGAAATGCCTTTTAAAATTGTAAAATAAGTATGGATATATTAATAAAAGAGGTTGCATTTATATATGCAACCTCTTTTTTGTTTCTATTATGTTACTCTTTAATTAATTTATCCAATAAATTTCTAACTGCATCACTGTTCCAATTGGCAGCTCCGTATTCCAATAAAGCTACTTTTCCGTTTTTATCCAAAATATATGTTGTAGGAAGTGAAGCATAATCTATTTGTTGTGGAAGTTTTGAGATAGCATTATAGGTGGGAAAATCATAGTCGTGTTTTTTATAAAATCGAGCAACCTTAGTTTGATCTTCATTAGTTACAAAGAGGAATTCTATTTTATCTTTATAATCTCTATACAAACTTTTAATCATTGGCATTTCAGCAATACAAGGCGGGCACCAAGTTGCCCAGTAGTTTATAAAAACCACATTTCCTTTTAAAGATTCTAAATTTGTGTCATTTGCAGAAACTATACCTTTGAAACTGACATTATAAGTATCTAAAGAAGTTCTTTCTTCCAACTTTGCAACTGATGGTGTGAACATGAAACTTTTTACATAAGCAAAACCCTGTGTAAATTTGGCTCTAGTACCCAACCCAAATGGTGTAAAAAGGAAAATTATAAATCCGAAAAATAAAATATTAGATATTGTTTTTCTGTTGAACTTCATGTTTTTAATATTTACCTAGTTAGTTGTAAATCTAATGCAATCTTACAAAAACTAATAAAAAAGGTGCAACAAATGTTACACCTTTAAAAAACTTAAAACATTATACTAATTTTATCTAGTTACCGTTCCCGATGGAAATGAAGTATTATCAAAACTTAAATCGTAAGCTGTGGGAGCGGTTTCGTCACCCGCTGTACCTTTCAAAGGTTTTAATAAGAAAGGTGCGGGAGAATTGTCTGGTGATGGTTCAACCGAAATCACAACGGTCTTTCCTCTAATATCCAATGGAAATGTAAATCCTGTTGGAGCATTGTTAAAAAAATCTTCACCTGGTATTGGTGGTCCAGCATTTTCGGTTCCACTAAAAGAAGTGGCAGCACCAGCATTTTCATCAGCAACATCAAAGGCTGTAAATGTACCTGTTGATAATGGTCCTTGCCCGTCAATAACTACCCATCCTTCATATTTCCAACCCGCTTCAAGTGTTGGTAATGTAAATGCAGGGGAAGGTGGTGCACCGGGTGTACCAAACCAAATTCCGTTTTCGTCATTACCATTGTTACCTGTAGCCTCATCAGTTGGAGATCGCAAAAAGAATTTACCTGATGGTGTAGCTGTTGTAAAATCTCCTACCGTACCTACAGAGACTGTTGCTGAATTACCAGAAAAATCTCCAACAACCAATTTGGTATCAGATGGAGTTGCTGCAGCAGTACCTGTTTCACCCGCGGGCTCTATACTTAAAACAAATTTAGTTGCAGCATCAAGTTGTGCTGCATCCACAGCAAATGTTTGACCGGAATTAACTGCCGTAAAAGTTCCCGTACTTACCGGAGCTCCATTTACTATAATCCAACCTTCATAAACAAAATTTGAGCCCAAATCTTCTAAACCAGTTATATTAATTGTTAAATTTTTTGTTGAAGGGGAATTGTCATCATCTTTATCACATGATGTTAATAACAAACCAAAAGCTACTATAGCTAAAAATAAATTTTTTCTTGTCATAATTAAATTTTAATGTTAATAATGTCATCTAAAGCAATACCTGAACCTAAAGATATTCTTAAGACCTTTTTTTAAAATATTTATATGACAAATGTATAGTAGGTGTATTTTATAAAATGTTAGCTAGCTAACATTAAGCCACTTTTTTTTAGTATTCTTATTTCTTTTCTATGAAAACTCAAGAATTTTTCGTCTTTTAATTCATTAAGAATAATATTAAGTGTGGGTCTTGAAGTGCCGATTAATGAGGCAATATCTTTTTGAGTATAAGGATGCTCTATAATTTTGTCTCCGGTAGTTTCACAATCGCGACCATAATCTTCACAAAGTTCATTTAAAAATTCCAAGAGTCTGGTTTTGGTATCTTTAAACAGCAATAGTTGTATTCTACGTTCCAATCTTTTAATACGAAAGCCTATAAATTTATAAATTTTAAGGCTTATCGATATGTTTTCTCTCATTAATTCGAAAAGTGTATCTTTTGATACTGGGCAAATTGAAGTAGTATTATCTATAGATTGTGCAAACTCATTTCTTTTATCAATTCCTAAAATAGCTTTTTCTCCAAATATTTCCCCTTTAGTTAAAATTGCACTGATTATTTCCTCTCCATCTTCTGTATAGTGGCCAATCTTAACTTTTCCTTTATCAATCAAATAAATTTTATTAGCTGAGTCTTCCTCAAAGTAGATATAATCACTTTTTTTATAGGTGCTTAGTTTATGATTTGAAGTATAAGCCGGGTATTTATGAGGACATAAAATTTTAAAGAGATTTACGTCATCAAAAAACCAAATATTGGTATTCATAATTAATCTATTTTTTTGATTTATAAATATAGTCGGTAAGCTATACTATCACTTACATAAAAGAAAATAAAAAGTAGGCCATAAGCCGGATTCTGTATTTCAGTTGTCTGAAATCCTTATCATTTATCTACGTTATACATTACTGCATAACTTTAGCTGTTTACCCCTTGGAATTGGACGCGTAACCCTTACCCTTGCGGGACTCCAATATACGTAACATTGCATCTCATAGAGTTTACCTGATTTCACTACAGCCTAACTGTACTTGCTTTCTGTTGCACTTGTCCTTGGCTTACGCCAGACGGATGTTATCCGCTATGATACGCTGTGATGTCCGGACTTTCCTCCCCGAGTTCTCGGGGCGATAAGGTAGCCTACTTTGTTGCAAAAGTAGAACTAAATAAAATTATAATTATTGAAACTTAAAAAAAATCCCACCCTTTAATTAAAAAGAGTGGGAAAATTGCTATGAAAAAGAAATATTACTGAACTATTGCTCAGCAATACAAGTATAATAACGCGGTGTATTTATATTTATTGCAACTAACAAACAATTATTTAGAATATGTATAAATAATGTTTCAATTATCTAATAATCAGTAATATAAAGAATGTTAAAAAAGTAATTCCATAAAAAAACCCACTCTAAAATAGAGTGGGAAAATTGCTATGAAAAAGAAAAAGTGTCGAATTTTACAATCCGACAGCACAAATATATAAATTATATTAATAAAAACAGTAAATTTTTACCAAATAAATAATTTTATAACTTTGAGATTTATGAAAACATATCTTTTACCTTTTCAAAAAATGATTTATCCGAATTTGTAGGTATTGGTGCAAAGTGCTCATCATCTTTCATTGTTTCAAAAAATGCCTTTTGGTCTTTTGATAGACTTTTAGGCGTCCAAACATTTACGTGAATCAATATATCGCCTTTACCATAACCTTCTAAACTCGGCAGTCCTTTACCGCGTAAACGTAATATTTTTCCAGACTGCGTACCTGGTTCTATTTTAATTCTGACCTTACCGGTTAGGGTATCTATTTCTTTACTTTCGCCTAAGACCGCTTCGGGAATACTAACATACATATCATAGTGCAAATTATTACCTTCACGTTTTAGAAACTCATGTGGTATTTCTTGAATAACCACCAATAAATCCCCTGAAATACTATTTCCTGGGGCTTCATTTCCTTTACCTGAAACTTTTAACTGAACACCATCTACAACACCAGGTGGAATTTTAATAGAAACACTTTCTTCTTTTTCCACCAAACCTTGGGCATTAGACCCGCTTGGTCTGTTCTCTATCATTTCACCGGCACCTTGGCAAGTAGGACACGTAGTTGCCGTCTGCATTCTTCCCAATATGGTATTTGTAACTCTAGTAACCTGACCTTGGCCGTTACAAGTGTTACAAGTTTTATAGGTAACACCTTTGGCTTTTACCAAACGCTTTACTTTTACCTTTTTTTCAACGCCGTTTACAATTTCTTCTAAGGTTAACTTAACTCTTATTCTAAGATTACTTCCTTTTACTCTAGCTCCTCCTCTACTTCTACCTCCGCCACCAAAGCCAGAGAATCCGCCTCCACCGCCAAAAGCACCACCAAAAATATCTCCAAATTGGCTAAAAATATCTTCCATGTTCATTCCGCCGCCGCCAAAGCCACCTTGACCGCCTTCAAATGCTGAATGCCCAAATTGGTCGTAACGGGCTTTTTTATCGGCATTACCTAAAACCTCATAGGCTTCGGCCGCCTTTTTAAAGTTTTCTTCGGCAGTTTTATCTCCAGGATTTTTATCGGGATGATATTTAATAGCCATCTTACGATATGCCTTTTTTATTTCCGCATTTGATGCACTTTTATCAATGCCCAATATTTTATAATAATCTTCTTTCATCTGCTATTTTTTATCAATCTTTAAATGAATACCAAAGTTGAAACCAGTTATTGTCCTATAATCACTTTAGGAAAACGGATAATCTTATCTCCCAATTTATACCCCTTCTCAATGACTTCAATAATTTTACCCTTTAGTTTTTTAGACGGAGCTGGAATTTGGGTTATGGCTTCGTGAATTTCAGCATCAAATTTATCTCCTTGTTTAACTTCAACTTTGGTTAACCCTTTTTGCTCTAATGTTTTTACCAATTTTTGATAAATCAGTAGTACACCTTTTCGTAATTCTTCTGCCTCTTTATCATCTTCAATATGAGTCAAAGCACGTTCAAAGTCATCTAAAATTGGTAATAAAACTGTCATAACTTCCTCATTGGCAGTTCTAAACAATTCTATACGCTCTCTTGAAGTTCTCTTTTTATAATTTTCAAACTCGGCAAACAGACGTAAATATTTGTCCTTTTCTAGTTGGACTAATTCTTCAGTAGTAGGTTTTCCCTCCTCTCGTTCATCATTTTCGTTAATTTCTGACTGCTCCTCTTGTATTTGATCTGTATCTTGTATCTCTTCTTGATTTGTCTTTTCTTCTGTACTCATTGCTATGAATATTTAACATTAAAAAATTAGCTTGCAAAAGTACTGCCAATTTTTATGAAATGCCACAATGTCAGGGGAAAAGTTTGAAGACGGAAGCAAAAAAGGTGCGAGGTTAGAGGTACGAGGTACGAACGATTTTTTTAAGAATGGCTCTTGAGGCTGTCCGAAAATACAAGGTGCGAGATGCAAAACCATCAGAAACAAAAATTCCAATCTTAACTAAGTAAAACTGGAATTTTAAATATTTAATCTTAAATTTTTAATGAACTGGTTTAGACTTTTCGCATTTTAGCGAAAATTAGTCATTTTTTACCTAATTGAAGTCTTTTTTGAGTTACATAGCAGAGCTATGGAAGGAGAAAAAGGGAAAAAGTAGGTGGAAAAAGGCAATTTTTTAGCCAATGGAAAAAGTCTAAACCAGTTCAATTACTCCACACGAATAATTTTTGCACCAATAGCCTGTAAACGCTCGTCAATACGCTCATAACCTCTATCTATTTGCTCTATATTATGAATGGTTGATGTTCCTTTTGCAGAAAGTGCAGCAATTAATAAAGAAACTCCTGCTCTGATATCTGGAGACGTCATGGTTGTAGCTTGCAAATCATTTTTAAAGTTATGACCTATAACGGTAGCTCTGTGAGGATCACATAAAATAATTTTTGCTCCCATATCGATTAATTTATCCACAAAGAACAAACGACTTTCAAACATTTTTTGATGTATTAACAAACTACCGTTTGCTTGTGTTGCCACTACCAAAATAATACTCAATAAATCAGGAGTAAAACCAGGCCAAGGTGCGTCAGATACTGTTAGGATGGACCCGTCTATATAACTTTGAATGGTATAACCATTTTTATGCTCTGGTATATGAATGTCATCACCTTGACGCTCTACGGTAATTCCTAATTTTCTGAAAACGTTGGGTATAACCCCTAAATCGTCCCAGCTAACTCCCTTAATGGTCAATTCACTCTTGGTCATTGCAGCTAGACCAATCCAACTCCCAATTTCAATCATATCCGGCAACATTTTGTGCGTTGTTCCTTTCAATGATTTTACGCCTTCGATATGTAACATATTAGAACCCACACCAGTAATTTTGGCTCCCATTCTATTCAACATTTTACACAACTGCTGTAAATAAGGTTCACATGCAGCGTTATATATAGTGGTTTTGCCTTCCGCCAAAACCGCAGCCATAACGATATTTGCTGTACCTGTAACCGAGGCCTCATCAAGCAACATATATGTTCCTTTTAACTTTTTCGCCTCCACCCCATAAAAATGATCAGTTTTATTAAAGCGGAATTTCGCTCCTAATTTCATAAAACCTTCAAAATGGGTATCCAAACGTCTTCTGCCAATTTTATCGCCTCCAGGTTTCGGAATATATCCTTTACCAAAACGTGCCAATAATGGTCCTACAATCATTATGGAACCGCGTAAACCACTTCCATCTATCTTAAATCGCTCAGATTCCAAATATTTTAAGTTTACATCATCTGCTTGAAATGTATAAGAATTTTGTCCGTTTTTTTGAATTTTAACACCAAAGTTCTCTAGTAAATTAATCAATTTATTAACATCCACTATATCTGGAATGTTAGAAATTGTAACTTTTTCAGGTGTTAACAACACTGCACAAAGTATTTGCAATGCTTCGTTTTTTGCACCTTGTGGCGTTATTTCTCCTTTTAATTGATGTCCACCTTCTATTTTAAAAGTACCCATGTATTAGTTGTTGGTTATTCGTTATTGAGTTATTGGTTATTAGGTTTTTATGCTATTTCCAATTGAAGACTGGAAACTGAAAAACTACCTTTTCCTACGCCCCTTGTTTGATTTATTGCTTGAGTTGCTTTTACTCTTGTTTGAAGGTTTTTTTCTTAATAAATTTTTACTTTCAGATAAGGTTTCATCTTCAATTGATAAATTAATTTTTCCTCCTGATAATTCCTTTAAATGCTTAAAAATAATTACATCTTCAACCGTATCTTTATTCCAATTCAGATAACATTTTTTCATATGATTGGCAATAGTAAAAATAAGAGCATCTTTAAGTTCTCCATCTTCCCATGTTAATGCCGTATCTATCATGGTCTGAATATTATGACCGTAAAATTTATATTTCGAGGCTGCTTTTGGATAACTTAAACGCTCTGGATGGGCTGATAACTCTTCTTTAGAAGGTTTTGGGTATGGCGAATCTGCGTCTAGATTAAAATCGGACATGATAAAAAGTTGATCCCATAATTTATGTTTAAAATCGGGCACATCTCTTAAATGTGGCTGTAAATTCCCCATAACATCTATAATGGCATTTGCCATTTCGTTTCGTTTTTCTTTAGGTTCAAGTTGAATACAGTGGTTTACCAATTTTTGAACATGTCTACCATATTCTGGTATAATTAAGTGTTCCCTTTCGGAATTGTACTCTAAATCGTAATCAATCATTTTTTATTGTTGTTCGTTATTTTGTTAATGAGTTAATGAGTTAATGAGTTAATGAGTTAATGGAAAAAATGAATTAATTGGTGCTTCTCAATAATTATATAACAATTAACACAATAACTTATTGTTCATAGTGTATTCAGTTATTTCAGATTATTGAACATTTACCTAATAACCCAATAACTATTAACTTAACCATCAACCTAAAATCTTTAGTTTGGCAAATTGCAATAATAATTTTTTATTTCCAACAGAATCAAAGTTTATTTCAGCTTTTTTGTTTGAACCGACACCTTCAAGGTTAATTACCTCACCTTTTCCAAATTTTGTATGCTCAACGACATTACCTACCGTAATATTGCTATCAAATAAATTTTGATTAATGTTGCTTACCTTTTTTAGGTTCTTTGGTGTACTTATATGGATAGTATCAGGCGTTGATTTTTGTTTAGATTTAGGTTTTATTGTGTTTCTCTGCACCGGTTTCTTAAATCGAACTTTATCTTTAGGAACATCTCCAAAAATATCTTCATTTATAAATTTATTGATATTTGGTGACACTTTTGGCACCATAAAGTCGATATATTTATCGTCTATCTCTTCTAAAAATCGGCTTGGCTCACAATCCACTAATTTTCCCCAACGGTAACGAGAGTGAGCATATGACAAATAAGCTTGTTTCTCTGCTCTGGTTAAAGCTACGTAAAACAATCTCCGTTCTTCTTCCAGTTCACTTCGTGTGTTCATACTCATGGCCGAGGGGAACAAATTTTCTTCTAAACCGACAATATATACATATTGAAATTCCAAACCTTTTGCCATGTGTACCGTCATTAATGAAACAGTGTCCTTATGTTTGTCTTTTTCATTATCCAAATCAGTAGCTAGGGCAACATCCTCAAGAAAATAGGAAAGTGAAGTATCCGTTTTTCTTTCTTCTCCATCTTCTTTTTCCTCGTTTTGTTCGTCGATAAAATCCTTAACACCATTTAATAATTCTTGAACATTTTCTACCCTACTCACCGCTTCTGGTGCAGCATCTTTTTCAAGTTCCTTAATTATTTTGGTTTGTTTTACTACAAAATCGGCAATTTCAAAGGCGTTTTTTGTTTGTGCTTCAATTTGAAAACTTTTAATCATCGTTACAAAATTTTGTAACTTTAATTTTGTACCTCCATTAATTTTTACATCAACTTTATCGATATTTTCAATAATTTCAAAAATGGATTTTTTATAATGGTTGGCGGCAACACTCAATCTTTCAATAGTGGTTTGCCCCACTCCCCTTGCGGGATAATTGATTACACGTTTTAAAGCTTCTTCATCGTTCGGATTTACGATTAGACGCAAATAAGAAAGCACATCTTTAATTTCTTTACGTTGGTAAAAAGAGAGGCCACCATAAATTCGGTAGGCAATATCTTTTTTACGCAAGGCGTCTTCAATTGCCCTGGATTGAGAATTAGTTCTGTACAAAACCGCAAAAGATTCATTTTTAAGTTGATGATTCATCTTATTTTCAAAAATGGAATTCGCCACAAAACGACCTTCTTCCCCTTCGGAAAGCGTTCGCATTATTTTTACTTTTTCACCTTTGTCGTTATCTGTCCAAATTTCTTTGTCCAGTTTGGTTTTGTTTTTATCTATTACACTATTGGCTGCTTCTACAATATTACTTGTGGAACGGTAATTTTGTTCCAATTTAAAAATTTTAACCTCTTCATAATCACGTTGAAAGTTGAGGATGTTTTGAATATTTGCACCCCTGAACGCATAAATACTTTGAGAATCGTCGCCAACCACACAAATATTTTGAAAGCGATCCGCCAAAGCCCTAACAATTAAATATTGTGAGTGATTGGTATCTTGGTACTCATCAACCATAATGTACCTAAACCTATCCTGATATTTGGCCAGCACATCTGGAAAACGAGTCAATAACTCATTGGTTCTCAACAACAAATCGTCAAAATCCATTGCTCCGGCCTTAAAACAACGTTCCACATATTGATGGTAGATTTCACCAATTTTTGGGCGATTAGCCATCTTATCGGTTTCCTGTAATTCGGGATTGCTATAATAAGCCTTAACCGTAATCAGGCTGTTTTTAAAGGACGAAATACGACTAAAAACTTGTTTTGGTTTGTACCTATCCTTATCCAACTGCATTTCTTTGATGATAGCTGATATAAGACGTACCGAATCTTGTGTATCGTAAATGGTAAAATTTCTTGGGAAACCTAGTTTGTCAGCTTCAGAACGTAAAATCCTTGCAAAAACGGAATGGAAAGTCCCCATCCAAAGATTTTTTGCTTCGGTGTCACCCACCATTCTGGCAATTCTATTTTTCATTTCGCGGGCCGCCTTGTTGGTAAAAGTCAATGCCAAAATGCTAAAAGCGTCCACACCTTGTTTCATTAAATGAGCGATACGGTAGGTCAGCACGCGTGTTTTTCCAGAGCCTGCACCAGCAATAATAATCATAGCACCGTCTTTTTGTAAAACGGCTTCTCGCTGGGCTTCATTTAATTGTTCAAGGTAGTTTGTCACTAATGCAATTTTTTTGTGCATCAAAAATACGATTGTAATTGCGTTATCGCAATTTTATTGGGGAAAAAATTATGAGGATGGATTAATATGAGAATTGCAGTAAAAACATAAGTGCTATATAGCTTGAGTTTTACATAATATTTTTACTTTTCGTTGATTTTAAATCAAAAGAATTGACGACTTCTAAAATTCATTCAAACTTTCGATTTATATGCCTTTCATATCTGCTTTTCACATTGTAATGCACTGGCTTTTCTGTTCAGAATCTGATTTCAAGAACTTACTTTAATCAGTTTCAATTCTCTTTTTATTAATTCCAAAGCACCTAATTCAATTGGGTCAGGATTTTTGTCGGTATTCACAATATCAGTCGATAAATCTAAAATCTTAGTTTTATACTCAACCGTTTCTTTACTTACTTTTTTCAGTGAATCTCGAAAATCCTGACTTGGGCAATAAGTTCTCCGAATCTCGTTTTCTAATAATTTTTTGTCAAAATCCGCATTGGATTCGTCTATTATGAATTTCATAATTATTTCCCTTTCTTTTATTCTCAAATACCCGTCTGCTCTAGCAACAAAAGTTAATATCAATATTTCGGATTCTAATTCTTGGAAAATTTTTGTTATTCGTCCAATTGGTGAGTCTTGAAATCTTTCGGTAAAATACTGGCTTGGATTTTCAAAAATCTCTCCAGTTTCCATATCTGTCAATTGCTGTATTCTCGTTAATCTAAATGTCCTTTGGGCTTTTTTCTCGTGGCAATAACCCTTAATGACATAATCGTTGTTGGCTGTTTGGCTCACAGAATTCATTGTAATTCTTCTTTCGCTTTTCTGATCTTTTGAATCTATGTAAATGATTTGAGCCAAAGAATTTAATTTAATTGATGCAAAACCTTCAGGCAATTCAAAATCTTCTGTTGTTTCTTCTTCTGGAACATAAAAAGTGTTTTTGTCCGTTTTTGGTAGTGGTCTATTTTTTATTTCTCCATTTAGGATTTTTTGAACTTCGTCATCTTCAAATGAATACTTTCCCGTTTCTTTGCTGTGATTTCGTATTTTTTTAAAACAGCTTTTACAAGCACCATTCTCTTGTCCAAAACCCCAAAAAGAAACATTCTCTTTTGATAATTCTGTTTTGCATGTCGAACATTTTAAATCCTTATTGCTATTGAATTTAACTTGAAAATATTCGTTTGACATTTTTGAGAATCGAATACAATCGTAAAGTCCGACCAAAAATGGAATAATAGTCCAGCAGAACAATATTGATAAAATTCCTTTCCAATATTGTCCGAGATAAAATTTTTGAACTCCGATTCCGCCAAAGAGTAGGGATAATATTGTAGTTGTTTGTTTACTTCGCATTTGGTTGATTTTCAGTTTGTGCCTGATAAATATACAAACTCAGTATTTTTAGTAAATAAATTTATTACTCAAACTACCTCTCAACTTTATCAATCTTAAACGTCCAAGCATAGTTACTTTTGGGGTTATTTCGTAGTTTTTCAGGAATAATCACTTTAAAGCCTTTGCCCAGTTTTTTCCATTTTAACCTGGTTTTTGAGCCTAGCATGGTAATTTTTGTTCCTCTTTTTGGGGTAATCGATTCTACAATAATTTCAGTGGGCATAGCTGTTTCCTTCTCATCCGCCAAATAAAAGAAAAATACATTTTCTTTTTGGTTTTGAGTAAAACAGATATTTTTTTCCTTAAACGGTGCAATCGGTTTGGTGTTGTAAATGGCTGAACCATTTACATCCATCCAGTCTCCGTATTCTTTCAGCAAATCATAAGCTCCTTGTTGCCATTTTCCGTCAGGACCAGGGGCAACATTTAACAACAAATTACCTCCTTTGGCTACAATATCAACTAACATGTGAATACCCTCCCTTCCACTTTTATAAGTTGCATTAAACGTATGCGACCAACCACCGCCCGAAATAATACACGATTCCCACGGATAAGGCAATGTCTTTTCCGGCACTCTGTTTTCTGGTGTTAAATAATTTTGATTTTTACCGTGAACCGCTCTATCCACTACAATTAATCCCGGTTGCTTTTCTCTCGCTTTTACAACCAATTCGTCCATTTTAATATCTTGGTTTACAACACGGTGTTTGATAAAACCATTCCCTGATTTATTCTCATCAAATTTTGCTTTGTATGCCGCTTTAATTTCTTCATCAGACACTTTTGCAACCCAACCACCATCTAACCATAAAATATCTACTTTACCATAATCCGTCAAAAGTTCTAAAATTTGATTGTGGGTAAAATCAACATATTTTTGCCATTTTTCAGGGTATTCCTCTGGATCATAATTTACATTTCTATCCTGTGGAGGAAAATAAGGATCCCAATAGTTCTCATGATTCCAATCAGGTTTAGAAAAATAAGCTCCTATCCAAAAATCCTTTTCCCTAAAGGCATTAAAAACTTCTTTGGTAATATTTGCACGTGGATTTGTACTAAATGCACATTCAGGGTCTGTAACCTTATAATCCGTGTATTTAGAATCGAACATTGAAAAACCATCATGGTGCTTTGTGGTAAAAACCATATACTTCATTCCCGCGTCTTTAGCCGCGTTTGCCCATTTTTCAGGATTGAATTCCGTTGGGTTAAACGTCTTTTTTAGACCTTCGTACTCCTTTTTGTATTCAAAATAATTCTGAGGGTTTTCTCCTTTTTTGCGTTCGCACCAACCATAATCTTCAGGACAAAGCGACCAAGATTCAACAATGCCCCATTGACTGTAAGTACCCCAGTGCATTAACAATCCGAATTTTTTATCTTGCCATTCATCTAATTTCTCTAACACCAAAGGGTCGGTTTCTGGCACGTAGCGTTCATCTTCGTAAATAGCCTGCGAAAAGCCATACGTAGTAATAAGTAAAAACAATGTTATTAAGTTTAGTTTCATTTTATGCAGTTTAAGGGTTCTATATTTGTTTTTTATATTCATCGCTATGAGTTTAAAGAATTATATTTTCTACCACAAAAAGATTTCATCTACAAAAATCCATGCATCTTGTCCAGCACCTTCGTGCCAGCTTGGTAATTTTTTTGGGTTTTCGACAATTATTTTAAAGAATTGTGCCTCTGTATTTGGAATATTTACCGTGAACTTTTTTCTTTTAATCTCTCTATCTTGGTCTTCTCTAATAATTTTTAATTCTCCAACGGGTTTAAAGTTTCCATTTTTAGTATTAGATGCCAATACTTTTAACTTTGTGGGGAAAAGAATCCAACTACCAATATTTTCCAAGCAATTTACGGAAATATTATCCACTTTTTTTACCGATCCTAAATCTATAGTGGTGTTTACATCATATCCCAAATATCCAGTCCATTTACCGTCATTAAAAAGTGAGCTCGCTTCTTGAAGATCAAATAGTTTTCCAGCATCGGGATAGCGATTATCGGGACTTTTTTTAATAGTAAAATCCGTTACACGATGATTTATTTTAAAATAATCTTTTTGCAATACATTACTTGCCAGCCAACCTTTCTTAAAAGCTCTGGTCTTTAACGTTTTGGTTTCATCTATAATAATTGGTTTTTTAAAAATAGCAGATGTAGAATCCGGATCGTCTCCGTTAAGTGTATATCTAACGGTAACATTTTTAAATTTACTGTCAATATTTAGAGAAACCGTATCAACAAATAGCGTTTTTTCAGGAGTAACATTTGGCACATCCAATTGGCTCGTTTCTACAAAGCCCTCTTTGAGTCCACTATGAATAATTACGTCATATTCCATTTGTAGATTCATTGCCATTTCTTTGGTAACATCTGTTTTCCAAACATAAATGTTTTCGGGTTGTATTTCGGCTAATAATTCTTTTAACCCATTGTTGGTAACAGCTGTATTGAATAGATTTAGAACTTCTAAATTTTTAATATTCTTAATATTTTTGATGGATTTGTCGGTCACCTTAGTATTATCTAACCTGAGCATTTTTAAATTTTTCATTTTCTTAAAAACACTGGTCATGTCATCATTAATATTTACATTGCTAAAATCTAACTCTACAATTTGCTCTTTAAGTAATGATAAGCTATTTACTTGACTTTTAGTTATGTCATTATTTAAAGCTTTAACACTTAGTTTAGAATTTCCAGGCACTAATTCAAGGACTCTGAAACCTGCTTCCGAAACTTCAGCAATGTCAGCACTAGATGCCCTAGGAATAAACGTCTTGTCAAATACCAAATATTTGTTAAGTAGTTTACCGAGTGTATCATTTTCAGCAATATTATCATAAGTTCCACTAAATTTTAACCCACTATCAATCCAATGTTTTAGTAACCAAATTTCATCTTTAGTCAATTGCGGTTTACCTTCTGGTGGCATATGATCTTCGTCAGAAATGGGCAATAACAATTGTTTATATAGCAAACTTTCATGTGCGTTACCTGCAACCAAAACCTCTCCACTTTCACCACCCTTTAAAATAACATCTTTGGAAATCAATGAAAGTTCACCTTTAGTTTTTGTGGGATTATGGCATTGAATACATTTATCGTCTAAAATTTTATAAATTACATCATTAAATACTTGTAAACTATCAACTACTTCGATTGTAGGTTCTTTCTTCGCTGGGCCAGCATATTCGGTCAAAAAATTATCACCATGGGTTAACACACTGCCATAATGACCTGCTACGGTCAAACTAATCATTGTAGCTATAAAAAAAGGTAGTACCAATTTTTTAGCAACTAGGGTATTTTTTGCACTAACAAAAAAAAGTATAGATGCTAAAATTGCAGTTAGTATTCCAGTATAAAAGTGAATATCCAATACTTCTTGACCATAACCACCTTCTAGTGATAAAAAATAACCTAGAACACAGGTTAAAATTGCCGTGATAGCTGAAAAACCTAGGGCATAGGTAATGATTTGTTGTGGATAATCTTTTCTTACCCGACCAATTATATCCACAAAAAAAGTAAGTGCCAACGCTCCAATGGGCAGATGCAATAACACAGGGTGAAATCTACCAAGAAACAACAATATTCTCGGAGCTTCTTCACTTTGCTGGGCGTTTAGAAAAAATCCGCTAAGCAAAAAACAAGATAATAAAAAGTGTTTTTTATGTATCATTTGTTAATGCTTCAATTAAAAATCCATTCGTCCATAAATAACCACGCCTTGTTCCCATTACCTTCGTGCCAATCAGGAATTTGTTCCACATTTTTAATTGAAATATGTAGTGTACTTACTTCTTGATTAATTGGCACAGTAAAATTCATCATTTCCCTATCTGTTAAGGTTTTTAAAGGTTCTAATTGAAAAGTAAGTTTATCTTTCTCATTTACAATTACTTTAATTTCAGAAGGAGGAAAAATCCAAGAGCCAGGATCGTTTAAATAGCCAATATCGATCGATTTTAAATATGTTTTCTTATCAAATTTTACGGTCGCTTTGGCAATAGTATCAAAACCCATCCACTGCGAATTATTATATTCCAATGATGCTTTTTTACCATTAATTACAGTGGTATTTCCAGAACCTAAATATTTTTTATTCACGTTTGTAAACCATTCAATACTATTAGCCGAATGTCCTTTTTGATACAATTTGATGGATGCGGTTTCACTAGCTTTAAAATTGTTATGAAACGCTTTGAATTTAAGTTCTTTTGGTTCTTTAACCTTTATTTCTCCTGAAAATTTTGTTGATTCTTTTGTGGGTTCTGTGCCATCTTCAGTATAAAAAACGGTTGTACCGTCAATATTTCTATCCGCCTTTATGGTTACAAAAGAATCAATTACCGTATTTGAAGCGATTATTCTCGGTTGAACCAATTGTACTTCTTCTTGTTGTAAATAATTTATTTTGGTTTTTTCATTTTTACAACTAAATATAAATAGGTATAAAAATAACATTCCAACAATTTTCCGCATCATACTCTTGTCAATTTTATGGGATAAGTTTGTCCAGAATTCCATTGGGCAACATAAACATTTTCGTCCTCGTCTATACAAACATCATGTGGATATTGAAATAATCTGATAGTCTGATATAACTCATTTAATTCATTGTTTTTATAGGTTGGTGCAGTTGCTCCAGGGCAAGAAACTACTTCATTTTTTTCGTTCATAATCAATAAAAATCCTGAATCTGCATTCGGTGAGTCCTTCGATTTTAAAACAGCAAAATAAATATCGTTATTATGAATTACAGGCCGGCAAATTAATGCTCCTGGCACTTTAATGGATTCCAAAAACTTACCGTCCAGACTAAAACGTTTTAAAATATTCATTTCCCGTGCTGAAATCAATAAACTTGGATTTTTAGCATCTCTATTATCATAACAGATTCCGTGGGCATTTAAAAACTGACCATCTTCTGTACCTTTTCCTCCAAAAGAATTTAGGAGTTCTCCTTTATGGTTGTAATGCGTAATATATTGGTTTCCATAACCGTCTGCCACATAAAAATCACCATTTTCAACAACAGTTGTCTCGGTCGGTTTATATTCCTCTTTGCTTTTGTAGTTGCCGGTATCAACTGGATAATCTAATTCAAAAATCACTTTTCCGTCAATTGTGGTTTTAATAATTTGATGACGTTCGTAATCGGTAATCAACAAGAAATCCTCTCCGTTTTCTTTTACCAGTGTTAAACCATGAGCTCCAGGATATTCCGTTCCCCAAGTTTCTAACAACTTGCCAGATTTTTCATAAATAATAACATTATTCTTTGTGTGATTGGTCAACAACACAATTCTTCCTTTAGAATCTTGTACCATTTCATGACAATCTTGTACCGGGGTTTTTAACGGGTCTAGATTACCCCATTTCATATTCACTTTGTATTGGTGTGAATTGTGGCCAATAATTAAATCATCATATTTATCTGCGGTAAAAGCACTTGCAAATGTTGGGTAAGCCATTATGCCTAAAGATAAACAAGAGGATTGTTTTAGAAATTTTCTACGATTATAGGTGTTGGGCATTAAGATTTTGATTTTTATATACCTAAATTAAAGTTTAGAATTTTTATATTAATTTAATTAGAAACCTGCAAGGTTTTTGAAACCTTGCAGGTTAACGTAATTTTATTTTATTAGGCCAAAACATCATGCACTACATGACCGGAAACATCTGTCAATCTATATCTCCGTCCTTGATGTTTGTGCGTAAATTTAGTATGATCTATACCCATTAAGTGCATCATGGTAGCTTGTAAGTCATGTACATGCATAGGGTCTTTTACAATATTGTAACCAAAATCATCTGTTTCTCCGTAAGAGAATCCAGGTTTTACTCCTCCACCAGCCATAAACATGGTAAAACATTTAGGATGATGGTCTCTACCATAATTAGTGTCCGTCAACGTTCCTTGACTATAATTGGTACGGCCAAATTCGCCTCCCCAAACTACCAAGGTATCTTCTAACAAACCACGTTGTTTTAAATCCATAATCAAAGCTGCCGTAGCCTGATCCACGTCTTTAGCCTGACCTGTAATTTGAGTTGGTAAATTTTCATGTTGATCCCATCCCATGTGATATAATTGCACAAAACGAACATCACGTTCTATCAATCGTCTTGCCAAAAGACAATTGGCCGCGTATGTTCCCGGTACCATTGAGTTAGCACCGTACATTTGTATAATATGTTCTGGTTCATCATCAATATTCATTGTTCCTGGTACAGAAGTTTGCATTCTATATGCCATCTCGTATTGAGCAATTCTACTGTTAATCTCTGGATCGCCAAATTCTTCCTCTTGTTTTTGATTGAGTTCGCTAATATGATCTAGCATTTTCCTACGGTCTTCTCGCGACATTCCTTCAGGGTCTTTTAGGTACAGTACAGGATCTTTACCTGACCTGAATTGAACACCTTGATGTAACGAACTTAAAAAACCGTTACCCCAAAGTCTTGAATACAATGGCTGAGAAAATGGTCTTCCGGTACCTCTAGATAATAATACCGTGAACGTAGGCAAATTTTGGTTTAAGCTTCCTAAACCATAACTAAACCAAGAGCCCATACTAGGTCTGCCAGGTTGTTGCGAACCCGTTTGAAAGAATGTAATTGCAGGGTCGTGATTGATGGCTTCCGTATGCATGGATTTTACAAAGCACAGTTCATCAACTATCTTTGAAGTATATGGCATTAATTCACTAACCCAAGCTCTAGATTCACCATATTGTTTAAATTTAAAATTACCACCGACCAAAGGGAAATTGGCTTGACCAGAAGTCATTCCTGTTAATCGTTGTCCTTTACGAACAGAATCCGGTAGATCTTCGCCCCTCATTTTATTGAGTAAAGGTTTGTAGTCAAACAAATCCAACTGTGAGGGTCCTCCACTTTGGAATAAATAAATTACACGTTTAGCCTTTGGGGCAAAATGAGGTAAGTTCATTCCTGCCAAAGGTGAATCAGCCGCCTCAACAATAGAAGAAAAAGGGTCTAGCATAGACGCTGCGGCCAATCCGCCAATACCCAACCCCAACTTTTTGAGGAAATGCCTTCTATTATTATTTATAAAATGTTTAGAGAGTTCTTCCATAATATTATCCTTTTACAATGGCTTCATCAAGGTTAAAAACTAAACTAGTCATCATAGAAAGTCCATATAATTTTTCGGCCTTAATAGATTTATGCTCATTAACCAGTTCTTTTATTTTAGTTGCTTCATTAGCATCATAATTTTCTTCTGCATTATTTAAAAAAGTTATTAATTTTTCTTTTTCTTCAGCATCTGGTTTTCTTGATGTTAGTTTTCTGAAAATATGTTCAATACGCTGTTCGTCCGACAGATTATTTCCTTCTTTTAAGGTGTTTAGTGCCAACATTTGTGCGGCTTCGATCAAAACAGGATCGTTTAACATAACCAATGCTTGAAGAGGAGTACTTGTTTTTTGCCGTTTTACTTCGCATAAGTCGCGACCAGCAGCATCAAAAGTCATCATTGATGGCGGTGGAACAGTTCGTTTCCAGAATGTATAAAGACTTCTACGGTATTGGTTTCCGCCAGTATCCATAAAATATTTTGTTAGCCCTTGTCCAGAAGTGGTTTCTTCCCATATCCCCGGAGGTTGATAAGGTTTAACACTTGGTCCTCCAATTTTATTAACCAATAAACCGCTAACAGCCAAAGCATTATCCCTAATCATCTCAGCAGTTAATTTATCTCGTGAAGCTCTTGCCAAATATTTATTGTTAGGATCTATTTCTAGCAATTTACCATCGGTTTTTGAAGTTTGCTGATAGGCTCTAGAAAGTACCATTCGCCTCATCATTTTCTTCATATCCCAACCTTCTTCCCTAAAAGTTACTGCCAACCAATCCAGTAATTCGGGATGTGATGGTAGATCTCCTTGATTACCAAAATCGGCACTACTGGAAACAATTCCTATACCAAATATTTGTTGCCACATCCTATTTACGGCAACCCTTGCGGTCAAACTATTTTCTTCACTAAATAACCACTCCACCAGCCCTAGCCTGTTTTTTTGATATTTACCTTCAAACGGTGCAACCATTTCGGGTGCGGCCAATTGAACTTCATCGGTAGGAGCATCATAAGCACCACGGTTCAAAATATAAGTTTTCCGCTGCGGTTTATTATCCCGCATTACCATTGGCTTTGCTTCTTTAATGCTATCCGGCATATTTATAAAACTAAGTGCCTCTTTTATTTCCTTTGGAGTGATAGTAATATTAGGTTCGGGAATTTCGTCATATCCAATCAACCCTTTTTCATCAACTTGATTAAAAAAACCATAAAAACTATAATATTCTCTTTGAGATATCGGGTCATATTTATGATCGTGACATTGGGCACATTCCATCGTCAACCCTAACAAAGCTTTTGATGTGGTATTTGCCCTGTCCAACACATATTCCACACGGTATTCCTCATCAATAACACCACCTTCTTGTGTAATTTTATGATTTCTGTTGAAACCCGTAGCAAGTATTTGTTCCAAACTGGCATCTGGCAATAAATCTCCTGCCAATTGCCATTTTATAAAATCATCATAAGGTAAATTTCTATTAAAAGCACTGATAACCCAATCTCGCCAAGGCCACATAACACGTTCTAAATCATCTTGATAACCATGCGTATCAGCATATCTGGCAATATCTAACCAATTGGCAGCCATCCGCTCTCCATAAGCCGTAGAAGCTAATAATCTATCCACCACTTTTTCATAAGCATTGGGGCTATCATCGTTTAAAAAATTATCCAACTCCTCAATACTTGGTGGTAAGCCGGTTAAATCAAAAGAAACACGTCTTAACAGTTTTTCTTTACTTGCTTTTTCGGAGGGTTGCAATCCTTTTTGCTCCAAAGTTTTAAGAATAAAATTATCAATTTCATTTGTCACCAATTCTGTTTTGGCAACCTCAGGAACGTCTCTTTTTACAGGAGGCACAAATGCCCAATGGTCTTTCCATACAGCACCCTGTTGAATCCATTTGGTTAATACTTTACGTTCGTATTCAGTTAAAGATAAATTTGAAGTTACTGGTGGCATCCTTTTTTCAATATCAGGATTATTGATACGAAATACCATCTGGCTATTTACCGTATCACCAGGAATAATTGCATGTCTGTCCAAATCTTTACCAATAGCTGCAAAGGCAGTCTCTTTAAGGTCTAGCCGAAGTCCCGCTTCTCTTGTGCCCTCATCTGGGCCATGACATAAATAACATCTATCCGATAAAATCGGTTTTACATCAAAAATATAGTCAACAGTTTCTGGGACTTTCATCTCAGCAGTTGTGTAGTTGTTTTCCGTTGTATTGTTTAATGTGCTATAACCTTCACTGTTATCTTTTGTTATAAATTTAAAAAGTAAAACGAGCAAGAACGGCACTATAAAATACAGCACCCATTTTAAATATCTATTTCTCTTTTTATTGGACATACTTTAGGAATTTGATAGCAGTTTAGTGAAAAAATTCTATACGTCATTATTTTTTCGACCAACGTATTAATTTTCAGTCCTTAAAGATATAAAATATTGGTTAATTTAGATGGTGGTATAAATTTTTAAATAATAGTTGTTTTGTAGCTTTACTTTCAAGATTATTAATTTAATTTAGAAAAAATAAAACTCAACTATTAATTGTAAGATTCTCAGCAAGAAAAGACCATCAAATTTTGGACAAACTCATCGATAAAAAATAAAATCTCATTAACCAACACAAAAAACCATGTACACTAAAAAAGTATTTCCAGCTAAAGAAATGATAAAATGGACGAAATTCGAATCGTTCCTTTTTTTGGTCATAGGAACCATTTTTGTAATACTTATAAAATATTTAGGATTAACTTGGCTAAAAATACCTTGGGCACCCATCGCTGTAATAGGTTCTGCAGTTGCATTTGTAATCGGTTTTCAAAACAATTCGGCTTATGGTCGTATTTGGGAAGCACGTAAAATTTGGGGTGGTATTGTGAATACTTCGCGTACGTTTGGTGTGTATGTACAGGATATGGTAACAAACGAACATTCAGTAGTTAAACATACAGAAGAAGAATTACAGCATGAAATAAAAACATTAACTTATAGACACATTGCTTGGATGACCGCCTTACGCCATGCCATGCGACAGCCCAAACCTTGGGAAACGGCGAATACTGATAAGGGCAATAAAAAATGGACAGATATGATTGGGGCACCTGAAAAAAGGTCCACATTGCAAGATGATTTAAAACCCTACTTATCGGCTGGTGATTTAGCATACACTTTATCTAAAAATAATAAGCAAACCGCATTACTTTACTTACAGTCGCATCACTTAAAAAAATTAAAAGAACAAGGTGTTGTTTGGGAATTTTCATTTTTAGAACTGGAAAGTCTAGTACAAGAACAGTTTACACTGCAAGGCCAAAGTGAACGTATTAAAAACTTTCCATACCCAAGACAATTTGCCACTTTGAACCATTATTTTATGTGGATTTTTGTAATGCTTCTTCCCTTGGGTATTGTTCCTCAATTTGCCGAAATTGGCAATGACATTGCGACCAACTTTCCAATAATGAGCAAATACTTTATTTGGTTTTCAATACCCGTTTATGTTCTAGTTGCTTGGGTTTTCCATACTATGGAACGTATTGGGCGAACTGGCGAGAGCCCTTTCGAAGGTTTAGTGAACGATGTGCCTATTTCAACCATTGCTAGAGGTATTGAAATTGATTTGCGTCAAAATTTAGGAGAAAGCGAAGAAGAAATTCCAGAACAATTTCCTGTAATTTACGATACTCAGATGTAGTTGGAAATACTAAATTTATTCAACCAATTTATTTCAAAATTCTTAAGTGAACGGTTAGATAACTATTATAATTTTGAAATGTCAATAGATTTCGTTGGATAGAAGATGTTTAATAAATATTTTTTTACAAATTTTCACACCACTTACAACCAATAAAATCTTGCTAAAAATCCCGATAAGGTGCTTCCAACAAAGCATTTACCTCCTCTTCTGCAAATTTAGCATTCTCACTGTCCCAATTCAAGGTTTTATTTGGGAAACGACCCGCAATAACACCTAATAAAATAGTTTCTGTTAACCTTGAAGCATAAGAAAATGGTGCTGAACATTCAGTTTCTCCCAAACAGGCATCTACAAATTCATGATAATGTTTTTTCCCTTCTGATGCGTAGTCCCTAATGGGTTTACCCATATTATGTTCTTTTTCTATTGCAGCAATTTCTTCAGATATATCTACATATTTACCGTCCACAATTTTTCTTGGCAATTCCATAAAGTGAGGTAATAGTAAACGTCCTTTTTCACCAATAAACATAGCTCCTTGTCCTGGTAATTTGCCTTCGGCCGTGGCTTTTGTTTCTAGTGACATTTTCTCATCCAACGAAGCCTCTTTTTCTTTGTCTGCTTTACCTTTTATGGTATTATCTCCTGGCAATTTGAAATCTTCGTGGTCTTTTGGTGCTCCAGATCCGTCATACCAGACCCATTTTAGCGTTTCTGCAGTATGTTTTGTTTGTGGGAATTCATAAGTCACAATATTGTTTTCGGGAAATCCAAAACCATTAGGCTCCCTGCATTCATTCATAACCGTTTTAGGAACGTCCAATTCCAGTGCATTGTACGGGGTATCAAAAATATGAACACCCATATCACCTAAAGTTCCGCAACCATAATCTAATAATTTTCTCCAATTACCGGGATGGTAAAAACCTTCTTTATAAGGTCTTTCTGCCGAGGTACCCAACCACAGGTTCCAATCTAAGGTCTCAGGAACTGGATCTGAACCTTTGGGTTCAGGGCCGTTATAACCCCAATTTTTCGGTGACCATGCACGTACTGTATGCACTTTACCAATAATACCCGATTGAATAAGCAATGTTGCCAATTTGTAATCATAAAACGAATGGACTTGAATTCCCATTTGCGTAATCAAGTTGTTGTCTTCAGCTTTTTTCCGCATTGCCCTTGCTTCTGAAACATGATGCGTCAGCGGTTTTTGGCAATAAACGGCTTTACCTTTATCCATTGCCAACATTGAAGCGGGAGCATGTGTATGATCTGGTGTTGATACAATAACGGCATCTATTTCATCAGCCATTTCTTTAAACATTACCCTATAATCTGCATATGTTTTTGCATTTGGATGTAATTTTTTAGCGGCTTCCAAATAATTGGTGTCAACATCGCACAAAGCAACAACATCTACTTTATCATGGGATGAAATATCAGCTAAATCTGCCGCACCCATATTCCCTACACCTATATGGGCGGTCCGTAAGCGTTCCAATTTATTTAATACAACCTCTTCACCTTTGTTTTCCGCTTTTGTTTTACACATCACTAAAGATGGTGATATGGCCAAGCCCATTGCACTTAAACTACTTATTTTTAAAAATTCTCTTTTATCCATGATGTGTAATTTTGATGTGTAATTTTACAATTTTTTTATTTTAATGTTTCGTAACCATAAGGGACTATCGTGATCTTGAACAACGATGTAGCCAGACTTAAAAGTGCCATATTTTGGAGAATCTTTCCACTTACCCTCTTCTTTTCGCTTTTCCCAATCTTCTGACCAAGGCACAAACTCAAGCAGTTTTTTACCATTTAACCAATGTTCTACTTTTTCTGGTGTAAAAATGATACGAGAAGTATTCCATTCCATAGCTGGTTTTACTATTTTTTGACTCAAATCTGGTACATGCATGGCATAGTCAGCTCCCGTCTTCTGCCATTCTTCTAGTTTCGCGTTATTAATTTCTTCCCATTTTAAATCATCTAGCATTTGATATTCTGGTGACACCTCGTATGGCGGCCAATCACCTTCTTTTACATGATACATAATTCCACTATTTCCGCCTTCAGGAATCTTCCATTCCCAATACAGCTCAAAATTTTCAAACTCTTCGTCTCCATAAAGAATATCTTTGCCGCCCTTGTAATCTTGTTCCAATCCCAATTCGGTATCAAAAGTTAGAACACTATCCTTTACTATCCAGCCCGGAGGCATAGCATCACCATTATAGGCTCGCCATCCTTTTGTACTTACACCGTCAAAAAGATGGATCCATTCTTCGGATGCTTGGGTTTCTGACGTTTCGACTTCATTGTTTGATTCATCTTTTTTAGCCTCTTTTTTACAAGAATAGGCTATAAAAAGGATTAATAAAATTGTTGTTAGTTTTTTCATTTTTTATTTAGATTTAGTTCTAAATTTTAAAAATACACCCCTAGCTCCTTTGAAGAGGGAAACTACTAGGTGTATTATTAAAGTTTAATTATACATTTATATTTAACCTTTAATCAAAGAACATTACTCCACCAAAACCTCATCAATAAACAACCAGACGCTTCCGCCAGTTGGAGTTTTATTTAAATTAGTTGCTTTCACTTTTACATATTGTGTTCGTTGCTCTTCAAAGTTTACAATAAAATTTTTAAGTTCAGAATCAGCATTTTTGGCATAATTTCTTTCCCTTTTACCTACAAATTTAAAATTTTTCCCGTCGTTTGAAGTAAATACTTCAATTTTTGTAGGATAATAGATTCCTGGGCCTTGATTTTCCATTGCACCGACCGAAACTTTACCAACCATGGTCGGTTCTTCCAATTCTATTATTACTTCCATATTGTCTTCTAACCATGCCTGCCATTGTCCGTCGTGGAAATTTTTTGAACCTCGCAATGCATTTACCAATGTGAACTCGCCTATTCCTTTATA
The DNA here is from genome assembly GCF_034296135.1 of Aureibaculum koreense. Lineage (NCBI taxonomy): Bacteria > Pseudomonadati > Bacteroidota > Flavobacteriia > Flavobacteriales > Flavobacteriaceae > Aureibaculum > Aureibaculum koreense. Next base: position 91,698 of record NZ_JAXKVV010000009.1, read on the forward strand.
GCTATCGCTATACGGAATTAAATAATTCACTTTTTTTGCTACTGCTTTATGAAATTTAATAGTATCTGTAAATATCTTGCCTATAGGTTTGCCATCTTCGAACATGGATGCTTTTATGGCGGTGGTCTCTTTAATTTCAATAGGATCTTTATACAGTTTCGCGTCATTACTTATTACTTCATCTCCCAGTACGTATCTTATATCAGAATTTGGAAATTCATTTTTTAGCACCATATTCACGGATTTATTTTCCAAATCTACCTTCATATCGGCCGTTACCAAATATGCACTTTTAGCGTAATTTATGTTTAAGGCTTCGTAACGTTTAAATTGAATTTTTAATCTCTTGGTAAAGTCGTTCCAATCCAATGATGCCTTAGGAGACCAAATAGTTTCGGATAACGCAGCCAATCTTGGAAATATCATATATTCAGAATGGGAAGTAGTGGGAATATATTCCGACCACAAATTGGCTTGGGCACCCAATATATGCTGGGATGCTTCCTTGGGCATATTTTCAGGAACTGGATCAAATTTATATACTTTATTTAAAGGTACATATCCGCCCTGAGCAATTGGTTCAACGCTTTGTGGGCCTTGATAATGGTCAAAATAGCAATGTGAACCCGGTGTCATAATTACATCATGCCCTTGTTCTGCCGCTTCAATACCGCCCTTGAAGCCTCTCCAGCTCATTACGGTAGCTTCAGGAGCTAATCCGCCTTCTAAAATTTCATCCCAACCAATTAGTTTTTTGCCTTTGCTATTTATAAATTTTTCCATACGTTTTACAAAATAGCTTTGTAATTCATGGACATCTTTCAAGCCTTCGGTTTTCATTCTTTTTTTACAATTGGAACATTTTTCCCATTCCGTTTTTGTAGCTTCATCTCCACCAATATGTATATATTTTGATGGAAAAACTTCTATTACCTCTAATAAAACATCTTCTAAAAACTCGAAAGTGGTTTCCTTGCCAGCACAATAAATATCGGTAATTGGCCAAACACCACCCGATGGTACTGCTACTGGTTTTCCGTGGCAGGTTAAATGCGGATAAGCTGCCATAACGGAAGTAACATGAGCTGGCATTTCAATTTCGGGAATTACCTCAATATTATTTTGAGCAGCATACGCTACAATTTCCTTAAGTTCTTTTTGAGTTAAAAATCCACCATAAGTTCCTTTTTCATTCGGGTCATTATCATCTCTTGCATTCCAATGTTTATCTTCTTGTTCAACCCGCCAAGCACCAACTTCGGTCAGTTTTGGATATTTTTTTATTTCCATCCGCCAACCTTGGTCATCAACCAAATGTAGGTGCAATACATTCATTTTGTGCATTGCCAAACGGTCAATGGTTTTTAAAATGTATTCTTTAGGGAAGAAATGTCTAGACAAATCGAGCATTAAGCCTCTATGGCCAAACCGTGGTTTGTCTTTTATTTCAAGTGCTGGTAAAATTAAATCCACACTTTTCTCACTGTAAACTTCAGCGGGCAACAGTTGTAATATAGTTTGTGTACTGTATAAAAATCCACCAAGACTACTGGCTGAAATGGTTACTTTATTATTGTTAATAGAAACTTCGTAAGCTTCGTTTTCCAGACCTTCTTTTAATGCAAATTCAATACTATTTTCCGTAGAAGTTTCACCAAAAGTTACTTTATTTCCGGAAGATTTAAGTTTGTCCATCAACACATTAGCCACAATTTTTAAACTATCATGAGCAACAATTTTTGTGTTATTGTCAATACTGAACGAACCTTCATTTAAAGTTAGCTCAACTGGTTTTGGAATAATATTGATATCATTGTCCGTAAAATTTTTGTTTTTTTTACTTTCTGCACATGAGAATATGCTTATTACAAAAATTATAATTAAAAAGTGTTTCATTATCACATATTATTTTAATTAAATTTAAAACCCTTGTCTAATCTTTAACAATTATTTTACCATCTTCTTTAATGATAATTGTTTTATCCGAAAAGGGACTTTTAGCACTAATATTATAACCTGTTAAATGAATATCAATAGCAAATTCAATATTCTCATTATTTACGGTAAAACTTGAAAAATCTAAACTCTCTAGTGAATTAGCCCATTTGCCATTTTTACTATAATATGATTTTTGTGCTCTATACAATTCTGCCAATTTCCATTTAATATGTTCATCCGCTGGGATTGTAAATTCATCCTTTTCTCCAGCTTTTTTGGTAGAAAAATAAACATAGCCCCATTTTTCTGGTTCGTGCATATTTATTACGCCCATTGGTGACCATACCCAATTGTACTCATGTAAAAAATCGCCTTTTTTGTCTTTTTTACGATAATATCTGTTTTCGATTAAATCAAAATCCCAATTGACACGTGAAAAGTTAACCCTCCAAAAATCATCACGAGGCACATTATCCTCAAAATAGGATTTTCTAAATGTTTTCCATGGGATTGCTATTTCCACCGTCCAACCTTTATCCGTATCGTTAGGATTATTTAAAGTTCCATCAATTTGAACCGCTGTTTTTAAACCTGTAATATTCCAATCGTTAAGTACGGGCTGATGTTGTTCTCTATAAGGTTTGGTAACAAATAATTCCCAAACCGTATTTAGGGCATTGAGTTCAATTTCAAAATAGTTATGTGTATCACCATCAGGATCGACAAACACCTCAAAATCATTATTATAAAAGATGATAGTATCTCGTTGTTTTAAGTTTGCCCAAACGTGTGGTTCTTCTATTTTGGCAAAAATGTAATAATACTCTTCGTCCCATAACATTTTTACATTGGTTTTGTAGGTTGGTTTTTTAATACCTTCAATATCAATAAAATTTTCCGACCAAGGTACGTTTTCCCAAACTTTTTCATTTGCCAGGCCATCTATTGACATTTTGTCGTTGGTTTTATAAGCAATATGAGTTCGTGGTACTAATTGTTCGGTTTGAGCACAGCTGGTAAGTATTCCGATAAAAACGAAAAGAGTAAATATTTTAAATTGTAGTTTGTTCATAATGTAAGAAGCCCCTCCCTAGCCCTCCACTCAAGGGAGGGAACGCATTGGTGCTATAATTTATATTTCTATTATTTATTCTAATTCTCTGCGTATCTGTTAAACTCTGTGCAATGAACTTTCGATTTAGACCTACAAGGTTTTGGAAACCTTGCAGGTCCCAACTAAAGACTGTTGTCTTTAGTAAACTGAACTACTTCGCTCAATTTACCAAAAGCCAATGCTACTGAGGTATCCGCGGCACCATAATATACTGCTAATTTATCCGATTCACTGTCATGTAAAGCTGCACAAGGGAAAACAACGTTGGACACATCGCCAACCATTTCATAATCCATTGCTGGACCTAACAAGTAATCTCTTGTTCTATATTTTACTTTGTCCGGATTGTCTTTTTCTATAATTGCCGAGCCCATGGCATATCTAAATCCGTTACAGGTATTAATAACACCATGATAAATCATTAGCCAACCTTCATCCGTTAAAATAGGTATTGGCCCTGCTCCTATTTTGGTACATTGCCAAGCACTTTCTTCAAAAGGGGTTGCCTTCATGACAATTCTATGTTCGCCCCAGTATTTCATGTCGGGACTGTAACTAATATAAATATCGCCAAAAGGCGTATGGCCATTATCACTTGGGCGGCTTAACATGGCAAATTTTCCATCAATTTTTTGTGGAAATAAAACACCATTTCGGTTAAATGGCAAAAAGGCATTTTCGCATTGAAAAAACTCTTTGAAATCGAATGTGTAACCGATTCCGATTGTTGGTCCGTGATAGCCATTGCACCAAGTAATCCAATATCTATCTTCAATAAAAACGACACGTGGATCATATTTATAGGAAGATTCTATCATTTGGGTATTCCCCGCTTTAAAATCTATTTTATCGTGATTAATGTCCCAATTTATGCCATCTTTACTAAAACCGGCAAAAATATTCATTTGTACAGCTTTGTTATCACATCTAAAAACACCTGCGTATCCGTCTTCAAAAGGTACTACAGCACTGTTAAAAATACTGTTGGAACTAGGAATATCGTACCTGTTTATAATTGGGTTTTCTGAGTATCTCCAAATAATATCATTGCTCCCAGCAGGTTTGTCTTGCCAAGGAATGATACATTTCGGATTAATGGTTTCGGATTTTGTATTCAATACTTTTAATATTTATTGTTATTATTTATTGCACTAAACAGGGCAATTATCTTCTTTTATAAAAATAAGATTAGGTCAGATTTTAATCTTTAATTTTCCTTACTTTATCTAACCATGTAAATTTAAGGATTATACTTGTAATAACGAAGATTAACAGAGCAATTAATGCTTTAGGATAATCTCGTATTAAAAAATAAATCGGTAGTACAATCATACTTGATTGCCAGATAATTCCGACAGCACAATTCATCATATCTAATCCAAAATGATTATTCTTTACAGTAGCTTCATCATCCTTTTTTAATTCATTTAAGACAGGCTTCCATAAGCCCCATGGCCTTACATTTTTGTAAAATGCTTTAAGTACTTTCATATCTGTAGGCTTACTTAAATAAGTACCTAAAAACGAACCTAACAAAGACACTCCGAAAATTATTGGGAATAGGTAAATTGCATGTACATGAGCCATATCGAACAGTAATGTTCCTTCAGAGAAATTATCTTTATTTTGATCCATGAAGAATTGTAAACTAGCCACAATTAAGCCAGATAACATTCCCCAAAAGTAACCCCATCCGTTAAAACGCCACCAGACCCATTTTAAGAAATTAGCCGCCACATAACCGCCAAATAACGCACTGGTAATCCACAAAGTTAATGAATTAATAGAATCAGCAAAAAAGCCCATAAAAACACCAAGAGCCACAACCGCGAACGAGGCAATATGACTGGCCTTTATATAATGTTTTGGAGTGGCTTTGGGCTTAAAATATTTTTTATAAATATCATTAACTATATATGCTGGACCCGCATTTACAAAAGCTGAAAATGTAGACATAAAAGCAGCTAACAACCCAGCCAACAACAAGCCTTTTATACCAACAGGGACATGGAAATTAATTACTTTGGGCAATATAACCTCTAAATCAGCTCCTGTAAAATTTGGATTAGCTACCATCTCCGGAGCTAACACAACTAAAGCAATCACCGCTATACCTCCAATTAACAAATACCTTGGTATAAATAGTATTAAATTGGTAAAACCTGCCATATAAGCGGCCTCTTTTACTGTTTTAGTGGACAAAATCCGTTGCATGTCAAAACTAGGTACTGGACCAGCAATACTGGCAAAAAATCCTTTGAAAAGACTCATACCGATTAACGCTCCGAACATTTTATAGCCTTCGGAATCAATTAAATTATTAAATTCCTGAAATTTTCCATCCCAATGTGAGCCTAGCTCCCAATCGAAAAATACATTTTTCCATTCAGGGGTTATTACACTAGCAATTTCCAAATCGGAAAATGCGAAAAATGCATATCCTGCTACCAAGATACCCGCAATTACCATAATCCCATATTGCAACACTTCGGTAGCTACAACAGAAAACATACCTCCTTTTATGGTATAAATAGTAGTTAGCACAATTATAATCAATGCGTAGGATTGTTCTGAATTGAACAAAACGGTGTTGCCAATTTGTAGGGTCATATCCCATGGCAAAATCACGGTCATAAACTTACCTACACCCTCAAAAAAGTAAGCTATAAAACCTACTGCTGCCACAATTGCAAATATGGCAACAATTAAATGTGAGGCCCTGCCAGGCCTATCATCACCAAAACGTGTTAAAATCCATTCAGAGCCAGTCATTATATTAGACCTCCTTATCCAAACTGCAAGGAACATCATTACAAAAATCTGATTCCATATAGGCCATAGCCACATAAACATAAAGCTTTTTACCCCATAAAGAAACAAAATACCCACCATCCACGCAGTACCGGAAACATCGAACATTCCCGATCCATTACTTAATCCTAAGAAATACCATTTGATATTATTGCCCCCTAAAAAGTAGGAATCTAAACCCTTTGAGGCTTTTTTGCTTACCCATATACCCACAAACAAGGTTAGTAGAATATAGGCAATTATAATGCTTACATCGATTATATCCATTAGTTATTTAGCCATTTTATTAGGTTTTATACCCTTTTCTAGTTCCAATTTACCACTAGCCATAAGCTCTTTGTGGATTATATCTTCCGGTATCCTTTTTAGATCGGAAAACTTTAAGTAAAAGAGATTGTCTAAAATTTATTTGATCAAGATCAAGAATAAAAATATAGATTTAAGATGCCTCATTGTTAATATTAATTATATTTATCATTTCTGAAAAAATAATAATTGCTATATATAGTATAAAAATGTACAAGTTTATCCTTATCAGAAATAAAATTAGACGGATAACATAACAACTACGTTAAACATCACAAAAGATTAAAAGAATGTCCTTGATTAATTTGAACAATATTTCCAATTCACCCTATCACACAAGAATTACTTGGAAATACCATGTTGTTTTTTGGTTGGCTTATTTTACCGTAAATACATTACGCTGGGGGAGTTATTACGATGATTACCTATATTCTTTACGCTCCAATTTAGTTGGTTTTCCCATACACATGACACTGTGCTATTTGAATGTTTATGTATTAATGCCTTTTTTAGTATTCCGTAGAAAATACTTAATGTATATATTAGCGATATTTGCATCCATTTTTATTATGGTTACAATAAAATTTAACCTAACTTATTATTTTTTAAATACAAATGTTTGGCCAGAAGGCCCTGTAGTTACCAATTCTTTGACTTTTAATTATGTTGTGGATATGATGATAGGCGAATTGTACGTAATAACATTTGTAACGGCAATTAAAATAACCATGGATTGGTTAACTGAACATAAAAGGCTGACCGATCTTGAAAAATTACAGTTGGAAACGGAATTATTGTTTTTAAAAACACAAGTCTCCCCACATTTCTTTTTTAACACACTCAACAACATCTATTCCCTATCAATAGAAAAATCGGAAAAGACCCCAAAGATTATTCTAAAACTTTCAGAGCTGATGCGTTATTTACTTTACGAAACGAAGAAGAAAAGGCAAAGTTTAGAAAAAGAAATAATTTGCCTTCAAAACTATTTAGAAATTGAACGCATACGTCATGGAGAAGGTTTAGAAGTGAATATGGAAATTAGCGGAGATATTTCGGGTAAAAAAATTGCACCAATCTTGTTGCTTTCTTTTGTTGAAAATGCTTTTAAGCATGGAGCAAATAAAAATATTGGAAAAGTTAAAATTGATATTGATTTTAAAATTAAAGAAGATTTTCTTTTCTTTACCATCACCAATCCAACTCCTGCATATTCCGAATATGAACAACGCATGAATACCTCTGGCGGAATAGGTTTGAAAAATGTGAAAAAAAGATTAGCTTTAGGTTACAAAAAAGATCAATACGATTTAAAGATCAAAAACGATCAAAATTTATTTACAGTAAAATTAAAAATTAAAGTACAATGAAGGTAAAATGTTTGATTATTGATGATGAGCCTTTGGCAATAAATGTTATTAAGAATTATTTGTCACAGATTAATGACGTAATTTTAATTGATACTTTTAATAACGCCGTTGATGCACTTAACTTTTTAAAAAACAATGACGTAGATCTTATTTTCTTGGACATTAATATGCCATTATTAGATGGCTTAAGTTTTATTAAAAGTTTAGAAACCAAACCACAAATTATAATAACTACCGCACATGAAGAATTTGCGGTAGAATCTTTTGAACTTGATGTTTTGGATTATTTAGTAAAGCCAATATCATTTCCAAGATTTTTAAAAGCTATGAACAAAGTTTTTAAAATTTTTAGTGATAAGACTTCTCCTAATTTATTACAAGATAGACCCTATCTTTTTATAAAAATAGACAAGAAAAAGTTAAAAAAAATATATTTGGATGAACTTTTGGTTATTGAAAGTCTTAAAGATTACCTGAAAATAACTACCCAAACAGATAGATATATTATACACCAAACACTAAGTAGTTTTACCGATCAGCTTCCTTCGGACAACTTCATTAGGATACACAGGTCTTACACTATTGCTATAGACAAAGTTGATACTATTGAAGGCAATAGTGTTGAAATTGCCGGTATTAGATACACAATTGGAAGAACCTATATTGACGAGGTTAAAAGTAAAATATTAAATTTATAACACTAAAACATATAACGTTTAAAGGCTTCAATCGCTGCATAATCTGCCAAGCCAAGATCGTTATATTTTTGTGCGGTCAATTTATTTCTATCTTCCACCCTTACCCAAAACTCCCTGGAATCATCGCCTTGAAACATAACGCCATCCTTTTGAGATTGATGATAAAAAATAGCCGTTCTCTTTTTTAGTACTTGATCAGGGCTCATAGGTACAGCCATTTCAATCTCGTACGTTTCCCATTCGTGCCAAGCACCTCTATACAACCACACCCAACAATCATCCATAAACTTTTTTGGCTTTAACTTATCAAGTGCCATAAACAGAGCATCCAAACAAACTTTATGTGTACCATGAGGATCCGCTAAGTCTCCGGCAGCATATATTTGATGTGGCTTTACTTCTTCAATTAAAGAGGTCATAATTTTAACATCTTCCTTAGAAAGTTTGTTCTTTTTAATTGTACCCGTTTCGTAAAAAGGAAGGTCTAAAAAGTGAACATTTTCATCTGGTACATCTAAATAACGTGTGGCTGCAATTGATTCTGCCCTTCTGATCATACCTTTTAATTTTCTGACTTCTAAGGTATCAATACTATTTTTTTCTTTATTGTTAATACTGGTTATTACACTTTCAACATCATTAGACAACTTTGACATAAACTTACAGACCTCGGCAAATTTTAAAGCCTCCGTATCCGCAACCGCTATGTTACCCGAAGTTTGGTAAGCAACGTGTACTTCGTGACCTTGCTCAACCAATCTATCAAAAGTACCACCCATAGAAATGACATCATCATCGGGATGAGGACTAAAAATGATAACCCGTTTTTTTGCTGGATTTGCCCTTTCAGGCCTGTTAGTATCATCTGCATTTGGTTTTCCTCCTGGCCATCCCGTAATACTATGTTGCAAAATATTAAACATCTTGATATTAAGGTCATAAGCTGCTCCTTCTTCTACCAATAGGTTAGACATTCCGTTGTCATTATAATCCTTGTCCGTAAGCTTTAAAATTGATTTGCCCAACAATTCACTTAACCAAACCACGGCTTTTCTTTTCAAATGCTCGTTCCAAGTTAACGAAGTTACCAACCAAGGTGTCTTAACACGTGTTAATTCAGAAGATGCATCTGTATCTAAAACAAAAGTGGTATTATGATGAGTTTGTAAATAAGTTGCAGGTATTTGAGAGGACATTTCGCCTTCTATGGCTTTTTTAATAACACTTGCTTTGTTTATGCCCCAAGCCAGTAACACTATCCTTTTTGCTTTTCTAATAGTAGCTATGCCCATGGTTATTGCTTTTCTGGGTACTTTGTCTATACCTAAAAAAGCGGGAGCAGCATCAGCTCTAGTTACGTAATCTAAAGTAATAGTTCTTGTTCCTGAATTAAAATGTGAACCTGGCTCGTTAAAACCAACATGCCCGGTTCTGCCAATACCTAGCAATTGAAAATCCAAACCTCCAACATCATCTATTTTCTTATCATAAGACATACAATATTTGTATATATCATTTTCTATGGTTCCATCAGGAATATGTACGTTTTCGGGCAAAATATCTATGTGATTGAAAAGGTGCTCGTGCATAAAGTAGTGGTAGCTTTGGATGTTTTCCTTTTCCATAGGATAATATTCATCCAAATTAAAAGTAACCACATTTTTAAAACTTAAACCCTCTTCTTTGTGCATTCTAACCAATTCGTCATAAACATTAATTGGGGAAGAGCCCGTGGCCAAACCCAATACACATTTCTTGTTTTGTGACTGTTTGTTTTTAATTAAATCAGCAATTTCTCTTGCAACTAAAATTGAAGCATCGTTTGAACTTTCAAAAATTACATTATGGATTTTCTCAAACCTGGTTTCTTCAAATTTACCTGCTTCTTGATGATTGATAGATTTTTTTTGCATCTATAGATGATTTTTAGTTAGTTTGTAAAATTAAAAATATATTATAATCTTATATTCAAAATTCGACGAACTGCTTATTAATATCGTTTAAAATGGTTTAACAGAATTTTTTTATACACTAAGGTGTATTTAAATATTAGATGAAATATTTTTATAACTATCATTTTAATTCAACTATAATTTGCCAAGAAGTTTAAAACAAGAGCCTAGTTATAAGGTCAATTGACGAACTGGAAGATATAATATAGTTCTATTTATTACAGAAAATTGGATTTCTCTAACCTGTACAAATTTGGATTAGTTTAGATCAAAAATCTCGATCGAATCCATTGTACATTTAGCCGATTTCCTTTAAATTTATTAAATATTGTAATGGTATCGCTAAAAATTTATTTAAAAAAGGCTTATGTTTGCCTTACGGTTCTGGTTTATCAGAGCCTGAGTTTGAAAAAATAATGTTAACAATTAAGAATAATTTGCTTTTATAAAATGCTAGTAATTAATTCTTTCATAAGATAATAATATGTTAATAACTAACGTTAATTAATAGCAGAAAAAAATTAATATCATAGTAAATAACTCTTATTTTTGCAAAAAAAAATATAATGATAAAAAAATCGAATTTATCCAACCTAAAAAAAAGTGGATTAATAATCGCTCTTACATTATTAATCTCTTCTTGTGGTAGTAAACAAGACATTGTCTATTTTCAAGATGCGGATCTTGCAGCAATAAGTAGGCCTATTGAAAATTATAGTCCAATTATCAAACCTGATGACGCTTTAACTATTACCGTTTCCTCCTTAGATATACAAGGGGTAAGACCCTTTAATTTAACCGCTGTTTCTTATACAGGCAATGACGGTGATATTGACAGAACTACTTTACAAAGTTATTTGGTTGATGCCAATGGTAACATAGACTTTCCTGTTTTAGGTACTTTAAAATTAGCTGGTCTAAATAGAATTCAAGCTACAGCAATGATAAAAGATATGCTAAAGGAGTATTTAAATGATCCAATTGTAATTATAAGAAATGTAAATTTTAAAGTATCTGTTTTGGGCGAGGTAAGAAATCCTGGCGTATTTACAATTCAAAATGATAGAATTACTATTTTAGAAGCTTTAGCATTAGCTGGAGATTTAACTATACAAGCTGAACGCCATAATGTAATGGTTATTAGGGAAGAAGGAAATAAAAAAACATATAATAGAGTTAATTTAACTTCGGAAGAATTGTTTAATTCACCAATGTACTATCTTACGCAGAATGATGTTATTTATGTTACACCTAATGACTCTAGGGTAAGAGGGGCTACAATTGGACCGAGTACAAACACAACTTTGTCGGCAATTAGTATTTTATTAACAGCCGCTGCCATTGTAGTCAGCATTACCAAATAATTTATTTAATTTTTTGTAAATGGAATTTGAAAAAATCAATGGTATCCATGATGATGATGGGAATGAAAATAACCTAGATCTTAGAGAACAAATAGAAAAATATCTAAGACACTGGAAATGGTTTGCTTTAGCCGTACTACTTTCTTTTATTTATACATTTTATACTCTAAACTTTACAAGGCCTAGTTATGAAGCTATTTCTAAGATAAAAATTAAAGATGAAAGTGGAGGTGATAAATCTACCCTTTCCGTTTTTAGAGATATGGGTGTCATGGGCAGTGCTACAAAAGATAAAGTTGAAGACGAAATAGAAATTATTAAATCTAAAACTTTAGTATCTGAGGCTATAGCATCGTTAAAGTTAAATATTCAGTTTTTTACTGAAAAGAATAAACTCAGCAACTTTTTGGATAATAACTTAGGATTTCATACTGAATTTTATGAAAAAGAAAATTATGAAAATCCACCTTTAGCACTTAATTTCTTTATTAGTGATTCTGCTCTAAGTAAAGTTGCTGCTAATTTTATAATTAAGATTAATTCTGCAAATCAATATACGTTTAGCACTACAGATAAATCAATAGTAAAAACACAATCATTCGGAGAGAAAATAACCACTAATTTTGGAGATTTAATTATATTACCAATTGTTGACTTACTAGAGAATAATCTTATAGGTTCTAATATACTCGTAAATATTACCCCTATAAAAGATTTAACTAATGCTTACCTTGAGGGTTTAGTAGTTGAACCCGTTGCAGAATTTTCAAATGTTTTAAGTCTAGCCGTAATTAGTAGTCACAAAAAGAAAGCAGAAGATTTTTTAAATGAGTTAGTACATAGATATAACCTTAGAGCTATTAGACTAAAAGAAGAACTCTCTGAAAAGACTTCAGAGTTTGTTAGTGAAAGGTTACAAAAAATTTCAGAAGAATTAGCTGATGTTGACGAAAATGTTGAAAGTGTAAAATCTAAATACGGAGCATCATCCGTAGCTTCAAGTGCAGGATTAAATATGGAGTTTGCGAAACAGATAGAACAACAAAAGAATCAAACTAGTACACAGCTAGATCAAATAAAGCAAGTAAAAGAAATTGTTGCTACAAAAGGTGAAAACGAAATGATTCCGAGTGTTGGCATTAATGATCCCAACGTATCTACTAGTGTCGCAAAGTATAATGAATTATTAACTGCCAAAAAAGCTAGACTTAAAGGTGGTAATACGGAAAGAAACCCTATTGTTGTTGCCTTAGACGATCAACTTAAATCTCTTGAAGCTTCTATAAATAAAGGGTTGAGTAATGCTGAATCATCAACTAAAATTGCCTTAGACAATTACAATCAACAATATAGTATTGCTCAAAGTAGAATTTATGGAACTCCTGTTCAAGAAACGCAAATTAGAGATGTAACACGTAAGCAACAAACAAAAGAGCAGCTATATTTGTATTTATTGCAAAAAAGAGAAGAAACTGCAATCACTTTAGGAGTTGCTGATCCGAACGCCAAAATTATTGACAAAGCCGAAAGCTTACCAAATAGAGTTGCACCAAAAAAGAAGACTGCCTTTTTATTTGCCTTATTGGTCGGGCTATTAATTCCATTTGCCATTTTTTACGTCAGAGACATTCTCGATTCTAAAATACATACAAGAGAAGATATTGAAAAAACTTTAAGCATTCCTATTATTGCAGACATTCCCAAACTTGAAGGTAAAAAAACCAGATATTTAATTAAAAAAGAAGATCATTCCGGTATTGCTGAAGCATTCAGAATTCTTAGGACCAATATAAGCTTTATATTACCAAAAACCGCCGATAATAGTGATGGTAGGGTTGTTTTTGTAACATCATCAATTGCTCATGAAGGAAAGTCTTTGGTCGCTACAAACTTAGCCACAGCTCTTTCACATGCCAATAAAAAAACATTAATCTTAGGATTGGACATTAGAGCTCCAAAAATTGAACCTTATTTAGGTGTAAGGAGTAAACAGGGGGTTACAAATTATATTATAAACTCTGATATTATACCCGAAGACATAATAGTTTCAGCACCTGATAACGAAAATCTTGATATTATTACATCTGGAGATTTAGCTCCAAACCCTGCTGAACTATTGATGAACAAGAGAATAAAAGAATTATTTGATTTTGCCAAAGAGAATTATGAATACGTAATAGTAGATACTGCCGCGTTTAGCATGGTAACCGATACCTTGTTATTAAGTAAATTTGCAGATGCTTTTATATATGTAATTAGAGCCAATTATCTAGACAAAAGAATGTTAAAATACATAAGCTTCTTGCACAAAGAAAAAAGACTGCCCAATATGGCTTTATTGCTAAACGGTGTTGACCACAAGAAAACTTATGGCTACGGTTATGGCTATGGTTATGGAACAGCTTTTGAAAATTCCCAAAAGAAATGGTGGCAATTTGGTAAATCTTAACACCAAATAAAAAAGCTGGAAGTTATAAATAACTTCCAGCTTTTTTATTGCTTTTGAAAAGTTGTTTTAAATTTTTAAATTTTTGTCATAGGGTATAGCTGATAATATATACTGTATAGCATTTACTCTAGCAATGGTTTTTCTATTAGCTTTTATAACTTTAAATGGAATTCCACCATTTTCGGTATTTTCGAACATCAATTTTTTATACTTTGTATAAACATCCCAAAGCTCTTGTGCTTTTTCATCTACCGCAGTCATTTTCCAGTGTTTTAAAGGGTCGGCCTTTATTTCTTCAAAACGTTCTGCTTGTTCGGATTTTGATATTGACATATATATTTTCACCAATATAATACCAGATTCGGTTATCATACGCTCGAAATCATTAACTTGATTCATAAATATATGATATTCCTCTTCGGTACAAAATCCGTTGACAGGTTCAACAACTGCCCTATTGTACCAGCTTCTATCAAAAAAAACCATTTGTCCGGCTTTTGGAAACTGGTTTACGTAACGTTGAAAATACCATTGTGTTTTTTCTTCTTCCGTCGGTTTGGGTAAAGCAATTATCCTTATATGTCTTGGATTTATCCGTTCCGTAATCCTTCTTATGGCTCCACCTTTGCCAGCAGCATCTCTTCCTTCAAATACAACAATTATCCGTTCGTTATTTTGAATTGCCCAAGTTTGTAATTTAACCAGTTCAACTTGAAGCTTTTTTAATTTTCTCTCATAATTAATAAACCGTAATGCCTTAGAAACATTGTAAGGTTCTTTGGCCAATAAGGCCCTCAAACCTTTTTTCGAGTTTAGTTTTTTTACATCGGCCTCTTTTAAGTTTAGTTTTTCCATAAGTTGTTAGTAGTCAATTTGTTCTGCAGACCTGTAATATCTCATAATAATATTTGGGTCTGGCCATAATGTGGTTAGAGCCTTATCTTTATCGGGATAATCAAATTGTGACAGTACATACCTCATACTTTCCAATCTTGCCGTTTTTTTATCATTGGCTTTCACAATAATCCAAGGACAATAGGTGGTGTGTGTTTTACTGAACATTTGTTCTTTGTAAACTGTATATTTATCCCACAGCTCTTGTCCTTTTTGATCAACGGGACTAAATTTCCATCTTTTTAACGGGGTTTTTAATCTTGAATCGAATCTTGCTTTTTGTTCTTCTTTAGATATTGAAAACCAAAATTTAATAATCTTTACACCGTCTTCATACAGCATGTGCTCAAATTCTGGAACTTGTAGCATAAACTTTCTATACTGTTCATCTGTACAAAACCCCATAACAGGCTCTACTACCGCTCTATTGTACCAACTTCTATCGAAAAAAACAATTTCCCCAGGGTTAGATAATTCTTTAATATACCTTCTAAAATACCATTGTCCGCGTTCTACTTCTGTAGGCTTTGTTAAAGCCACCAAATTCATGGAACGAGGATTTAAATGCTCCGTAAAGCGTCTAATATTACCTCCTTTTCCAGCAGCATCTCTACCTTCAAAAATAACGACAACACGTTTTTTATTTGTAGACACCCATTGTTGCAGTTTAACCAATTCTATTTGCAATTTTCTTAATTCATCTTCATATTTTAAATTTTTTAAAATTGAATCAATATTTTTACCTTTCTTATTGATCAATGCCAGCAATTCCTCATTTGAGGAAACACTTTCAAAATCTTCTTTAGTCAGTTGCACTTCGGTGTTGTCCATGTATTTTATTTATTACAATCTTGTTTTCTTCTGGTATCAATTATATAAAATATTTTCCAATTTCCCTCACTTTTAAATAATTGAAATGAATTTACGCCACAATGGCTAAATTCGTCATTTACATAAAATTCATAGGGTGTCCAAGCATTGGCCATATTTCCATCAACTTTAATATCATAAGACAGTATTTTTTCTTGAATTTTAGTTGTTTCTGGGTTAATGGTAGCAATGCTTTTTAAAAAATCGCTAAATTTTACTGACTTAACTTCGGTCTTGCCAATAGTTTGCATAATAATGTTGTCCTTTGCAGTTCCTTTTATCATTAAAGTATCACCTGCATGCAATCCATCAAAAAAGGTATGTATTACTTCCCTAATTTTATCACTATCATTGGATTGAGCTATAATTGGTTTACAAAAAGACAATAAAGCTAATAGGCTTAGAAATAATTTATTCGAAATCATCTCTTATTTTTTAAAGCTTACTATTGTTTCACTAATTATTGAAATACAATCGTTAAGTTGCTCTTTCGTAATAACTAATGGTGGTGCAAACCTTATAATGTTTCCGTGCGTTGGCTTAGCCAATAAGCCATTCTCTTTTAAGGCTATACAAATGTCCCAAGCGGTTGAACTGTCTTCACTATCGTTAATTACAATAGCATTTAAAAGTCCCTTGCCTCTGACCAGCTTCACTAAATCTGTCTTTTCAATTAATTCTTCCATCCCTTTTCTGAAAACCTCTCCCAATTTGAAAGCGTTTTCAGCTAGGTTTTCTTCTTTTACTACTTCTAATGCCGCCATAGCAACAGCACAAGCCAAAGGATTGCCACCAAAGGTAGAACCATGATTCCCTGGTCTGATTACTTCCATAATATGATTATCAGCCAATACGGCCGAAACTGGAAAAACACCTCCAGAAATGGCTTTACCTAAAATTAAAATATCAGGTTTTACATTATCATGATTTACAGCTAAGAGTTTTCCTGTACGGGCAATTCCGGTTTGAACCTCATCTGCTACAAAAAGTACATTATTCGCTTTACACAATTCATAAGCATTTTTAATATAATTTTCATCTGGTACATAAACGCCAGCCTCGCCTTGAATGGGCTCTACCAAAAATGCGGCTACATTGCTATCTTTTAAAACTTCTGCTAAAGCGTCGATGTCATTATAAGCTATAGATACAATCCCTGGAGTAAATGGTCCAAAATTTTCTATTGCCACAGGATCATTGGAAGCAGAAATAATAGTTACCGTTCTACCATGAAAATTATTTTGACAAACGATTATTTTAGCTTTGTTCGATGGAATTCCCTTTTTTTCATAACCCCATTTTCTTGCAATTTTTATAGCGGTTTCTACTGCTTCAGCACCCGTATTCATAGGTAATACTTTATCAAAACCAAAATACTCTGTTACATACTTTTCGTAAGGCCCTAATTGATCATTATAAAATGCCCTTGAAGTTAATGTAAGTGTTTTTGCTTGTTCAGTTAATGCTTTTATAATTTTTGGGTGACAATGACCCTGATTTACTGCCGAATATGCAGATAAAAAATCGTAATATTTCTTTCCTTCTACATCCCATACATATACACCTTCTCCTCTATTTAGCACAACAGGCAAAGGGTGATAGTTGTGTGCTCCATATTTGTCTTCTAACTCAATTGCTTGTTGCGAAGAAATCTGCTCTTCTACTACCATTTCTTTTAAATTTTAAATTTAACACTCAAAATTCCTTCTTTTGGGAGAGAAATCATCCATTCGGAATAAATTATGTTGTTTTTACTGGTCTAAACATAAAAAATAAACCGATTATAACCAAAGGAATACTCAACAATTGACCTGTATTTAGGTTTACATTGAACAAAGTTTCTATACCTCCCTGCCATTCTTTATAAAATTCGATTATAAATCGGAGAGACCACAACATAACCATAAAGACACCAAAAATGTATCCTAATTTTTGTTTCTTATCAGTTTTCCAGTAGATATACCAAAGGATTAAAAAAGTAATCAAATACCCTACGGCTTCATAAATCTGGGTGGGGTACCTATTGGGTACCTCTGCCAAGGTTTCTTTAAAACGAGAACTGTTAGCTATTAAATCATAAGCTTTTTCAACACTCTTGGTTTGTGTAATTGCCATTGCCTTATATTCGCTGATATCGTTTCTAATAAATTTAAAGCCAAAATCCGTTCCTGTTTCTTTACCAACAATTTCAGAATTGAACAAGTTTCCTAATCTTACGAACATTGCACCCAATGCAGTTGGGATAACCAACCTGTCCAATGTCCACAATAACGGTTTTTTTACGACCTTTTTACTATAAAAAAACATAGCAATAATAATACCTATTGCTGCACCATGACTTGCTAAACCTTGAAAACCTGTATATTCAAAAGGGTTTAACTTAAAAGGTAAAAAAACCTCGGTCAACGTGTAATCTTCTTCATAAAAAAGATAATGACCTATTCTCGCTCCTAAAAGCATGGCAATAACCGTATAAATAAAAATAGAGTCTAACTTATCTAATGAAATGTTGTCTTTTATATAGATCCGTTTCATCAATTGAAGCCCAACAACAAATGCCAACACATACATTAAGCTATAATATTTAACAGGAAAAGAACCTATTTTAAAAATATCGGGATTAAAATTCCAGTCAACGGCAAGAGAAAATAGCATACATTAAATTTTGACCGTAAATATAGGTATTGTTGAATAATTAAATGATTGAAAAATCAGATAATTAAATGAGGACAAGATTTTTAACTCTTAATCTTATTAAATTAGAATCTTTTTCTGGAAAATCAGAAAAATATGTAGCATTTTTCAGGAAATGTTTGAATAATCTACATTCAAATGTTAATTTTTAGTTAAAAAAATAGTTATAATGCAACATAATTAAACTTTAAACGTCTTACTGATTCAAATTAAAAGCAAAAAATTATGAAAACTTTAAAATTAAGTTTAGAAAACACAAATGGAACTGTTTGGAACAGAAAAAGACGTTATAGATAAATTGTATTTATCTATCACCAAACGTAAAAAGGGATAAGTCTAGATGTTGACTTATCCCTTTCTTTTTTTATTTACTAGTATTAATTCGACCTAATACTGCCTGACCCGCTTACTTTGCTATTTGTTTTAGGATTGCCTTTATAACTTACATTACCAGAACCTGAAACTTTGGCATCCAGCTCTTCTTTTACGTGAACGGATACATCGCCAGAACCTGCTATGCGAACCGAAGCGTTGTCAGTAACCAAATCATTGGCATCTACATCTCCAGAACCAGAAATGGCACAGTCAAAATTCGTAGCAGAGCCGCTTAGATTCATATCGCCAGAACCTGAAATTGCCGATTTCAACGAGTTTACCTTTAGTTTTAAGGTAAAATCACCTGCTCCTGATAAAGCTGCTTTAAAATTATCGGCCTCAATAATATCATTGGAAATGACATCTCCCGAACCAGCTAATGCTACTTCTTCAATATCCTTAAATGGAATTGTAATTAATATCTTTTTTGTGGTTCTAACATTAATTCCTTTTTCCCATTTAATTTTCAAATGGTCACCATCAACTTCGGTAATTAAATATTCCAATAAATTGTCCTCAGCTTCAATGGTTATTTTACCTTCTGCACCTGCTACCAATTTAACATCAAAAGAGCCTGAAATTCCTATTTTGTCATAGTCTGATACTGTTCTTGTAGTATTAGTTACATTACCGTTACCTTTAACCTTTTTCAATTGAGCATGAGAAGGCATTGCAAACAATACAATTGCGAATAAAATGATTAATTTCTTCATTGTTTTGAGTTTTTTAGATTTAATGTTTTAGTTGTTAATTCAAGTTTTTAACCCTTCCGCCCTTAAAAATTCTTCAATCTTAAAAACGGCATTTAGGCACCTCCCCTTTTTCAAGGGGAGGATTTTTTGTTTTCTATTTTTAATTTGTTCTATAAATTTGTTCCTATTAAGGGGCAATTAATAAAAGGTTACACTACCGTAACCGGAATCTATTTTAATTGTTGAGTTGGAATTAGATTTTCCATAAGATCCTTGATAAGATTTTGAACTTGATTTAACAACTTTACTGGTAAAATTCACCATATCATCATCATATTTAAAACCTCCATGACTTAGTTTTATATCAAAGTTAAAACCTTTGTTTTTCGGAACTCCAATTTTTATACCTGTATAACTGCCATCAATTTCAACAAGATCAAATCCATCTAAGAGTTTTTCAATTTTAATAGCACCATAATCTGCTTCTACCATTGCTTTTTTGGAAATTGTTCCCATTTTTAACGATAGATAATCCCCGTTGCCTACAACATTTACAGCTTTATCTATTTTAAGACTGCCATAATCACAATTATAATCGAGGTTTTTAACATCTTCAAAAACTGTGGTGGTATAATCGGCATTCAAATCTATTTTTCCAGCTTTTTCTACGGTAATTTTAGAATAGTCGGCATTTATTGAACCACCGTTCATTAAGCCAATAGTAGAATTATTAGTATAATCTATATTAATACTATTGTTATTGCTGTGAAGGTCTCCTATAATAATAGAACCGTAATCGCAATTAATCGAACAATCTCCTTTAGTTTCATTCAGAGTTATGTTACCATAATCATTTCGTAAATCTGTATGATTTGTTACAGGCACTTTAACTTTATAATTTATTTGATAATGAATATTGTTGTCTTTACCGCAACCCCAACACCATGATGATGATTTTTTTTCAATTATCGTTTTTGCGGAAACCTCGCTTCTACTCCCTTCAAATTCTACATCTATCATACTCAGGCGTTTGATAACTTTATCTTCGTCATTGCCAGATACGGTAATTTTTACTTCAATTTCAACTTTATTACCGTTCCATGAAACAACATCAATATTGCCATATTTGTTATCGATTTTTAAAAGGGCATTACTGTTTACCGTGTATTCCTTTTTAATGGTTTTGGTTTTTTCATGTTTATGCCCTTTGTTTTCATTGGCTTGAACCGCCAAAGGGATACATAATAAAAATAATACTATTTTAAGTAATTGTGTTTTCATTTTGTTGTATTTTTAATTGTTCGATTTCATCAATTTGCTGTAGTAAAAACTGTAAAACTTCTATGCGTTGCTGAAAATTAGCGATCATGGCATAGATTACACGATTGTCTTCGTTACTGGTCTTTAATTCAACCTTTAATGACTCGTATTCTTTTTCTAAAATATCGAGCTGAGCCAAAGCGTCATCAATAACTTCTTTATTATCTGCATTTCGTTTTGAGGCTACCTGTTTCAGTTCATTTTGTATGGTTGAAACAAAAAAGCTTTGTGTTTCTTGCATTTCCGGAGAAACATCTGCTAACTCCAAACCTTTGGGTTCGGGCTTAAATGTGTTAAACCCTATACTAAAGATTAAAGCAATTGATGCCGCCACGGCCAGCCATTTCCAAGTAGTTGGATTCCACTTCGGTTTTTCAGGTTTTTGTTTTGCAAGTCTTTCTTCAAATCTGAGAAAGTGGCCCACTTCAGGTTCTTCCGTATCGAATTGATCTCTCAACTCTAAAAATTTTTCTTCTAATTTATCCTTATTATCGTGCATAATCCGTCTTTAATAATGTTCTTAATTTATTTTTCGCCCTTGAAATGGTAGTTCTGGAATTCTGATTGGTTATCATCATAATTTCAGAAATCTCTTCGTAATCATAACCTTCAATCAAATTTAAGGTCAGGGCAATTCTGTAATTGTCTTTTAATTTATTTATTCCGCTAATTATTTCTTTTGGGCTAAGTGCTTCATAATTTGTATCTTCAATACTTTCATCTGTCTGTTCTTTAACCACATCTAACGGAACTTCTTTTATCTTACTTTTTTTTCTTAAATGCGTTATACTTTTATTGATTACTATTCTTTTTAACCAAGCCCCAAAACTTACTTCTGCTTTAAAAGTGCTCAATTTTTCAAATGCAATCAGAAACGACTCTTGCATTACATCTTCAGCTTCAAAGCTGTCTTTTAAAATCCTTACCGCTGTATTATACATTGCTTTGTAATACAACTTATAGATCTCGAATTGAGCACTTTGCTTTCCATTTTTGCACTCACGCAAAAGTTGGGTTATATGTTGATTATTATGTTGCAATGTATCGTTTCTAGTTAAAAGACAATGTACGTTTTAAATTGTTACAGTTTTGTTAAAAAAAGTTTTATTGGGTTATAAACAATAGGTTATTTATTATGGTTTTAGGTTAGAAATATAGAGGTTTTGGTATATTTGTTTGATTTAATTAATAAAAAAGAATCTTGAATAATAACGAATATTTAGATTTAGGGAAAGTAACACTTATTGATTCCTTTATTTCAGAAAAAACTCTTTCTGAAAGAATTTCAATTAGTAGCAAAGACAATTCATTAAATTTTAACCTATTTGCAAACTTGATTCAAAAACCGGTTGGATATGACGAATTTTCAAAATATAAAGGGTTCCATATAACATTTGAGACTTTAAGAGAACATTTAGGGTTTGAAAAAAACAAAAAGCCTGGTGATTTTGACATTCTTTTAATACCTTTTTCAGATGAGAAAATATACTTTGAACGTTGTTGTGCTATAGAAATTAAGGTTGTAAGACCAAATAGAAAAAATCCAAAAAAAGCACCTAATTCATATGGTATCAAACAAATAAACGGTTTAATAAAAGATGGCTTCCCTCTAATCGGTTTAATTCATATTTGTATGACTGAACCTTTAAAAGAAAATGAAAAACAAACTATAAAATTAGATCTGACGCCTTTCGATATGGACAATCCAGCAAATAATGATAAATTTATGGAAAGTACAATTAATGTTAAATATGATCATTTCTCTCAATATTCAGCTGAAAATCAAATGAAAAAGCTATTATCTAAAGACATTCCAAAATATATTGGACTTATTACTGTGGGTGTAAACCTTACTGATAAAGGAAAATTATTGACCTCTTTTAATCACGACTTTAATAATGGATATTCTTCTGGGTATTTTAATCCATATAAAAAATTAGAAACAATAAACAAAATTGAATCATTTTTTACAGAAAATAAAGACAAGTTTCAAATTGCCAAAAAATAATAAAAAAACCTGCTCTGTTGAGCCCATGACTTAAAATAATCTAAATCCATAAATTCCAGACCTCTTTCCTCATTGGCACAACAATTGAAATATACTTATTGCAAATACATTTATAACTATTTAAACAATTGATTATTAGTCAATTATTTATTTAACAGCAATGTATTATTTTATTAAAATAACCGTTTAATGTCATATTGACCTATATATACTTATGAGTGATCCAAAATTTTTAAATATTGACAGTTTGTCACTTCAACATATGCTTGACGAGGATTCGGAGTTGATTCCTTTAATGACACCTGAAGATGAAGAAGAAATAAAAAACGAAGCCATACCCGAGGTATTGCCCATTTTAACCCTAAAAAATACGGTATTATTCCCAGGCGTAGTTATTCCTATAACTGCAGGCAGGGACCAATCTATTAAATTGATTAAAGAAGCCAATGCCGGTAATAAAACCATTGGTGTGGTGGCACAAAATAACGAGTCGGTTGAAAACCCATCACGTAAAGATTTACATAGCATTGGTACTGTGGCTAGAATTTTACGAGTGCTAAAAATGCCAGACGGTAATACCATGGTAGTAATTCAAGGTAAAAAACGCTTTGAAGTGGGCGAATTTGTACAAACCGAACCGTATATAAAAGCAACAGCTAAAGAATTGGTAGAAGAAATTCCTAATAAAACAGATACTGAATTCAACGCCATTATTGAATCTATAAAAGATATTGCGTTAAAAATTATTAAGGAAAATCCGAATTTGCCTTCAGAGGCTTCTTTTGCTATAAAAAACATACAAAGCAACTCTTTTTTAGTGAATTTTGTCTCTTCTAACATGAATTTAGGAGTTAAAGATAAACAAGCTCTTTTAAATACCAACAGTCTAAAAAAGAGAGCGTTGGAGACCTTAAAAAAGATGGATGCGGAGTTGCAACATCTGGAGTTGAAAAATGTAATCCATTCTAAAGTCCGTGAGGATATGGACCAGCAACAACGCGAATACTACTTGCACCAACAAATGAAAACCATTCAAGAGGAATTGGGCGGTGTTTCTTATGATGAGGAGTTGGAAGAAATGCGTAAAAGAGCGAAAAAGAAAAAATGGAGCAAAGAAGTTGCTGAAACTTTTGAAAAAGAATTAGGGCGATTGCAACGTATGAATCCGCAAGTAGCAGAATATTCCGTGCAACGCAATTATTTGGATTTATTGTTGGATTTACCATGGAACAGTTACTCCAAAGATAAATTTGACCTAAAACGTGCCGAAAAAATTCTGGACCGAGATCATTTTGGGCTCGAAAAAGTAAAAGAACGTATTATTGAGCATTTGGCTGTTTTAAAACTGAAAGGCGATATGAAATCTCCTATTATTTGTTTGTACGGCCCTCCAGGAGTTGGTAAGACATCATTGGGTAAATCGGTTGCGGAATCTTTGGGCAGAAAATATGTAAGAATGTCCCTTGGAGGTTTGCGAGATGAAGCTGAAATACGCGGACATAGAAAAACTTATATCGGTGCCATGCCTGGGAGAATTATTCAAAGTTTGAAAAAAGCAGGGACTTCTAATCCCGTTTTTGTATTGGACGAAATTGATAAATTATCTCATAGTCATAATGGAGATCCTTCTTCTGCGATGCTGGAAGTACTTGATCCCGAGCAAAATAATGCATTTTACGATAATTATCTAGAGGTTGGTTATGACCTTTCTAAAATTTTGTTCATCGCCACGGCTAATAGCCTTTCCGATATTCCATGGGCATTACGCGATAGGATGGAAATTATAAACGTAACGGGTTATATTATTGAGGAAAAAATAGAGATTGCCAAAAAACACTTGTTGCCAAAGCAATTAAAAGCTCATGGACTGACTTCAAAAGACATAAAAATTGGTAAAGCTCAATTAGAAAAAATCATTGAAGGTTATACTCGGGAATCAGGTGTTAGAACTTTGGATAAAATGATTGCTAAAGTGGTACGTTATGCAGCAAAGTCCATTGCCATGGAACAAGAATATCAGGTCAAAATTAATAATGACGACCTTATTAAAATATTGGGAGCTGCCAATTTAGAACGAAATAAATACGAAACCAACAAAGTACCGGGTGTAGTAACTGGATTGGCATGGACGAGTGTTGGAGGAGATATTCTGTTTATAGAATCCATTTTATCAAAAGGCAAAGGCAATTTAACCATTACTGGGAATTTAGGTAAAGTAATGAAAGAGTCCGCCACAATTGCCATGGAGTTTATAAAAGCAAACGCAGATGAGTTCGGAATCGATATTCACGATCTGCAGACCAAGAACGTGCATATTCATGTACCCGAAGGTGCCACTCCTAAAGATGGTCCAAGTGCTGGTATTACCATGCTAACCTCTTTGGTTTCTTCTTTTACAGGTAAAAAGGTGAAAGCAAAATTGGCTATGACGGGCGAAATTACGCTACGTGGAAAAGTGTTACCGGTTGGTGGAATTAAAGAGAAAATTTTAGCGGCCAAAAGAGCCAACATCAAGGAAATTATTTTGTGCAAAGACAATCAAAAAGATATTGACGAAATAAAAGAAGACTATTTAAAAGGCCTAAAATTTCATTTTGTAGATAGTATGAAAGAGGTAATTGAGATTGCTTTGTTAAAATAGAAAAGGGAGGAACAAAATCAGTTCGAGTTTTTTTTGTTTAACGATATTTATCGTTAAACAAAAAATATATCTTGAACAAGTTCATCTCAAAAATCGATTCTCGATACATTTCTCTTTTCAATCGAAACACTCGAATAGACGATTTTTAACTATAATTCAATCCATTCTTAATATTAATGGGGCGTTGTAAAGTAAATTTACATCGCCTTTTTCTATATTTGTAAAAACACACAAAAAATTTGGAATCCTTTTTATATTTTTTTGAACAAATGCCAGCTTGGCAAAAATTAGTTTGGATTCTGGGTTGTTTGTTGTTCAGTTGGTTTTTGGAAGGTATTTATCCTTTGGTAAAACTGAATTACAAAAAGTGGAGACATGCTGGTGTCAACTTCATTTTTTTAGCTACGAGTTTAACTATTAATGTGTTGTTTGGTATTTTAACCGTTGGTGTTTTTGGTTATATCAGCACACATCAAATTGGAGTTTTGCATTGGGTCTGTTTCCCTATTTGGATAGAACTATTAATTGCTATTCTCTTTCTCGATTTTGTTGCCCAATACGTAATACATTATTATCTACACAAAATAAAATGGATGTGGAAATTCCACATGATTCACCATAGCGATACAAAGGTAGATGCCACTACGGGTACCCGACATCATCCAGGAGATTATGTTCTACGAGAGATTGCTGCTTTGGTTGCTATCGTAATTATTGGTGCTCCTTTTGCTTTTTATGTGGTATATAAAATAGTTACCATTCTTTTTACATACCTTACCCATGCCAACATAAATGTACCCGTTTGGTTGGACAAACCGTTAAGCTACATATTTATTACGCCGAATATGCACAAATTTCACCATCATTTTGAAAGACCGTGGACCGATACTAACTTTGGAAATATTTTTTCTTTTTGGGATAGGGTTTTTGGCACTTTTGTCTATGATAATCCAAAGAAAATAAAATACGGACTTGATGTATTGGATGGCGAACTAGACGAAAACGTAGGCTACCAATTTAAAGTGCCTTTTGATAAAAGAATTAAGACGGATTATTGATTTTGAATTAAAAAATACCGTATTCAATGAGTTTTTTAACAGCTGAATGGAGAAAATTAGCTATTGCAAATTATGTAGTAGATCCCAGTTTATTAAGAGAATATATTCCTTATGGTACAGAATTAGATTTATATAATAATAAATGTTATGTAAGCCTTGTGGGTTTTATGTTTATAAACACAAAACTACTTGGGTTTAAAATTCCGTTTCACTCAAATTTTGAAGAAGTGAATTTAAGGTTTTATGTAAAACATTTCGACGGAAAACAATGGAAAAGAGGCGTAGTTTTTATTAAAGAAATTGTACCAAAACCAGCACTTAGTTTTATAGCCAATACTGTTTATAATGAAAATTATGAAACACTACCAATGTCACATTCTTGGCTATCAAATGATGAGAACCTCACAATTGAATATAAATGGAAAAAATGTAATTACTGGAATAAATTTAAAGTAATTGCAGACCTTGAGCCAACCAAAATTGAAGAAGGAAGTGAAACAGAATTTATAACCGAACATTATTGGGGGTATGCAAAAGTCAATGACCAACACACGAATGAATATGAAGTAACCCATCCAAAATGGCTAAAATATAATATTATACGTTCGGAAATTGATGTAAATTTTGATGAAACCTATGGAGAAAAATTTAGTTTTTTAAATCAAACTAAACCAATATCTATAATGCTAGCTGAAGGTTCTGAAATTACTGTAGAAAATAAAAGAAAACTAAAAAAATCATAATTGTTGAGACTAATATAGCTAATCACATCTTTCCTTTGATTTCTTTTTTTTCTTCCAATTCTTTTTTATTGGGAAAGGTCAACCCACTACTATTATAAGTTGTACCATAAGTCAAAGCCGCTGTATAAACTTGGCTTATGGCACTTAAAATTTCATCTTTTTGAAGTTCTTTTAGCGGATGTAAGTATAAAGACCAAAGAAAATCTTCAGCAATGGCATACCTCGCGTCCAATGCGGTATAAGCATTGGCCTCCATTAATTTTAGCAATTCTAAATGAGATAATGTTTTTTGTTCAATAATAGGGGACATTATTCTTAACCGATTATTTACCGTATCCGTTATACAGATCAACATTCTGCCTTTTATCATAAATTGCCAATTGCCTTCCTCGCCCCTAATACTATCGGACACCACATAGATAATTTTTTCCAGATCGCTATTGGTCATGTTTTGGGCCTGTACAGAAAATGTACATCCAAAAAAGAAGAATACTAAAATTGCAATTTTTTTCATATCTTAAAGTAATTAACAAGCTATTGGTCTGTTATTAAAACGCTTACTTACAAGTTTTACTATGTTAACGACCATTTTTATTTTGTAGTTGATATTTATCCATAATAAATTATTATTTTTGACAAATCTTTTAGAACAATGCAATTTAAGCATCCTGAGTTACTTTACGCTTTATTTTTGCTGGTTATTCCAATTCTAATTCACTTATTTCAACTACGCCGTTTTCAAAAAATACCGTTTACCAACGTTAAATTTCTCAAAGAAGTAGAATTGCAGACGCGAAAAAGTTCGAGGCTAAAAAAATTCCTGATTCTTTGCACAAGGTTGCTTTTATTTGCAGCCTTAATTTTTGCATTTGCCCAACCTTTTACCAGTGCCTCAAAGGCGGAAAGCCCAACACATACTACAATATATTTAGATAATTCATATTCCATGCAAGCAAAAGGTGAGGAAGGTGAACTGTTAAGAAGGGCGGTACAAGATATTATTGAAAATACACAGAATTTAGAAAATATCAATCTATACACCAACGATAATGTTTATGAGAATCTTTCATCTAAAGAATTAAAAAATACGTTGTTGGAGGTGGATTACTATCCTATCAAAACGGATTTATCATCAATCCTATTTAAAATTCAAAACAACATTAAAAAATCCAATACTTTAAATAATATTTTTATAATTTCTGATTTTCAACGTAATACAACTGAGAATAAAGTAGAAATTGACACATCAAACACCTATTATATTACTCAAATTTTACCAGAGCAAATTTCGAACGTTAGTATTGACAGTGTTTTTATTTCTAATCAAAATAGTGAATCCATACAACTTACGGTAAGTGTTAAAAATTATGGTGCTACCAAAGAAAATGTTTCGGTAAGTTTGTATGACAACGATTTGCTATCGGGTAAATCTACCGTTAACCTCACCAAGGATGGTTCTGAAGAAATAAATTTTAATATACCGAATACCAATAATTTTAACGGAAAACTTCAATTGGAAGATGAAAATCTGGCTTTTGACAACGATTTATTCTTTACCATCAATAAACCTGAAAAAATAAATGTTACCGCAATTGGAAACGACAACGGTTTTTTATCAAAAATTTATACGGATGACGAATTTAATCTCACCTCTACCACACTAAACAATCTAGATTACAATACATTAGACAATCAACAATTATTAATTTTAAATGAGCTGGAAACAATTCCATCAACCCTTAACAATACACTAAAAAAATTTGCGGAAAGTAGCGGTAGTATAGTCATCATCCCAGCATTAAAGATAAATCTTAATTCATACAACAATTTATTTTCAGCATTAAGATTTGGCAGCTTACAAGGACTGGTGAATTCTGAATTATCGGTAACTACAATTAATATTTCCCATCCGCTATTAAAAGGCGTATTTGAAAAACAAGTAAAGAATTTTCAATATCCTAATGTGAAAAGCAGTTATAGAGGAAATTTTAACAGAGCATCTTCCATCGTTAATTTTGAAGATGGCAAACCATTTATTTTGCAAACAACTTATAACAAAGGCAAGGTCTATTGGTTATCAGCATCGATAAGAAGTCAGAATTCAAATTTTAAAAGTTCGCCGTTAATTGTCCCCGTTTTTTATAATTTTGGCCTGTACAACTATAATGCCTCAAAATTATATTATACTATTGGTAAGCTGAATACAATAGAAATTCCTACAAAACTGTCTAAAGATGAAGTTTTACATTTGGCAAATGACAAAGAAAATTACATTCCGTTACAGCAAATAAATCCAGATAAGGTGATTGTTACAACAGAGGCAAACCCCGCACAAAGCGGATTTACAAAAATGTTGCACAATGGCAATATAATTGGACAAATTGCATATAATTTCGATAGGTCGGAAAGTAATTTAATATATACCAACCTTGAAGAATATTTCGGAAACGCATCAAATATAAATTATTCAAAAAATGTTGAAAGTGCTTTTATTAGTTTAAATAACAACACAAAAATCACAAATTATTGGAAATGGTTTTTAATGGCTTCCATACTGTTTTTAATCATTGAAATTCTATTGCTAAAATTTTTATAAAATGGACCTACTCATAAAATCAGCAAAAATTATCGACAAAAACAGTCCTTTTCACTTAAAAACCCAAGACGTCTTAATTGAAAAAGGAAAGGTTAGCACCATCGCTTCAAACATAAAAAACACTAAAAAAATAAAGGAAATTGCACTGGACAACCTTCATATTTCCATAGGTTGGTTTGACACAAGTGTTTCCTTTGGCGAACCTGGTTTTGAAGAACGCGAAACCATTGTTAACGGACTGAAAGTTGCCGCCAAAAGTGGTTTTACGGCAGTAGCGATGAATCCGAATACAAATCCAGTAATTGATAATAAATCTGCCGTGGAATTTTTGGTCAATAAAGCCAAAAGCAATATTGTGGATATGTTTCCGATTGCCAATTTGACACAACAAGCAAAAGGACAAGAACTGGCCGAACTATTTGACATGCACAAGTCTGGGGCTATTGCTTTTGGCGATTACAATAAGGCTGTTGACAATGCCAACTTGATGAAAATAGCCCTGCTCTATGCTCAAAATTTTGACGGATTGGTATTGAGCTTTCCCCAAAACAATTCATTGAGCAATCTTGGATCCGCCAACGAAGGTGCTACGAGTACAAAATTGGGACTAAAAGGTAATCCTGCCATAGCGGAAGAATTACAAATAGCCAGAGATTTGTTTTTACTGGAATATACCGGCGGTAAATTGCATATTCCAACCATTACTACCGAAAAATCGGTAAAATTAATTGCTGATGCCAAGAAAAAGGGATTGGATGTAACCTGTAGCGTTAGTGCACATCATTTGTTTTTGACCGATGACGAACTGAACGAATTTAACACCAATTATAAAGTTTCACCACCACTTAGAACTAAAAAAGATGTAAATTCACTTAAAAAGGGTATAATTGACGGTACTATTGACATAATTACCTCTGACCATAACCCGATTGATGTAGAAAATAAGAAAATTGAATTTGAAAATGCCATGGAAGGTAGCATTGGTCTTGAGAGTTTTTTTGGTGCCGTAAACGAAGTATTGCCATTAGAAAATTTAATTGATGGTATAACAAATAAGCCAAGAAAGCGTTTTAACATTGTAAATCCGACAATTGTGGAAGGTCAGATAGCAAACATTACGCTTTTCAACCCTGATGTTGAATATGAATTTACAGTAAAAAACATATTTTCAACCTCTAAAAACTCGGCTTTTTTAGGCAAACGATTAAAAGGAAAAGTCTATGGTATTTTTACCAACAATAAACTCGTAATCAATTAAAATTAATATATTTACAATCAATTAACTAAAACTAAATTTATGGAACAAAACACAATCGACGAGGGTAAAACGATGGCTATTATTGCTTATTTATTTGGCTTAGGTACATTAATTGCCTGGTTTATGAACAAAGATAAAAACAATGCTTTTGCCGCATTTCATATAAGACAAGGTGTAAAATTATTTATTCTTGGACTAATTATATGGGCAGTTTCCTTCGTTTTAATAATGGTAACTCAAATTGCTGCTGTTGGTTATTTAGGATGGATTACCTGGATTTTTGTTATTCTGGGAATTATGAATGCTGCTGGCGGTAAAATGAAACCGTTACCTATTATCGGAACCATAGGAGACTAATTAAACTTTTAAAAACAAAAAAATGGAACAAAACACAATCGACGAAGGCAAAACAATTGCGATAATAAGTTATTTAACTTTTATAGGTACTATTATAGCCTTTGTAATGAATAATGACAAAAAAAATGCGTTTGCCGCATTTCATATTCGTCAAATGGTAGGTTTAATAACTTTAGGTATAGCAATTAATCTTATTGTTAGGTTTTCTGGAATGCCGATGCTCGGTTTCTTGGGCTTATTTCCTATGATTTTATGGATAATAGGTTTAATTGGAGCTGTTCAAGGTCAAGAAAAAAAAGTACCTTTACTGGGAGATCAATTCCAAGAATGGTTTAAAGGTATTGGATAAAATAATTTAAAAATTTATATTTTTGAAGCCACGCTTTTAGCGTGGTTTTTATTTTAAATTATATACCAAAAATAGATGGATTTATCTTTAGAATATTTAGTCAGAAAACCAAAGTCCAATATTGAAAAACCTCCGCTACTCATAATGTTACATGGTTATGGAAGTAACGAACAAGACTTGTTTTCATTTGCCGATGAATTGCCAGATGAGTTGCTAATTATAAGTGCCAGAGCACCATTAAACATGGCTTATGGTGGTTATGCGTGGTACACCATTCATTTTGACAGTACCGATGGCAAATTTTCTGATACGGATGAAGCAATAAAATCAAGGGAAATCATAAGTAAGTTTATCGATGAAATTTTAGAGAAATACGATGTCAACCCTAAAAAGGTATTTTTGTTGGGCTTTAGCCAAGGCACCATTTTAAGTTATGCCGTAGCACTGAATTATCCAGAAAAAGTGCAGTATGTAGTCGGACTGAGCGGTTACATTAATCGTGAACTACTACCCAAAATCATATACAAAGAAGACTATAAAAATTTGGAAATTTATAGTTCGCATGGCAGCGTTGATCAGGTAATACCTGTGGAATGGGCCAGAAAAACAAAACCATTTTTAGATAAGTTAAATATCAAAAATAGCTATGAAGAATATCAAGTTGGGCACGGTGTTGCACCACAAAATTTTCATAGTTTAAAACAGTGGATTGAAGAAAGAAGCCTCACCCGGAATTAATTTTTATTAATTCCGACCTCTACAAAGGTGAGGTGTTCGAAATACCAATTATCATTTTACACTAATTAATTGTTTCTTTTTTTATTTTTAAAAATTTATTATAAAATGCTTAACTTGCTCAAACAAAGTTAGTAAGTTATGAAAAGATTAAACTTTTTGCTCTTAATTATTTTCTTAGTTTTATCTTGTAAAAAATCAGATGATGGTTTTGAGCAGCCAGAAGCTAAAACAACTACTTTTACCGTTATAGGCGATGTGCCTTATGGTGATACCCAACGCAATGGGCTTATTGGTTTAATTGAAAAACACAATGCACAAAATACCTCTGAATTTGTAGTTCATGTAGGTGATATAAAAAAGGGGGCAGATCCTTGTAATGAAGATGTTTTTAAAGATGTAAGTGCTATTTTAAAAAAAATAAAGATACCAACATTTATCATTTTAGGAGATAATGAATACAATGATTGTGACAATTCCGAACAAGCATTTGATTTGTGGAAATCTTACTTTTTAAAATTCAATGAAAATTGGATTTTTTCGCATAACGTAACCTATCAAAGTAATAGAACCGAAAATTTTAACTGGATACAAGAGAAAATATTATTTATAGGATTGAATATTGTTGGTAGCTCGGTACACGATGCCAACGAATGGGGAACTCGCTTAACGGAAAATGGTATGTGGGTAAAACAATTATTAGAAACACATAAGAATAATATTGATGCAACTGTAATATTTTCACATGCCAACATGGTTGAGGGTGGATCTGAAAAATTTAAACCTTTTACGGATTTATTTAGAGCAGCAGCAAAAGACTTTGACAAACCAGTTCTCATAATCAATGGTGATGGACATTTTTGGATTAAAAACAATCCTTGGCCAGAACAAAATATTACCCGTGTTCAAATAAATGGAGGTGCAGATGCTCTAAAAGTTTCCGTAAATACGGATTTAGAAAACCCTTTTTCATTTGATAATAGTTTTTTAGATTAAGAATCCGTATATTTATCACTATTGTCCGGTTAAATTTCGCTCCTGTGGAGCTTTATATCATTTTTACTCTTGCTCTTACAAAGATTACGCTCCGTTGGAGCTAAAAAATCCCGTAAGAATGAAATCTTTGTAACAAAACTATAACAAACAAAAACAAGCCCCAGAGGGATAACATCTTAAAAACACCTTATTTGCTAGGGGTTTGAAAAGTTTTTTAATAATTTTTATCAGGCAACAATATATATTTATCATTTAATAACACAAACTGAAAAATCCAGACCAATCAAATTTCGATACTATTATTATTGGCTCTGGTGTAGGTGGACTTTCCGCGGCTATTTGCTTGGCTAGGGCTGGACAAAAAGTCTTGGTTTTAGAACAACACGACGTACCTGGAGGATGGTGTCACAGCTTTTACCTGAACGGGTACCGTTTTACACCTGGCGTACATTATGTAGGTTTATTAGGTAAAGGAGAATCTACCAGAGAACTATATGAAGGTCTTGGTATTGCCAATGATTTGGTTTTTTACAGAATGAATCCCAACGGATTTGAACATTGTTGGATCGGCGAAGAGAGATTTGATTACCCAGCAAATCTTGATGAGTTTTCAACAGCACTTTCCAAACGTTTCCCTAAAGAAAAAAAGCAGATAAAAAAATACTTGACACTTGTTAAAAATGTAACCACGGAGCTGCAACTTATTCCAAAATTAAAAGGTTTTTGGCAACATTTAACGGTGCCTTACAGAACTAGGCACATGGGAAAGTATGCCCTTTTTAGCTTAAGAAGAGTGATGAATTGGCATATTAAAAATCCACTATTGCAAAAAATACTTAACGTACAGTTTGGGGATCATGGTTTACCACCTTCAAAAGCTCCATTCCCCTTGCATTGTGCCGTTATGGGTCACTATTTTAATGGTGGTTACTACCCTATGGGCGGTGGTGGTGCCATTGTAAAAGCCATGACCAATAAGATAAAAAAATATGGAAGCGAGGTAAAAACAAAACAAAGTGTAAAGTCTATATTGTTAGACGGCAACAAAATAAAAAAAGCTATTGGTGTTGAGCTTGAAAACGGACAAAAAATATATTCAGACAGAGTAATTTCAAATGCTGATCCGGGAATCACTTTTTTGAATCTGGTGGGAAAAGAAAATATTAGTGCTAAGCTTTTAAAGCGTCTCAATAAAACGAAATACTCTTGCACATCGTTAATGCTATTTTTAACCGTAGATATGGATGTTAAAAAAGCTGGGCTGGATTCCGGAAACATCTGGTTAATGCCCAATAGAAATATGGATGACTTATACGATGAAATGCAAAAAATTAATATTGCCGAAGGTGATGAATTCCCTGGTCTTTTTATTAGTTGCACCACTTTAAAAGACCCTGCAAGTTTTGATGGTAGATATCATACCATTGAAGCTATTACCTATATTAACCACAAAGCTTTTGATAAATATAAAGATGAAAAAGATGATGAAAGGTCAGCAGAATATATCGTATTTAAGGAACGATTAACAGAAAAAATTATAAATAGTTTAGAAAAAGTAGCACCTGGAATCAGCGATAATATTATACATAAAAATTTGGGAACACCTCTAACAAATGAATATTATATAAACACAACCAACGGCAATGTTTACGGCACGGAAAAGAGTTTTAGGCAAATTGGTCCTTTTGCTTACAAAGTGGAAACTGAAATTGAAAATCTTTATTTATGCGGTGCCAGTATTTTATCTCATGGCGTTGCAGGTGCAAGCTATTCGGGTGTTGAAACCGCTGCTAAAATTTTAGGATGCCGACAAGAGGATTTATTAAAATCGGACGATACTCAAAATATAAGGATTTATGAAGCAGAAGACAGTAGCAATTACCCAGAATGGATGCTGAAGAAAATTGAAGTGAAAAGAGTTAGGCAATTATTAAAACAAAATGAATCAATTACTTAGTGATTTGCTTTTAAATACTTAGTTTCAACCCATCATAAGCTAAAAACACATTTTCGGGCAATTGTTTTTGCACTTCTTCATGAAAACCCAATCTATGGCTGATATGTGTTAAGTATGCTTTTTTAGGTTGTAAATCCTCAATAAAATTAAGGGCATCTTCCAAATTCAAATGTGTTGGGTGCGGTTCAATTCTTAGGGCATTAATCACTAAAATATCCAAATTATTTAACTTTTCTTTTTCCTTATCCTCGATGGTTTTTAAATCTGTTAAATAGGCAAAATCATCAATTCTATATCCAAAAATAGGTATTTTCCCATGTATGTGTTCAACAGGTAAAACTTTTTTACTTCCCAATTCAAACGACTTATTTTCAACTACTTGAATACCGGCACTTGGAGCACCGGGATACCGATTTACCTTCGTGAAAATGTAATAAAACCGTTGTTCTAAATTGTCAATAATACGCTTCGGGACATATAAGGGGACATTGCCCATCTTATGGGAAAAAGGTCTAATATCATCTAATCCGGCAGTATGGTCGGCATGTTCATGAGTAAATAAAATACCGTTTATTGTATCTACATGTGCTCTCAACATTTGTTGTCTGAAATCTGGCCCACAATCTATAACAAACCGATACGAATCCCATTCTAGCATTATAGAACTACGCAACCTTTTATCTTTTGGGTCATCTGATAAACAAACTGGATGATTACTCCCTATAATAGGTATTCCTTGAGATGTACCCGTACCCAAAAAAGTAATGTTCATATCAAATCTTTTTACAAAAATAACGTTTAAAATTTAACAATTAAATGTATAGTTATTACATTTGTAAAACTAAATAATCTTAAATGTCAGTTACTTTAAAAGGCGATAAGGAAATTGCGAATATTCCCTCAATTAAAAGGAAATCTTTAAAGATAAATCTTAACGATAATATTTACGGAACTTTTTCTGAAATAGGTGCGGGTCAAGAAACCGTGCGGAATTTCTTTAGAGCTGGTGGAGCCTCTGGTACTATTGCCAAAGCTATGTCCGCGTATGACAAAGATTTTTCCGATGCTATTTATGGTGTAGAACCTGACAACAGATATGTAACCCAACCTCGATTAAAGCGAATGCTAACTCATGAAATTGAGTTG
Organism: Aureibaculum koreense; assembly: GCF_034296135.1. Lineage (NCBI taxonomy): Bacteria > Pseudomonadati > Bacteroidota > Flavobacteriia > Flavobacteriales > Flavobacteriaceae > Aureibaculum > Aureibaculum koreense. The sequence continues at coordinate 128,389 of NZ_JAXKVV010000009.1, forward strand.
ATGGAAGATAGGTTGAGCCGGTCTAAACATCCTGAAAAACTCTTTTTTTCGTATGCCAATACGGTCGCTACTATAGATTTTGCCAAGAAATTTAAAGGCCATGGATGGGTCGGTATAAAATTTCAATTAGATCCTTTAGAAGATTATAATGAAATTGTACTACACATTCGTTTTAAACAGACCGATGCCCGTTTACAACAAGAAACGTTAGGTGTATTGGGTGTGAATCTCATTTTTGGAGCATTTTACATGAACGATAGGCCTAAAGAATTACTAAAATCTTTCTATGATAATTTGGATAAAGACCAAATTGAAATAGATATGATTAATTTTTCTGGGCCTCGTTTTATGTATGTGGACAATAGATTGATGAGCTTACAGTTGGTAAAAAACGGAATGACAGATGCAGTAATGTTCGGTCCCGACGGAAACAATTTACTGCCAGCTCAGGTTCTTTACAAAAAAAATATTTTAGCGTTGCGTGGAAGTTTTAGACCCGTTACCAAGGTTAATATGGATATGTTTAAAAATGCTCAAGAAATGTTCTTGAACGAAAAAACGGTATCTGAAGAAAATGCTAAAATTATTTTTGAGATTACCTTGGCAAACTTAAGAGCAGAAGGTGAAATAAATGAACGCGACTTCTTGGATAGAGCGGAATTGCTTTGTTCTTTAGGCCAAAACGTAATGATTACCAATTTTCAAGAATATTACAAACTTGTTGAATATTTCGCTCAATTTACCAAAGCTAGAATGGCATTGGCAATGGGTGTGTACAACTTGGTTCAGATTTTTGATGAAAAATATTATCGTCATTTGAGTGGTGGAATTCTTGAAGCCTTTGGCAAATTATTTTTTAAAGATTTAAAAGTATATCTATATCCTTTAAAAGATCAGGATACCGGTGAATTTATCACTAGCGAAACGTTGAAAGTGCATCCACGTATGAAAGAATTGTATAAGTTCTTTAAGTACAATGGAAAAATGTTGGATATTAAAAACTTCAATCCCGATATTTTGGATATTTTTTCCAGAAATGTATTACAAATGATTGCTGCTGGTGAAGAAGGCTGGGAAGAAATGATACCCGACCGTGTAGCTGAACTTATTAAAGACCATCGTTTGTTTGGTTATTCAAGTAGGAAGTTTGCAAAACATAACAAGTAAGAAATTACATTGACACTCCTAAAGGCTCCTCAAGGGGATAAAATTCTTCAAAACAAATTTTAAAAATCTGATTGTCCGGAATGTGACATAATCGCTTCGTCATGCTGAACTCGTTTCAACATCTCATTATTAGAAAACATCCAAGATATTTTAGACCCTGAAACAAGTTCAGGGTGACGGTTACAGGATATTATTACTGAATACAGATATGTAAATTAAAACTTTCCAAAGTTTTGTTCCATCCAATCCTTGTAGGCAGTTTCTAAAGCAGCAACTTTTTCGGGATATTTTTCCGCAAGGTTAACCCTTTCTCCAGGATCATTTTTAAGATCAAACAATTTTAATGCTAAATCGTCAGCGATCGGTTTTATATATAAATTTGAAGGTCGGCTCTTCCAGTGATTTTCATTGGTATTGGTCAGTTTCCAATCACCTTTACGTACCGCCCAGGTTTTTTGCCATTTCCATACCAACAAACGGTCTTTTTCAGGTTTCAATAAATTAATACCATCAATGGTATTATCATTTAATTGTACTCCAGAAGCATCTAGTAAAGTTGGCATTATATCTAATGCAGATACATATTCATTCTCTACTTTTCCTCCATCTATTTTACCCGGCCAACTCATGGCCATAGGCACTCTAATTCCACCTTCCCAAATAGAATATTTTCCAGCGGTAAGCGGTGCATTATTTGCACCGTTTAAGGGTGTACCCCCGTTATCTGAAACAAAAACAATAATGGTGTTTTTATCTAAATTTTCAGATTCCAACACATCTAAAACACGACCAATATTATCATCCAAGCAATTGAGATTTGCCAAATAATATTTTCGTAAATCCTCATCTTGTATAGCTCCTAAACGAGAATATTTATCATAGTAAGCAGAGTATGTACCCGCTTCATGCTTCCCATAAGCCAATAAACTGTCCGGATCATAATTAGGTATGGGCTTTACATTGTATTTATCTAAATACTTTTGAGGTACTTGATGTATTAAATGATGAACAGAATTATAGGCCAAGGTCAAGAAAAAAGGTTCGTCTTTTTTACGTTTTATAAAATCTATGGCCTCATCGGTAAAAATATCCGTTAAATAACCCTCATCATAGCTTTTTTCGCCCATATTGTGCATTAAAGGACCTAGCAACGCACTAGTTCCATAAGGATCAGGGGTTCTATCTTTAATTTCTTTTGAATTTAACCAGTAATCATGGGCGTGGGCGGAAAATCCTAAAAATTCGTCGTAACCATGATTTAAGGGATATTCCCTAACATCATTTCTATGAAATTTTTGTCCCAAATCGTTCTTCCCAATCCTTGAAGTGGCATACCCCACTTCTTTCAAATATTCAGGCAAAGTCTTTACGCTGTCAGGTAAACCTGGCCCCCAACTGGCAGGCTTGTCCCATCTAAATTGATTTTTCCCGGTTATAAGTGCAGCTCTTGACGGACTGCAAACCGGTGCCGTAGTATATGCCTGTGTAAATACCATGCCAGCATTCGCAATTCTAGACATATTTGGTGTGGTAATATCTTCGCTACTATTATCAAAAGGTTCAAAATCGGCATAGCCTTGGTCGTCAACCACAATCAATAAAATATTTGGTTTTTTAACAGTGGCTTCTTCTTTCGCTTTTTCATTTTTACAGGCAAAAGCTAGAAGCAATACTGGAACTAATAATAATTTTTTCATCTGTTTAAAGTTTTAGATTATTTTATTCGATATATGATTTTGGACTTAACTAATATCTTAAAAAAAGCTATTAAAAATAAAATTCAAGAATAAAAGAATTACTATTATCGAAAATATTAAAATTACAAGTTTCGCAACTTGCTTTTTATTTCTGTTCATTTTAATTTTTGGGTTCATCTTATATAAAATTTAGGTTGGTTGCTTTAAAAATAAAATAATCAATGGGATTACTTATATAATTTGTGCGGCATGGTCTTTAGTTTTTACTTTTGTGATTATATTTTCAATTATACCCTCTTCGTCAATAATAAAAGTGGTTCGGTATATGCCATCAAATTCCCTTCCCATAAATTTTTTGGGTCCCCAAACTTTATAGGAATCGATAACTGTTCTGTCAACATCAGCTAATAACGGAAAAGGTAGTGAGTTTTTCTTTATGAAGTTTCCTTGTTTTCTCGCTGTATCAGCACTAACACCCAATAACTTGTAACCTTTTTCTTTTAAAGTTGCATAATTATCCCGCAAATTACAAACCTCATCTGTACACCCTGGTGTGTTTGCCCTTGGGTAAAAAAACAAAACTAATTTCTCGCCTTTATAATCACTTAACTTTATTGTTTTTCCCGTTTGATCTTTGGCTTCAAATTCTGGTGCCTTATCCCCTACCTTTAATGTTGTCATTATTGTTACTTTTGTTTAAAATTTAATTTTACCAAAGCTAATTAAAAATGACCAAAAAAGAAAGTGTTGATTTTGTAATTGAAACCTTAGAGAAATTATATCCAAATCCTCCAATACCTTTGGTACATAAAGACCCTTATACGTTGTTGATCTCTGTTTTGCTTTCTGCACAAAGCACTGATGCTAGGGTAAATACCATTACTCCCCTCCTATTTGAAAAAGCAGATAATCCGTATGATATGGTTAAGTTATCCGTTGATGAAATTAGGGAAATTATAAAACCTGTAGGGCTTTCGCCAATGAAATCAAAAGGGATTTATGGTTTGTCACAGATATTAATTGACAAGCACAATGGAAAAGTTCCTCAAAATTTTGAAGACCTTGAAGCATTGCCAGCCGTTGGACACAAGACAGCCTCTGTGGTTATGAGCCAGGCATTTAATATTCCTTCTTTTCCTGTTGATACACACATACATAGGCTAATGTATCGATGGAATTTAAGTTCTGGAAAAAACGTGGTACAAACAGAAAAAGATGCGAAACGATTATTTCCAAAAGAGACTTGGAATAAATTGCATTTACAAATTATTTATTATGGTAGAGAGTATTCTCCTGCCCGAGGATGGGATTTGGAGAAAGATATTATTACGAAAACTATTGGTAGAAAAAGTGTTCTTAGTGCCTATTACAAAAAATAAAAAAAGGCTTGTAATTTCTTACAAGCCTTTTCCTTTTAATTCAAATTAAACAAAATTTGTTCGTCTTTCTCATTTTTAACTACTTCAATTGATTTGGAGTAATTTAAGATAAACGAGATCGTACTTTTTTTGGGGGTGAATTGCTTATTCAGCAATTCCTCAGTGTAAATTTTCTTCATATATACTAAAATTAAGTGTTAGGGTTGAGTATATAACGAAGAAAAATTTACATTATTGTTAATTGGTTAAAACTATTTTATTTTTTTCAATAATTTTTCTCAAATTAATCAAAGCATATCGCATTCTACCTAAGGCAGTATTAATGCTAACCCCTGTGTTTTCAGAGATTTCCTTAAAACTCATGTCTCTGTAAATACGCATAATCAATACTTCTTTTTGATCTTCAGGTAACTCTTCAATTATCCTTCTAACATCAAAATGTATTTGATTTTTAATAATTTCCTTCTCAGCATTCAGAGAAGAATCACTTAAAACAGAAAAAATATCAAATTCTTCCGTGTTCTTAAATGAAGGCATTCTGTTGCTCTTTCTAAAATGGTCAATAACCAAGTTATGCGAAATTCTCATTACCCAAGGTAAGAATTTACCTTCCTCGTTGTAGTTACCTAATTTTAAAGTTCTGATTACTTTGATAAAAGCATCTTGGAAAATATCTTCTGCGATATCTCTGTCCAATACTTTTGAATAAATAAAACTGTAGATTTTTTGTTTGTGACGACCAACTAAGATTTCTAATGATCTTTCACTACCGTTAATGTAGTTCCTTACTAAGACGCTATCGTCTAATTTTTGTTTTTGCATAATTCCCTTTTTGGTTAATGAAGCTATGAGACTTCGTTAATTAATTTTAAAAAGTAGAACTATACTATAAGCGTTAATTTTTTTAGTTAAGGGGAAACTAGTTCCTAATATTTATGTTCAATTGGTTAGACTGAACGGGGCAAATATAATGACAAACTTTTTAATAAAACAAACTTTTTTTAAAAATATTTTATACTGCCCTATATTTTTTTTACAAAAATAAGTCACTATCTTTGTCGCTATTTCATATTTTAAAGGGCTTCCGTGAAGATAGACAACTTAGATCCAAAAGTGCAAATAATTATAAAAAAAGCTGCATTGCATAACTTAAAAGATGTAAATGTGGCCATTCCGAGAAATAAATTGGTGGTAATTACCGGTTTATCCGGCTCGGGAAAATCGAGTTTAGCATTCGATACTTTGTACGCCGAAGGGCAACGGAGATATGTGGAAAGTCTTTCTTCTTATGCAAGACAATTTTTAGGTAAATTGAATAAACCTAAAGTAGAATATATAAAAGGTATTGCCCCAGCTATTGCCATCGAGCAAAAGGTCAACAGTACCAATCCGCGTTCTACAGTAGGTACTTCTACTGAAATTTATGATTATTTAAAGTTGTTATTTGCCAGAATTGGCAGGACCTATTCACCAGTTTCTGGTAATGAAGTCAAAAAAAATACAGTTGCCGATGTTATTGACCATATTAAAAAATATGATGAAAAGAGCAAGTTATTACTATTGGCACCTCTAACTATAGATAATGGCAGAACCTTAAAAAAGGTACTTCAGATTTTAGAACAACAGGGGTATGCCAGAATAAAAGTTGACAATGAAATTATAAGAATCAATGATTTTAAACCCAAAGACCAAAAAGAATTCCAATTGGTCGTAGATAGGATTGTTGTACAAGATAATGAGGATTTCTACAACAGATTGGCTGATGCCATTGAAACTGCTTTTTTTGAGGGCAAGGGCGAGTGTATCATTGAAGATCTGTCCAACAACAAACAACATGTTTTTAATAATAAGTTTGAATTGGACGGCATGTCTTTTTTAGAGCCCAATACACATTTATTCAGTTTTAACAATCCGTATGGAGCATGCCCCACTTGCGAAGGTTATGGAAATGTTATCGGTATCGACGAGGATTTAGTGATACCAAACACGGCTTTATCTATTTATGATGATGCTATTGTACCATGGCGGACCGATTCTTTTTTAGAATATAAAGAAGCGTTGATTGACAATGCTTATAAGTTCGATTTCCCAATTCACAAACCATATTTTGAATTGACGGATGACCAAAAGCAATTACTTTGGGATGGAAACAAATATTTTCATGGATTAAATACTTTCTTCAAGCATATTGAAGAAAAAACTTATAAAATCCAATATCGTGTAATGCTTTCACGGTATCGTGGCAAAACTAAATGTACAACCTGTCACGGAAAACGATTACGTAAAGAAACATCCTATATAAAGATTAGTAATACCACAATTACCGATTTGGTCAATTTACCTATTAATGAAGTACTTGACTTTTTTCAGGGACTAAAACTATCTGAACATGATTTTAATATTGCCAAAAGATTATTAAAAGAAATTAATAACCGTTTGCAGTTTTTGTCAGATGTAGGGTTGAACTATTTAAGTTTAAATCGTGCATCAAATACTCTTTCGGGTGGTGAAAGCCAACGGATTAATCTGGCAACTTCGTTAGGAAGTAGCTTGGTAGGTTCCATGTATATTTTGGATGAGCCTAGTATTGGCTTACATTCCAAAGATACCGAACGCTTAATCAAAGTTTTAAGAGGATTGCGTGATTTAGGCAATACCGTAATTGTAGTAGAGCATGATGAAGATATTATGAAAGCTGCCGATTACATTATTGATATTGGTCCCGAAGCGGGAACTTTTGGTGGCGAATTGGTGGCTTATGGTACTTATAAGGAAATTTTAAAAGCGGATACCTTAACGGCCAATTACCTAACGGGAAAATTAAAAATAGAAGTCCCGACAAAAAGACGAAAAGCCACGGATTTTATAAAAGTAATTGGGGCTAGAGAACATAATCTGAAAAATATTGATGTTCAATTCCCTCTAAATACCTTAACCGTTATTACTGGTGTTTCAGGAAGTGGAAAAAGTACTTTAGTCAAAAACATTTTGTACCCAGCCTTACAGAAGAAATTGTTCAATTACGGTGAAAAACCCGGTCAGTTTACCAGTATTGAAGGCGATTTTTCTACTATAAAAAGTGTAGAGTTTATAGATCAAAATCCGATTGGACGATCAAGTAGATCGAATCCAGTTACCTATATAAAGGTATATGATGATATTAGAGCCTTATTTACCCAACAAAAATTATCGAAAATAAGAGGGTACAAAGCCAAACATTTTTCATTTAATGTGGATGGCGGCCGATGCGAAACCTGCAAAGGTGAAGGCGAAGTAACCATTAGCATGCAATTTATGGCAGATGTGCATTTACCTTGCGAGACTTGTAAGGGCAAACGTTTTAAAAAGGAAATTTTAGAAGTAAACTTTGAGGATAAGTCAATTTCTGATGTGTTGGAAATGACCATTGACGAAGCCACGGCATTTTTTAAACAGCACGGACAAAAAAAAATCGTTACCAAATTAAAACCTTTACAAGATGTTGGTTTGGGTTATGTCCAATTGGGACAGGCCTCTTCTACCCTTTCGGGCGGTGAAGCACAGCGTATAAAACTCGCTTCGTTTTTAGTTAAAGGCACTACAAAAGATAAAGTCCTCTTTATTTTTGACGAACCCACAACTGGATTACATTTTCACGACATTAAAAAACTATTGGCCTCATTTAATGCCCTAATAGAAAAAGGACATACCATAGTGGTAATAGAACATAATATTGACCTAATAAAATGTGCTGATTATATTATTGACCTTGGTAAAGATGGCGGAAAAACGGGTGGTAATCTATTGTTCCAAGGATTGCCCGAGGATTTGGTTAACGTTAAGAATTCTTATACAGCTACTTATTTAAAAGAAAAGTTGAATTAAAATTCTAGAATTTTAATTCAACTTTTCTTTATTTATATCTATTAGTAAATAACCGAATCAATCCAGGCATTAGCCTTTGAGACCCTAGCAAGTGCCATAACCGCAGTATATTTAATCTCTCTGTTTAATGCCCCAGAAACTATACCTACCAAAACAAACCCACCATTATCTTCCATAAATACGCCGCCGCCGCTATCTCCTTTTGACCCTCCAATTTCCATGTCAAGGGGAATAGGAGAACCAAAATGATTGAATTCATTGTTCTCAGGGTTATCAAAATCGCATACCATAACACTAGTAGTGAATTCTCTATTTTCAAAAGAACCGCCAATTGCATCCACTACATTTTGTCCACCTAGTTTTTCTTGTTTTCTGGGATTGTCCATACCTACTTTTCCATTACCAATAAATCCATATCCCACTTTAGTAATTGTTTGTCCCAACTCTTTATCACCGTAATATCGAATTGCCGGTTTTATGTCCAAAACAGGGTTTTCAAGTTCTATCAAGGCCATATCACACCCTATCCATTGGGTTTCTTGAGCATCTGGTTTTAATTCTGGGTGTCTAACTATTCTTTTTGTTTTATAAAAATTGTTACCAAATTTCCATACAGAAGAGTCCTGCACAAAGTGTGCTGCAGTTAACACCCATTTTGGGGCTATTAATACACCTACTGCGTAGTCTTTACTTTCTTCAGATTCAGAATATCGACCAACACAATCAAACTCATTACGATTACCAACTTCTCTATATTTTTCAATAGAGACATCATGTCTGATGATTCCCATAAAATTTGAAGAACTAAAACTAAGTAGTATTAAACTAATTGTAGCTATTAATAGAATGTTTACTTTTTTCATTTTTATTTGTTTTAAAAATTGATTACTAAATTTTATTTGTTAATTTGATATTTATGATATGGAAAAGGTTACAAATAATTAATTTTTTTTAAATTCTGTAACCTTTTATAGAATACACGTATCCTATTGACAATAATTTAAACTTAAAACAAAAGAAACATGAAATTACTAGGACCATCTTTAGTAATTGTTGTATTACTAGCAACGGTAGCATTTACGATTTACTATCTTATTAAAACCAGGCATATAGAGCAAATGGCCAAAATTGAAAGTGGTATAATTGATAAAGAAATTAAAAATTATGGGAATATCTTATTGAATTTAGCCATACTTTTTTTCTCCTTAGCCGCAGGAATTTTTGTTTCTTATATGTTTTCTGCCAATACCAACATCCCTGATTATGTAATTATCCCAGGCTTTCTGCTACTTTTTGGTGGCATCGGTTTTCTTATCTCTTATTTTGTAAACAAAAAGAAGAGCAGTTGAATTCTGAATCGGACTTAGTTCATATAAATAAAGTACTCTCTGGAGATAAAGACGCTTTTCGCTATTTTATTAGAACCTATCAAGAAATGGCATTTTCCATAGCTATATCTATGGTAAAAAATGAATTTAACGCGAATGATGTGGTTCAAAATTCATTTATAAGAGCTTATAAAGGACTGCGTTCCTATAGGTCTGACGCTAAGTTTTCCACTTGGTTATATAAAATAGTTGTAAACGAAGCATTAAAATTTTTAAAGAAAAATAAAATATCTAAAGAATTTATTACTTTTATGGATGACCCCATTGATTATTCAAGCACGTTTAATGAAGCCGTAAATAAGTTTGAACTAAATGATAAACAAATGGAAATTAAAAAAACATTGAACTTAATGAAACCGAATGAAGCATTGCTTTTAAAATTACACTACTTACATGAAGAGTCTATTTTAGAAATAGAGAAAATTACCGGTTTTACAAAGTCAAACATAAAAGTATTACTTCATAGAGCAAGAAAAAGTTTCCTTGCTTTATCAGTTCAACATAATAATTTTTAAAATGGATACAACAGAAAAAAACATAAAGAAACTATTAATCAACAATAACGAATTAAAAAGCATTGATGTCAATCTAGAAGACAACATCATGGACAAAATAAATAGCCAAAAAGATTATAAAGTCATTTTAGTAAAAACCAAACGGAAGGCTAAAGTAGGAATTTTTATAAGCTTGTTACTTTTCGTCGTTTATGGAATTGTAACTTACGTTGAGCTATTAGCGTCTAATAGCTATGGTAAAGCCAATTTAACCAACTTTTACCCTACTCTCTTTGCGTCCCTAGTTGTAATAGTGGTCTATATTGAAATTACGTTTGGTGTTGTTGTATTCAGAAAGAGTTTACCCAACTAAAAACATCAATTATTCACTATTTTTGCCTTTAAGAAGTTTAAGGCGTTTTTTTACTCCTTCTTCACCTGCTTACCATCAATTACTGCTTGTAAATTCTCTTTTGCCAATACAAAATCATCTTGCAGTTCAACCGCTTTTTGAAAACTTATTTTGGCGGCATCCATTTTATCTTGCTCAAATTCAATCAATCCTTTTAAATTCGATATTGCGGCTAACAACGCTACTTGTTGTTGATAATTTTTATTTACGGCATAGCTCACTTTTATTTCACCAGTATCTTTAAGTTCTTGTGCTTTTTGTACCGCTTTATAAGCTTCATCATATTTTTTCATGGCAAAATACAAATTTGCCAATTTATAGGCATGGTAATTATTTCCTGACTTTACGGTTAATTTGGCATAAGATTGTGCCGCTTTATCAAAAGCTCCCATATTTTCCAAAGAGATGGCTTGCATTTCTAAAACTTCTTGTTTATTTCCATCTTTACTTAATATATCAGTACAAACCATAAAACAAGAGGCAAATTTTCTATCGTTAAAATACAAATAGGCCAAGCTATCTTTATAGGTACTGTTATCACCTTCTTTGGCAATAATATCGTACATACTTTTCTTTGCAACATCAGCATCCGCATAACGCATAGCTTGTTTTAACACTGCTTTATCTAAACTTGTATCGGTACTGTTTTGTGCATAAATAGTAGCAATGGCTAAAAAGGCACTAAGGGTAATGTAAAAATTTTTCATAGTTAATTATTTTTCGGGTGGTTGCAAATTTATTGAAATTTATCTTAATAAAAACTTAAAGTTTAATAGTTATTGGTCGTTAGTCGGTGGTCGGTGGATTTTTAGTATTGAGACAAGAGATTTGTAGTTAGTGGTTAGTGGTTAGTGGTTAGTGGTTAGTGGTTAGTGGTTAGTGGTTAGTGGTTAGTGGTTAGTGGAATTTAAAAAACAAATTTCAAGCATCAAATAACAAATAAATTCCAAAAATAAAATTCCAATGATCACAAGTTACAGGTTAGAAAAATGACCTAATAACCCAATAACTAAAAAAGATTACTCTTTTCAGAGAAACCTTTTACTTGGGTGGAAGACCCGCCTCCGTAAACTTCGAACGGGCAGGTGGGGCTTCCCAATAGTTATTTTCTACGTCATTCCTTTACCTTGAATATATACATCGGGACAGGCTTCTCGCCCCATAAATTGGAAACGATAAAAATTTGGCATAAAAAAAAGAGTTGATTAATAAAAATCAACTCTTTGGGTGGAAGATGGGGCTCGAACCCACGACCCTCGGTACCACAAACCGATGCTCTAACCAACTGAGCTACAACCACCATTTACAATTTTGATGCTCTAACCTCCCGATAGCTATCGAGATGAGCAACAATATTTGAACCTGCCTAAGTGGCAAATCGAGTGCAAATATAATCTATTTGTAATCTTCTTCAAATAAAAAATGAAAAATTTGTAACTTTTAGCACATTTTATTCTACTAACTAATATGGTGATAAATCGTATCCTTCAGAAATGAAAACGTTATTAAAAATAGTGTTCTTTTTAAGTTGTTTAATTTCCTGTCAATCAAACGATAGCAATTCTGATTTAAATTTAAATCATTTAAAATACTTTGGTTTTACTTTAATTGATGTGGGTTGGGACGATCCTTTAGATGCAGAACCCAAAACAAATTATCTTGATGAAATTGCTGATTTTTCCAATATAGCCGATTTATTGGTCATCAATCCAAATGACAATATTATAAGTAGGCTAAACAAGATGGAAAGTTATGACATCAAAACCGTTTTACACTTACATGAAATTTTCTTTGAACAAACAGGCACTAATAGTCAAAGCGGTACTGAATATAACTTAAGAAGTGATTATAAAAACCGTTGGAATATTTTTTTAGAAACCAATGACTTACAGAATAATATTGACAAAATCCAGGCTTTTTATATTGGTGAAGAACCCACTTGGAACGGTATTTCGTTTAACGAACTAAAGTCAGCCACAGATTATGTTAAAGCAACAATTCCTGTAATTCCAATTTTAATGATAGAGGCTTCTGTTATTTTGCACGAATTAGAAATTCCGAATTCGGTAGATTGGGTCGGTTTTGACCATTACTTTATAAAAGATCCTAAAAACAACAGTCAATTCTTAAAAGAACTGTCTTTATTAAAATCTAAATTGGTAAATGAAAACCAAAAGTTAGTATTGGTAATGGACACTCATTTTATAAAGGAAATCCATCAAGGTATTTACGGAATATCTCAAAACGATATGGAAGCTGTTGCCGATAGTTACTACGAATTGGCAAAAACCGAAGAAAAAGTTATTGCTCTAATTGGATATACTTGGCCTGGTGGGTTTGACACTTCTGAAGCACTCGGTGCCAGACAATTGCCAGAAGATGTAAAAGAGACATATATAAGAATTGGAAAAGAAATAATAAAGAAAAATTAAAACTTATAATACTATGAAATCTAAAATATTGAACTTATCACTTTTTATTTTGATTATTAGCTGTGCAAAGCCAACCAATAGCGATGAGTTTATAGAGAACGTGACTGGAAGGTATTTATATACTTCAGATCAGGTAATTGAGGTTTATTTTAAGGATAAAGTACTATTGATGAATTGGAAAGGAATAAAAGATATAGAACCTATGAAATTAGGTGACGATGTGTTTTTTGTAAAAGAAATGAACGAGAAAGTTATGTTTAAAACCAATCCTAAAAACCAACAAAAATATTTGGTGCTAGTACCCAAAGAAGATGGTGCAAAAATTGAATATAACTTTAAAAAACTTAAAGAAGGTGAATTAATACCGAGTGAATATTTAGCCAATAATGAATATGAAAAAGCGTTGAAAGGTTATTTGGCAATAAAAGAAAAGGACTCCTTAGATGTTGCCATCAACGAAAGGGAAATGAATTCATTGGGGTATTATCATCTTCGTAGCGACAATTTTGAACAAGCATTAAACATTTTTAAAATAAATGCAGCTCTGCACCCGTATAGTTATAATGTGTATGATAGTTTGGCTGAAGCCTATCTTAAAAGTGGAGACACACTTCAGGCTATAGTCAATTACAAAAAAGCATTGGTTTACGATTCTGGAAATGAGAGAATAAAAAGAACTATTAATGAATTGGAGGTAAAGTAAAAGCTGGGTAGTAGCAAATGGCAGTAAAAATTATTTAATCTCAAAAAAATGTGCTTATTAAAAATCGATTACATGATTAAATCAAGGCATCTAAATTATCAATAGCTACATAACGTTCTACCGTAAAACCTTCTCCGTAATCAGTACCTATTAACCTTCCTAAATCTTTGGCCCTATATTCAACACTTTCAAAAAAATTTTTGGTAGCTATAGGTGAAATTGGCTCATTGCTATTCGGATTATAAAACTGAGAAGAGTAAGCCTTAATAGCTTCTATTTTTTTATTGATAAATCCAGTTACATCAACCATAAAATCGGGTTCAATATTTTTCCATTGTATGTAATGATAGACATGTTGGGGTCGCCAAGCTTCTTGGTTTTTTCCATCCAATTTTGTTTCAATCTTTCGTAAACCCGATAAAAAGCAGGCATCACTGACCAACTTACTACCTTTGCCGTGGTCTATATGCCTATCGTCAATAGCATTGCACAAAACGATTTTTGGCTGATACTTTCTAATAACTTTTATGACTTCTAGTTGATGTAATTTATCATTTACAAAAAACGCATCGTCAAACCTCAAATTTTCTCGCACCTCAACTTTTAAAATTTTTGCGGCGTTGGCAGCTTCTTTGTCTCGTATTTCAGCCGAACCACGGGTTCCCAGTTCACCTCTGGTCAAATCTAAAATACCCACTTTTTTTCCGAGGGAGATTTCTTTGGCCAAAGTTGCCCCACAGCCCAATTCAACATCATCTGGGTGCGAACCAACGGCAAGTATATCTAATTTCATATGTATTTATAATAGTATTCAAAGATACTAAAGTATTTTTAACAAAAATTTAAATGGCCACATTAGTAACTGCCTGAATTTTAACATATTTTTGGCATTTGCCTTTGGATACATCTATTTAACATTTATTAACTATGAGAAAAATTTTACTTTCAGCAATTGGTGTTGCTATTATTATACTTGCTTTAGTAGCATCTTATTATATTGTTGAAAACAGTATTAAACCAAAGCCAAAAGTAGAAAAAGTTATAAAAACAGTTTTTAGCGAAACTGTTAAAAACACTACCGTTCCTATAGTTATTCCAGCAAACGGTACATTAGTTGCAAAAAATAGATTAGAATTGTATTCAGAAGTCCAAGGTGTTTTTCAAGGTAGCTCCAAGGATTTTAAAGCCGGACAGGCATATAAAAAGGGGCAAACTTTAATTAGCATAAATTCAAGCGAATATTATGCCTCTGTACAATCGGCAAAAAGCGACTTATATAATGCCATTACTGCAATAATGCCAGATTTAAGATTGGATTATCCATCTGTGTTCCCTGCGTGGAATACCTACTTAACGAATTTTGATATTAGTAAAAGTGTTGCCCCATTACCAGAAACTAACGATGAGAAAGCAAACTATTTTGTAACCGGCCGTGGCATTATAACGGCTTATTATAACGTTAAAAATTTAGAGCAACGGTTATCCAAATATAGAATTTCTGCACCGTTTAATGGTGTTTTAACCGAGGCATTGGTTACCAAAGGCACGTTAATAAGACCAAGTCAAAAATTAGGGGAATTTATTGATACCTCTGTTTATGAGTTGGAATTGGCCATTGGTAAAACATTTAGCGATTTGCTAAAAATCGGGGAAAGCGTAAAACTAAAAACACCTGACGACGATAAAACTTATGAGGGAAAAGTAACTCGGATAAATGGCAAAATAGACCAAACAACACAAACCATAAAAGTATTTGTTGAAGTACGGGGAACGTCACTAAAGGAAGGGATGTATCTTGAAGCTCAGTTAGAAGCAAAGGAAGAGCCAAATGCTATAAAAATTTCGAGAAAGTTATTAATTGATGAATCGGAAATCTTTATTATTAAAGATAGTATTTTAGATGTTATTAAAGTAGATCCTGTTTATTTTTCACCAAAAGAGGTAGTTATTAAAGGGGTTCCTGACGGTACAAAAATTTTATCAAAATCCATTCCGGGTGCCTATGCTGGTATGCTGGTGAAAATATATGATGAATCGAGCAATAAAACTTCAGAATAATTATGAGAAAAGTAATTAGCTATTTCATAAAATATGAAGTTGCAGTCAATGTAATCATCATAGCTTTCTTAATTTTTGGGGTGTTGGGGATGCTTCAATTAAAATCTTCATTTTTCCCACTACAAGAAGCAGAGATTATTTCTATTAATGTTGCTTATCCTGGTGCCGCACCACAAGAAATTGAAGAAGGGGTGGTCTTAAAAATAGAGGACAATTTAAAAGGGCTTATTGGAGTAGAACGCGTAACCTCAACTTCAAGGGAAAACGGAGGGAATATTACCGTTGAAATTGAAAGTGATCAAGATATTAATGACATGCTTGCCGAAGTTAAAAACGCTGTTGACCGTGTACCCAACTTTCCCACGGGCATGGAACCCTTAGTGGTTGCTAAACAAGAGCGGATACGTCAAACCATAGATTTTGCCATTAGTGGAGATAATATAGAACTGACAGCCCTAAAACAAATTGGTAGGCAGATAGAAAATGACCTACGTGCCATGGAAGGCATTTCTCAAATTGATATATCTGGCTATCCTCAAGAAGAAATAGAGATTGCTGTTAGAGAGAGTGATTTACTGGCCTATAATTTAACCTTTGCAGAAGTTGCAAGTGCAGTATCTCAAGCAAATATTCTAACTACTGGTGGAAACATAAAAACGGATGCCGAAGATTATTTAATTAGAGCCAGCAACAGGTCTTATTATGGGGATGAACTAAATCACTTGACGGTTAGGGCCAGAGAAGACGGAACTATAGTGCGTTTACAAGATGTGGCAACGGTTAAAGATCGATTTTCCGAGACTCCTAATGCGTCCTATTTTAACGGGAATGTAGCTGTGAATGTGGAAATAACCAATACGAACAGCGAAGACCTTATGTCCACCGCAGATCAAGTAAATGCTTATGTAAAAGAGTTCAATCAAAAACATAGTGGTGTTAAAATAGATGTTGTGAGCGACTCTTCGATCAGATTGGCAGAGCGTACTCAATTACTTTTAGAGAATGGTGCCGTTGGTATTCTTTTAGTACTTTTCTTTCTATCACTTTTTTTAAATACACGTTTGGCATTTTGGGTAGCTTTAGGCTTACCAGTTGCCTTTTTAGGGATGTTTATTTTTGCCCCGTTATTTGATGTTACCATTAATGTATTATCGCTTTTCGGAATGATTATCGTAATAGGTATTTTGGTAGATGATGGTATTGTAATTTCAGAAAACATATACCAACATTACGAACAAGGAAAACCAAGAGTACAGGCCGCCATTGATGGTACAATGGAAGTTTTACCCGCTATTCTATCTGCCATTATAACTACCGTTTTGGCATTTTCAACATTTTTATTCCTTGAAGGGAGAATTGGTGCATTTTTTAGTGAAGTATCGGTAATTGTAATGCTAACCTTAATTGTTTCACTTGTTGAGGCCCTAATTATTTTACCGGCTCACATCGCACATTCTAAAGCATTGGTTACCCTCTCAAAAGAGGAAGAAGAAAAGAAAAAAGGAATAGCAAAATTATTTCTAAAACTGCGTAAATTTAACGAATGGGGAGATCGTTTTATGAATTATTGTAGGGATAGAATCTATAGTCCGGTACTTCGGTTTGTACTCAAGCAACGATTTATTACTTTTTCCATTTTAATAGCTTTAATGATCCTTACTATTGGCTTTTTTAGAGCGGGAATTATTCGTAGTGCATTTTTTCCCAATGTAGCCAGTGACCGAGTAAGTGTTGAGCTATTAATGCCCGAAGGTACCAACCCTAAACTTACCGATTCCATTATTACCTTGGTGGAAAATGCCGCATGGAGGGTTAATGAAGAATATACCGAAAAACAAACCGGTAACGTACAAGTGGTTGAAAATATTATAAAACGTGTTGGCCCAGGAAATAATAAAGCAAGCTTAAACATTAATTTATTACCTGGTGAAGCCCGTGATTTCAGTTCACAAGACATAACCAATTCCATTAGGGACGAAGTTGGAGAAGTCTATGGTGTTGAACGTTTGATTTTTGGTTCGGGTAGAAATTTTGGTGGGAGTCCTGTTTCAGTATCTCTACTGGGAAATAATACAGAAGAATTAAAACTAGCTAAAGAAGAGCTGAGAGCAGTACTAGAAAATAATGCACTTTTAACGGATATTTCTGACACAGACCCTGAAGGAATAAAAGAAATCAATGTCGAGTTAAAAGAATCTGCATATGCACTAGGTCTCAATTTAAGAGAAGTTATGAGTCAAGTAAGGGCTGGATTTTTCGGATTGCAAGCACAACGCTTTCAACGTGGGCAAGATGAAATTCGAGTTTGGGTGCGTTATGATCGCTCCAACAGAGAATCAATTAATGATCTTGATGAAATGCGAATTGTAACCTCTTCCGGACAACGTGTGCCGTTTGGAGAAATTGCAGATTATACTATAAAAAGAGGTGACGAAAGTATTAGCCATTTAAACGGAAGAAGGGAAATTCAAGTAAATGCAGATTTAAAAGATCCTAAAGGTAGTCCAACAGAAATAATTCAGGACATTAAAGACAATATAATGCCTGAAATTAGTTCTAAGTACCCCACGGTAAGTGCCTCTTATGAAGGGCAGAATAGGGAAGCCAATAAATTGACCGATTCGGCAAAAATAGTTGTACCAGTTGTGATTTTTTTAATCTATATAGTTATTGCCTTTACGTTTAGAAGTTACAGCCAGCCATTATTACTTATTTTCATGATTCCTTTTAGTTTTATTGCCGTGGCTTGGGGACACTGGTTTCATGATTTTCCGATTAACATACTTTCAGCTTTGGGAATAATTGCGTTAATAGGTATAATGGTAAACGATGGCTTGGTGCTTATAGGTAAATTCAATTCCTTTTTAAAATCGGGTATGAAATTTGACGAAGCCCTTTATGAAGCTGGAAGGGTCAGGTTTAGAGCCATATTTTTAACCTCCTTAACAACCATAGCAGGTATTGCACCTTTATTATTGGAAAAAAGTCGACAAGCTCAATTTTTAAAGCCAATGGCAATCTCTATTGCTTATGGCATTGGAATTGCCACTGTACTAACTTTACTAATTTTACCTTTATTATTATCGGTAACCAATAGTTTTAAAACCAACAGTAAATGGTTGGCCTCTGGAAATAAAGTAGAAAAAGAAGAAGTAGAACGTGCTATTAAAGAACAAAAAATAGATGAACATTAAAATTTTATACGGCATTCTATTCTTAATGTCCTTGCCAATTTCGGCCCAAGAATTATTGACAAAACAAGAGGCGGTAAGTATAGCTTTAGATAACAATTATGGAATTAAAATTGCCGATAATGACCTAAAGATTGCCGAAAACAACAAGAGCATATTAAATTCAGGTTACTTACCAACTTTGAGCGGTAATGCTGGTGCTACTTATAATTTAGATAATAACACTTCTGTTCGTATAGACACAACGCTTTCTTTAAAACGTGCAGAGAGTAATCGTTATAATGCTTCTGTCAGTTTAAATTATACTTTGTTTGATGGGATGGGTAGACACTACGATTATCAACGCTTAAAAGAACAATACAATCTGTCTGAACTACAAGCTAGACAAACTATTGAGAATACTATCTTACAGTTATTTTCGGTCTATTATAATGTAGCTAAATTGACGGAAAACTATCAATTGCAACAACAAAGCCTTGCCATATCAAAGGATAGGTTGCAACGTGTCCAATATCAATTTGAATATGGACAAAATACAAAGTTGGCGGTATTGAATGCCGAAGTTGATGTAAATAACGATAGTATTAATTTGCTGAGTACCAAACAATTATTAACAAATGCCAAACGCGATCTGTATGTGGTTTTAGGCAAAGATGAAGCACCAGAATTTACCGTTGATACTTTGGTCAATTTTACCCTTGCTCCCAATAAAGAAGTATTATACGAAAAAGTTAAAACCAATAATGTGGTATTACAACAATTAGAGAAAAACATTACCATTAGTGAATTCCAAATCAAAGCGAACAGATCAGGGTATTTGCCTACCGTGGGATTAAACGGCACCTATGGTTGGAATAAAAACAATAATAACGGATCTTCGTTTATAATATCCTCTACTAATTCTGGTTTGTCGGGTGGCTTAAGTCTTTCATGGAATGTTTTCGACGGTGGTAGGACTAAAACGTTGGTTAATAATGCAAAAATCAATTTAGAAACACAACAGTTGTTAAAAGAAGAAACTGAATTGGATATAACCCGTACTTTTAACAATGCTTATGATGATTATTTGAACAAATTATTCATTCTACAAACTCAGGAAAAAAACGTACAAACCAATACCAATAATTTTAACAGAACCGAAGAGCGTTTTAAGTTAGGGCAAGTAACTTCAATAGAATTTAGACAAGCCCAATTAAATTTAGTTAATGCGATTAACGCAAAAAATACCGCAAAATATGATGCTAAATTAGCAGAATTGCAAGTATTACAGTTGAGTGGGGATTTGTTGGATACAGCTTATTAAAAAAACTGATTTCCATGATTACTACTTTGGTTTTAAAAACCTTCAATTCGAGTGCTTTTTTGCAAAAAAGTGTATCGAGAATAGTTTTTTTGAAACCAAAACACTTGTTTTCGATACTAAATTCTTATCAGAATTTCACTCAAACTGACGTGTTTTGTTACAACCATACAAATCAGTTAAACTATGTTCGAACACTTTTTTCAATGCCCTTATTGCTGGGAAGAAATATCAATGTTATACCATTTCTCTTGTTAATTTACTCAATTATTTGTAAATTGCCTTATGGCAAAACAAATAGACTTACACATTAAAGAGAGTGAATCAGAACTAAAGGCTCTTATGAATGCTCAAAGCAA